>CAINEX010000110.1 GCA_903847935.1 uncultured Spartobacteria bacterium | reverse complement strand
CATGCGGGGGGGACTCCCTAGGAAAAGGGATAGATGTGTTTCAGAAGGGCGCTGACCATGTGCTTGTGTAGCTCGACTCTTTCGTGGACGGGATGTTTTTTTACCGGCGTTTCAATGGTGCAGTTTTCAATGTGCCGGTGTCTCAGTTGATGTTCCAAGGTTCCGCGGCATGGCAGATGCCCCTGGGTGATAACTCCCTCGTCGGCACGGTCTCCAATCGCAGATTTAGCTAACGGCGCATGGAGGCTTTTCAAAGCTGTTTTCACCATGTTGACCAAGCCTAAACTGCAATAGGCGTAGACTTCATCGGAGGTGTCATCCTCGTGGAGGGCGATCACCGTTCGGGGCTTTAGTTCCGTGATTTTTGTCAGCAGCATATCCTCGATGGGGAGGGAATCTTTCAGGCCAAAATGTCTGTTCAGATCAATGCCATGGAATCTCCTTTTTCCGGTCGGATTCACATCGGAGACAACCACGACACCTTTTTTTCCAGCGAACTCCTTGGCAGCAATATTGCCTGCGGGTTCGTCCCCATGAATGCCTCCCACGATGACAACGGGGAACTCAAAGGACTCGATCGGTAAATGAATTTCCATTTTTCAAAAAAATACTTTTGATTTGCTACATAGAATCTTTTGTGAAGGCGATCGCAGAGTTTGACGGAATGTTCGCACGCGCCAGGAGTATATACTCCTCCGGCAGTTCCCTAATCGACGTCTTCTATCAGGTAATCCCTAGTAGGTTTTTTGGAGTGACAGGTAGACATTTGGACGGATAAAACAACACATATTTTCCCTAAAAGAGGGAATAAAAGTCCTTATTAATGAAACAATCGAACGTCTTATCACTCCTTCTTGTGGGTGAGTTTTTCCCGTATTGGACCTCGACGACAGTGGCAACGCCCTCCCTTCTGCCCTAGGTTACCTCTTTCTTCTATAACGCCGTGGCAGGAAACAACAACCTGACCTCTCAGAACATCTTCTGGTCTGCAGGGTTAAAGTTCTAAGATCTGATGCACCATCGCCGACATGCTCAACCCGGGGAGCGCCCCCGAAATGTGGACTGGAAAGGTGCTGCCGCGCTCCTTTACGGAGACTGGGGGACGAGTAAGGCCTATGTCATCGGGCTAGCTTTTGCGGTCTGTGGATACAGCGCGCCCTGGCCAATCTTTGTGATGAGTCTCGTCACGGCTCTGGTGGGCTACAATTACCTCACCATTTGCCGACTCTATCCGCACGGAGGTGGTGTCTATGCAAGTCTTCGCAACCGATCGAAAGTACTCTCGGCCATCGGAGCCTTCCTGCTGATGGCCGACTATCTGGTGACCGCTGCAATCAGTGCCCTCTCGGCATTCTATTATCTTGGTGTTTCACATCCCGTGGAGTGTGCCTTTGCGGCGATCCTGATCCTCGGCGTCATCAACTTCCGGGGAACCAAGGAGTCAGCCGGTCTGGCCATCTGGATTTCCATTCCAACAATGGCCGTTGTCATGATCCTCGGCCTTGTTGCCATTCCTCATCTGGGGGAGGCCGTGAGGATGATCCAATCGCCTCATGGTGGGCTCCTGAAAAACTGGGAGAATCTGGTCGTGATCATGCTGGCCCTCTCTGGGATCGAGGCGATTGCGAACTCTACAGGTGTGATGAAGTTGGATCCCCATTCCTCAGTCAAATATCCTTCCGTCAACTTCACCTCTAAGCCGGCTATTTACCTCATCATGGCAGAGGTCTGCGTGATGACCTCCCTTCTCGGATTTGCCATGGTTGCGTTACCCGGCCTGAGCGTCACCAATGGTGAGGTTAACGCGATGGATGCCATGGGTGTCCGGGATTACATGCTGCGAGAGATGGGCAAGGTCTTCGTTGGGAATCAATTTGGGCCATTAGCCGGGACAATCGCGGCTTGGATCATCAGCGGCGTCTTTGGACTTCTCCTTCTTTCAGCAGTCAATACGGCGATGGTCGCCCTCAGTTCGCTGACTCATTTGATGGCGCGTGATCTCGAACTTCCACCAGTGTTTTACAAACTGAATCGTCGGGGTGTACCAATGGTTGGATTGCTGCTTGCGATCATTATTCCGGCAGGTCTGATTCTTTCCATGGGGGATATTTCCAAACTAGCCGACCTCTACGCAGTCGGAGTCGTGGGGGCGATCACGATGAATCTGGGATCAACGTCCACGGACTTCACACAGTTGATCAAGCGGCATGAGCGGATTATCATGTTCAGCACTTTTCTTCTGATGCTTTCACTTGAGCTCACATTGCTGATCATGAAGCCCAATGCGCGGCTCTTTGCCGTGGTCGTTGTTGCTGCCGGACTTTTTCTGCGGTGGATTGCGCGTAGGAAGACGCCTGCCCAACTAACTCCTCGCTGACAGATGCTGCATCATCTGCTTTTGATCCTGGCGGGCATTGCGGGTGGATTTATCAATACATTCGCTGCAGGAGGATCCGTTGTTCAGTTGCCCGCCATGATAGCACTGGGGCTCCATCCGATGATCGCCAATACCACCAACCATGTCCCGGTCTTGTTGGGTTTTTTAGCGGCGATCTGGAGATTTCATCGTTCGGGAACGATGCCGTGGAGAGATGGTTTTAAAATCTCGATGCCGATGGTTTTAGGTTCCTTAGGGGGGGCGCTGACAGCCTCTTATATCAGTGATCGTGTAACCGGATACGTACTCTTGGCTTCTCTGCTTTTAGCTTTGGTGCTGATGGTTGCGAAACCGGATCGCTGGCTCCATCAGATTAGTGAGCAATCTGAACTTACCATCGGGCCTTTGGTTCTGTTTTTATCCTTCTTGGTAGGTTTTTGGGCCGGCCTTATTGTAATTGGATCGGGCGTTTTCATCCTTCTTACACTGGTGCTTGCGGCTAACTTCCGAATACCTCAGGCAAACGCAATCAAGGTCCTCACTATTGGTATCGCCACATTGCTCTCCGTGATCGTGTTTGGATTGAAAGGCCAGATTGCCTGGGCGTGGGCCATTCCTGTCTCAATCGGGAGCATTTCGGGATCCCTGATCGGAGCAAAACTGGTAACGATTCAGAGCACCGGAAAATGGGTCTATATGCTGATTTTAATCACATTGATGACCGAAATTGTCCACCTGGGATCAGGGGTTTTTCACTAAGCTCGGTTGGAGCGCGACTATCCCAACTCCAAGCTGGTGATACCGTAAATCTCCTGAATCGGAAGCTCGGGTGTTTCACCGAAATACATCCGAGCTGTATGAAACGCAGGCTTCAGGCCGAGATTGTCGGCGAGTGTCATGGCGTGGAGATTGGATGCAGGTACATCCATATAAAACGGCTCCTCAATTCCCAGTCCCTGACGGAGTCCTGAAAGGAGTGCAGAGGCGGCTTCACGGTCATCGGCAAAGAGAGGGCCGATTCTGTAACCGGTTGCGGAACGGCGCCTGACACCGAAGCCCGCAAGAGTGCCTGAGCGAAGGATCCCCAATGCCACGGAATCGGGTTGATTGATCCAGGCGTTCATGAAACCTGAACGATCTGCTGGGAAGTGACGCCGATCGTAATCAAGAACGCTATTAAACTGTATTTCTGCGAGAGGAAGCATTTCTGCTCCAGGGGGGAGGGGAATTGCTTCTCCGGGACCATGTCCCTCGAAGCGGATGTTGTCATGGGCATAGCGTGCTCCATGGCGTGCGTAGTTTGCCTGTTGGCTCTCTACTCCATCAAGGCCGACGCTACGGCACCCGGCGAGATGCTGCGATGCTTGCAGGATCAGGTGTCCTCCATATCCGTGATCCCTGAGCTCCGGAGCCACGATATAGTAACCGATAAATCCAAAATCATGCCCGTATCTTACAGCCGAGATGGAGGCGACTGGTTTCCCATCGATTTTCCCAACAAAGAAGCCCTCCGGATCGGCTTGATAAAAGATGTGCGCATCGTGGAGGCCAGGATTCCATCCCTCACTTGCGGCCCATTCGGCGGCAAGTTCCAGATCCGAGAGAGTCATTTGTTCGACGGTGAAGTGTTGCATGGGAAATCAAGTCTCAGGAAAAGCTAAATTCACCTTCAGACTCAGAAAAGCCCTGATTTGGTACCTTTTAGTGTTCTTATAAGGGAAATAGATGAGCAGGCAGCTTTCTTTTCTCCCTTTCTTCGTTTATTAAAGTATTAGTCCAACACTCACTTTTTCTCCCCTTCCGATTATGCCCGACCAATATGCTTCCTTCCAATCCGTGATCGATTATCTCGATTTCAAGGAATTTAACTACAACTCCGAGCACGATGAGTTTCGGGTCACGCTGACCATGAGTGGAAGGAATGCAAACTTCCGGTTCAACTGCAGGATTACCCATGGAGGGGAATACATTCAGGTGACCTCATATTATCCGTTCTACGTCCGGGAGGAGAAGTTGCGTCCCTCCGTGGCCGAACTGATCACTCGGGCCAATTACAATATGCCCCTCGGTAAGTTCGAGATGGACATGAAGGATGGGGAGGTTCGCTTCCACATCACACACATCATTGGCGAGCAGACCCTCTCACCTGCGCTCATTGAGAAGCTCTTCATGACCGCTTTTTTCACCATCGACCGGTACTTTCCTGCCTTCATGCAGCATATTCATGCCGGCTACACGCCCGAGGATGCAATCTTCCATGTGGAGTTGGATATTAATGCGGAGCGTGTTGTCGAGGTCCCCTCGAAGGGGGCTTCGAAACCCTCTCCCCCAGGGAAGCCAAAGCGTCAGCGTAAGAAGGGAAACCGTAACCCTCCCGAGGCAGAGGGTGAGGGATTAGTCTAAGGCGCAAAAAAGCGGGACCATTTGTGGTGGTCCCGCTTGATTGGTGTGAAGCTTTCTTAGTACTGACGAGAACCGCGGTCGCGGTCGCCCCCGAAGGAACGTCCACCACCACCTCCACCGCGGGGACGATCCTCGCGTGGACGTGCCTCGTTCACTGTCAGGTTGCGTCCCTGAAAGTCCTTGCCCTCAAGGGCGCTGATTGCGGCGGTTCCCTCGGCAGCGCTGCTCATCGTGACAAAGGCGAATCCGCGTGAGCGGCCCGTCTCGCGATCGGTGACAAGTCCGATCTCGGTCGGCTTGCCGTACTGCTCGAAGAGTTCGCGGAGATCGTTCTCGGTTGCATTAAAGGTGAGGTTGCCTACGTATAGTTTCATGGTCTGTATTTTGGTTAATGACGAAATCAGGTCATCAGAGCCGTTCCCGAGAACCGGGTTTCAAACCACCCTTGAGAAACTCAACCGGCGGCCCACCATGCAACGAATCATTAAAAATCGAACACCCTCAAGGTGACTGTTAAATATGCAGGCGCAAGTTATTACTTCAAAATGATGCAAGAAAGGCCTCCGGGGAAGTGATGCAATCAGCGATGCTGATTTTATTCGCACACAGGTTCTTGATGGAGTAGATTCTTTGAGGTTTGCAGCTCCCGTTCCAATCATCTCCTGACTTTCTAAGCGCCAAGGAGAGGCAATTTACTTTTTTCTAAAATGGGAATTGGCACTAAAAACAGGCAGAATCAGACTGCCGATCTCTGCAAGGAACACCTTCGCTTCACCTACGCCTCGCAGGGAAACCTAGTTGAGGATTTCATCCTTGAGACGGAGGGATCAGGCAAGTCGAAGGATATCCTCAAGTGGGGCCAATTTACCGATATGGCCCGCGATCACTCCGCGATGATCGCAAGACTCGATGAACAATTCAACCGATGGCTGAACGGCGACGTTTAAGACCAACACAACCAACCCAAAGGAGAAGACCATGGTCAAAATCAATTACGGCTTTGAGAAGCGCAGGAAGGAAATGGAGAAAAAGCGTAAAAAGGAGGAGAAGCGAAAGGCCAAGGCCGAGGGCAAGAGTTCTGACTCCACAGAGTCTCAGGATGTGGAGACCAATGAGCCAAGTGTGGAGACTGGGGAAGCCCATGCTCAGGAGGCAACTTCTCCATCGGAGTAGGGTTGTCAGATGCCCTTCCTGTTCTTCAGGTGGGCGGAAATAGGATTGGAAAGTTCTGTTTCGTTTGCAGAAAGTCCAGCAATGGTGACACCCCGGAATAACTGGTACCCGATCCAGTTCCCCCTGCTCCTGATTCTTTTGGGTGGTTTCCTCCTGACGGAAGTGAAGGCCTCCGTTGATGTCGCGACGCCTCCCTCATTTGATTTTTCTGTTGCGCCGGATTATCAGGCGATTGCATCGGTCGCTCGTTCCGGAGGATTGCCAGAGCTTAGGAATTCGCTTGGGAATGCCTTGGCAGCAGCTTGGAAGCCCTCCCTAAGTGGGGTGAGGGGATCGTGCTCCCAAGAGAATTTTGCAAAGTGGGTTGATCTTTATCAGTGGATCGACCTTCTGGAGTCTGATGAGGCTTCTGTGACCAAGCGCTGGCTCTCGCGCCACCTCATTGCCGAAGTCGGTACTACCGGCACCCCCGCCAACCCCTTGCCTTCCCCGAATCTTGTTACCCAGGGGACGCCATTCCAGAAGGAACACCCTCAAAAGGTGACCATTCTCAAGCCCGGTTCGCCGTTAGTCCGCCGTTATGACGATCTTCAGCACCGTGTGACGGAGCAGATCAGCTCAGATCCCGTGATGCTTGGAAAAGTCCTCGCAGGGTTAGTCACCCAACCATTTGCCCCAGCCAATGGTCCCTTGGCCGCACGTCTCGAACCGGACTTTATCGCGGCCATGGTCTCAGATCCAAAATTTCTGGCGCTCTGGTCACGTTCTTTCAGCGAAGATGATTTTGCTCCCCGCGTCCTGATGAACCTCCAATCGATCTGGAAGAGCAATCCGGGTGACTGGAGAGAATTCCTAACCCTTGCGATGGCCATTTCCGTGGTGATGGATCAACCGGCGCCGGACTTCTGGCCTCACCATCAGGTCCAACAGCGTGATGTCCCAAGGGTCAGGATCAAGCCCGAGGAGCTCTTCGCTGAGTGGATCACGGCTTTCAGGGCAGGTAAGCTCCTGAGGGATCTCAGACTCCTTGGTGTTGACGAACTTAAGTATGTGGTCGATGCACCACTCGATCCCTCGGAGTTCAATTTCGTGCGCAACGCCCCCGTTCTCTCCCATCAGGATCCTCAAAAAGCCTTCAACTCCATCTCCTACGATCAGGGCAGGGTGATCAAGAACATGTACATGTGGCCCTGGGGTTCCTACGAACTTGCGAGAATCAAGAAGACCGGAGGGATTTGTGTCGATCAGGCCTACTACGCCTCGGTTCTCGGTAAGGCGCTTGCCATCCCGACGATCTTTTTTGCCGGACTTGGAAAGGATGGAGGTCACGCTTGGGTCGGTTTTCTGAAGGGTCCTGATAACTGGGACTTCAGCGTGGGCCGATACGAGGGGCAGAACTTTACGACCGGTGAGGCTCTCGATCCGCAGAGCTGGACGCCAATCACCGATCACGGACTTGATCAATTGACACGCCATCGTGGTAACCGAGACTCCCAGGATGCGGCGCGCAGGGACTTGGTGATGGCCTGGAACTTCCGGCGACGAGGTGATGCTGATGGGGAGGGGAGGGCGATCAAGAGTGCCGTGGCCACCTGTCCCGATAACCCGGATCTCTGGGATGCCAGGGAGGACTGGCTCGTGAGGACAGCATCCCCTGCGTCGGAGTTGAAGTCCCACCACGAATCGGCCATCAGGCAGTTCTCAGGTTACCGTGATCTCAAGGCACAGCATCAGGAGGCACTGGTACGGATGGCTCTGGTGTCGGGTAATCAATCCGAAGCCAAGCAACTCTCACAGCAGATCGTCCATGAGAACAAGGGTGGCTTTGGAGCACGCACTGACCTGAGCGCGACCGCTGCCTGGGACCTGATCGGCCCACTTCTCAAATCCGCGAATCCCGATGAAGCTCTTCGGGAGTATGACCGTCAGGTGATGCTTCAGGGGGCTAATGGTGGGAGCGATTTCTTCTATAAGGTCGTCCGACCTCTTGCCGACTACCTCATTGTGAAGGGTCGGCCTGATCTCGCCCGGTTGGTGATCAAGAAGGCCTTCGACAGGCTTAAGCCGATCAAGGGGTCCCTCGTGGATAATGATCTGCGCAAGCTCTGGTCCGAGGCCGGTGGAACAAGATAAGCGGTGGTGGAACTGACGAAAGCAATGCCACCGTTCCGATTCTTACTCAGACTTTCCGAGGCGGATCCTATCCTTCTTGAGATCCCTCTTCTCCTCGAACGTGGCGATCTCGGAGGCTAACTGTCGGCGTATCTGCTCCCCCGCAACGGGATCTTCCGGCGATTTTGCGATTTCACTCTCAAGAAAGATTTTCCGCTCGGCGATCTTGGCATCATATTCGGAGTCGATCTCTGCAAGTTCCCGCTTCTGCTTTTCGGTGAGGGGTTGGGTGGGAGATGATTTCTCCAGACGACTCATCGCAAGTTCGTAGGCGGATTTCATATCCAAAGACTAGCAACTTTCCGCCAGCAGGCACTCAATTTGTTGGTTGCGTCACCCTTAGAGCGAGATGAGAATCGAGCGGTGTCCTTGATTCGACTTCTCAGTACCGATTTTGACGGCACCCTTGTCGGTGGAAAGTGGGGATATCGTTGCGCTCCAACACTGGCTCATGAGCTTGCTGCCGTTGTGGGTGCTGGATCACTTTGGGTGGTGAATACGGGCCGTCCCCTTGAGAGTGCTCTCAACGGGATTGAGTCTCTCGACCTCGGCGTGACCCCTGACTACATCCTAACCAGCGAGAGACATATCTATCAACCGGACGGGAGTGGTGGTTGGCGCGACTACGGTGACTGGAACCGGATCTGCACCGAGCATCATGACCTTCTTTTTCAGGAAGCGGGTCCTTTTTTTAATCAGATCGAGGATTTGGCAGCAAACACGCTTGGAGTGAAGGTCTTGCACAATAGTGAAGGAGTGCCGGAGGGATTGGTAACCGATACCGAGGAGACTCTTGATGAGGTCACGCAAAGGATGCTTGCCTTGTCGGAGCGTCCCTCCGACTTCAACTATCAACGCAGCAATATCTACCTCCGGTTCTGTCACCGTCTTTATGACAAGGGGACCTCGTTAGCAGAATTGAGGCGACTCCTCGACATGCCGGTAGAGTCGATCCTTGCCATCGGGGACCATCAGAACGATCTCTCCATGCTGTATGGGAACGTGGCGGCAATGGTTGCCTGCCCCTCAAACGCACATCCCTTGGTCAAGGAATCGGTCTTGAATGCTGGAGGCCACGTTTCCGAACTTGAAGCGGGTGAGGGGACGGCCGAAGCGATCCATCTCTACCGGACAGGAAAAAAGAGACCGTGTGAAGTGAACTCGGGTCGTCCCTCCTGATTGCCAAGATGAGTGATGCCGATAGCGACTCCATACCGGAGTTTTTTATCCCGTTAACAGAGAATCATCCCGAAGCGATCTTTAGCGATGGGGGGGCTCTTGTCGTCGTGGGCGATCTCGACTGTTACGGGGAGGTCGAGCTTCCGCCTTGGGAGTTAGCCCGAGCTATCGAAATAAAACACCATGACTCCAGACGGAGATTCCTCGCCGGAAGACGCCTGATCAGGGGAACAGTTGCCCCATTGATCGGAGTGCGGCCTGATTTGGTTCCTCTGGCCATTGCAGATACTGGCAAGCCTTACCTCACCGATGGTGCGGAAGGGAGTGTGAGGGTTCCCTACCTTGCCCTGGCTCATAGCGGAGATCTGGTTGTGACACTCCTCTCAACCGAGGAGTGCGGCATTGATTTAGAGAGGGGACATCGACGTGGACCAGGACATGGGTATGATCGTTGTCTCGATCCGGTGAGACTTTCCGAGCGGTTTTTTTCCCAGGAGGAATCCCTCTTTCTTGCGCAGCTGGATAAGCGATCCCGTGAGGAAAGTTTTTTCACCCTCTGGACCTGTCGGGAAGCTGCAATCAAGGCCGATGGGAGGGGATTAGCTGCCCTGCTCTCCTCCACCCGGGTTCGTTCCGAGCATTTAACGAACGATTCGGATGCGAGGGGGGATGTTATGGCGATTCCCGTACAGATTGGTGGAGACACTTGGCAGGCGCTTCCTTGGAGGATGCATGGTAGATACCACGCCGCAATCGCTTTCAAGGATTTGCCGCATGTTATTCACTGGCGCGATCTCAGATAACTGCTAAATTCCCAGCTTCATGTCATTTCAGGATCTTGGACTCTTTGAAGCCGTTGTCCACGGCGCGCAACGGATGGGTTATGTGGAGCCATCTCCCATTCAGGCACAGGCCATCCCCGTCCTTCTCAAGGGAGGTGATATCATTGCCTCTGCCCAGACCGGCACTGGCAAGACGGCTGCCTTCGGCCTTCCGATCCTGAGCCTCCTCAGGGAGTCCAACGGAAAGACCCGTTGCCTTATTCTGGAACCGACCCGGGAGCTCGCTCTTCAGGTTGAGCAGGCCTTCAAGGAATTTGCGGCCTTCACCAATCTGCGCACCGTCGTGATTTATGGCGGAGTAGGCTACGGCGCCCAGCGTGAAGCCCTCGCCAAGGGTGCTGATATCATTGTCGCCACGCCAGGCAGGCTACTCGATTATATCCAACAGGGAGAGATCCGTTTCGATGATCTTTCCATTCTTGTCCTCGACGAGGTCGATCGGATGCTCGACATGGGTTTTCTTCCCGATGTGAGACGGATCGTTGAAAAGTGTCCCAAGGAGCGCCAGACACTTCTTTTCTCGGCCACCGTTCCCGAGGAGATCGAACGCCTCTCCTCCTGGTGTCTTCGTAATCCCGAGAAGATTTCCATCGGTGCGCGTCGCTCTGCGGCCGAGACCGTCAAGCACGCTTTCTATCCGGTGGCTGCCGATCAGAAGTTCGACCTTCTCAAGGCCATGCTTGATCGTACCGATTATCACAGCGTGCTGATTTTTTGCAGAACCAAAGATGGTGCCGACCGCATCGCCCGCCAGTTGGAAAGCGAGAATCATAAGGTTGCCGTCATGCACTCGAACCGCTCCCAGCAGGAGCGCGTGGATGCCCTCGATGGATTCAAGACCGGTCGCTATGAGGTGATGATCGCCACGGACATCGCGGCCCGGGGTATTGATATCGCCGGGGTGAGTCATGTCATCAATTACGACGTTCCACAGCATCCCGAGGATTATGTCCACCGCATCGGGCGTACAGGCCGTGCCCAGACCGAGGGTGATGCCTTCACGATCATGACAGCCGAGGAGCTTCCGCACGTGAAGGCGATTGAGACCTTCATTGCCCAGAAAGTTCCCCGCGAGAAACTGGAAAACTTCCCTTACCTCTTCACCATGCTCTTCCAGGAGGAAGAGGCCGCCAAGGTCCTCAAGAATATCCGCGGCGCACGCACCCTCAAAGGTTACAGCTACGGAGCCAAGCGCCGCCGGTAGTCGGACCCAACCCACCTGTTTTCCTAATCCAATCAACATCACCCATTCCATGAACCTCACTATTCGCCCTCCTCGCAGTCCCCGTACCCGCCTCGGCGGCTATGTGATTCTCCCACGCATGCTTGATAAAGGCCGGGCCCAGCTTGCGGGAACAAACGGTGAGTATCACTACAACTGCCCCCTCGATGAGCACTTTATCAAGTTTGCCGGGATTGACCCCGAGGCTCTTCTTCAGGAACTTAAAGCCGGCAAGGGAGACGGTGAGATCCTCGAATGGATTAACGCCAGCGCCATCAACAAGCACACAGAGCTCGAAATCAAGGCATGGTCAGCATGGCAAGAGGGGCGAGTTCCAAGCTCCGTCGAGACCCGTGAGTACATGCACGAGGCCCAGAAGAAGATCGCCCCTTCCCGTGAAGATATCGGCGGGTGGTTCGACCTGCTGGATGTGGACGACTACGTCACCTTCGGTGGGAAAGCTTGATCGTCTGAAGTTCGTTTCAGTGCTCGTCGCGGTTCCTTGAGGGGGTTGCAGTTCTTGCCATTGCGAGAGGGTTTGAACAGCATCCTCCGATGACGTCTCCCCTCGGACTCTTACGAGTTTTCATCCTGTTGATTTTTTTCATCAGAGTTGATTGCTCTGCAAACGAAGGAAAGCTCGACGATTTTCATGGGCATACACCGGTAGGATGGTCCGAGAAAATTGCTGCTTCAGAAATGAAGCGTCTTGGAGATCCCATTCATTGGGCGGAGTCTGGGCGACGGGGAAAGTGGGATTACGCCTCGGCTCTCCTGGCTCTCTCCTTGGTTCGACTTGGTGAGTGCACGGGGAACCCATCTTATACCGAATACGGCGAGCTTGTTGTGTCGACTCACATTGATGCGGATGGGAAGATCCGTGGTTTTGTTCCGAGTGATTCCAGTTTGGACAGCATTTTTCCGGGAAACGTCCTTCTAACTGCAATTGACCGGGGAGAATCGAGGCCGTCATGGACCAAGGCGGTCGAGTCACTGAGAGCCCAACTCGATATTCAACCGAGGACTGATGACGGAGGATTTTGGCACAAGAATCGGTATCCGTCCCAGATGTGGCTGGATGGTATCTACATGGCCTCTCCATTCCTTGCCCACTACGCTTCCACGTTCAAGGTTCCATCACTAGCGGATGAGGCATCAAGGCAGATCATGATCATGGATCACCATGGATATGATCCCGATAGCGGATTGTTCCGTCACGCTTGGGACGAGAAGCATGTGCAGCCCTGGGCCGATCCGAAGTCCGGTTGCTCCCCAAATTTCTGGAGTCGGGCCATCGGATGGTACGCGATGGCCATTGTAGACACCCTCGACTACCTGCCTGCTGATCATCCGGAGAGAGGTAAGCTTTTGGAAATCTTCCGTAGGGTTGTTGATGGCCTCGTGAAATGGCAGGATCCATCCACTGGAGTCTGGTGGCAGGTGACCGATGCGGGTGGGCGTACGGGAAATTATTTGGAGGCGTCCGGCTCCTCCATGTTTGTCTATGCGCTGGCGAAGGGAATGAACAAAGGATATCTGCCGCGCGAGAAGTATCTCCAGCCGGCAATGAGAGGCTACCGGGGCATTATTGACAATTTTGTGAGGGAGAAGAATGGGGGGGATGTGAGCCTTGCTCAAATCTGCGAGGTGGCAGGGTTGGGCTACACAAACTCCCTAGGGCGCTCGCGTGACGGTTCGTTTGACTATTACGTGAGCGAGCCTGTCGTGGAAAATGACCCAAAGGGTGTCGGCCCCTTTATCATGGCCGGTATTGAAGTGCAGAAACTACTCGGTGTGCCGGACCCAGGACACCTTACGGTCTCTTCATCTCATCCCCTGTCACTTCCCAAGGTAGTTCTGGTGGGAGATTCCACGGTTACGGATGCCATCGGCTGGGGAGCGGGCTTTGGGAAATATTTGTGCGGTAAAGTGGACTGCGTGAATACGGCTATCAACGGACGCAGTTCAAAGAGTTTCAGAGCGGAGGGACACTGGGAACCTGCCCTGGGACTCAAAGGGGACTACTACCTAATCCAGTTTGGTCACAATGACCAACCCGGCAAGGGACCTGACCGTGAAACCGATCCTTGGACAACATATTATCAGAATATGGAGCGGTATATTGATGACGTCCGAGCTATCGGTGGGATTCCGATCCTGGTCACTTCCCTGACCCGGCGGGATTTCGACAAATCAGGGAATGGCAAGATCGTCTCCACGCTTACCCCTTATGTCGAGGCCATCCGAAATCTTGCCGCGGTTAAAAAGGTTCCGCTCATCGATCTGAATGCCCTTAGTACTGCCTACTGCGAGAAGATTGGCCCGAACGAATCAGCCCGCTTCAATCCCAAGACGCCACAAAAGAAGGAGGGTGGAAATATCGCTGCCCGGCCGACAACTTCGCCGAAGCCCGATACCACGCATCTTACGGAGGAAGGTGGACGTATTTTCGGACAAATGGTTGCCGTTGAGTTTCTGAGGCTCTTTCCCTCGCTGAAGAAAGAAGCGTCCTCCATGCAATCAGTCCCCCCCGGCAATAGTAATGCTGTGACTACGAACGATTCGACACTCCTGCGCGATATTCCCTACGGGGAGGCAGATGGGGAGAAACTCTTGCTGGATGCTCACGTTCCGGAAGGGAAAGGTCCGTTTCCCATCGCTATCCTGATTCACGGAGGGGGGTGGAGCGGTGGTGATAAGGGAGGCACGCTGAAACCGGGCAGTAGTGCCGATATCACACCATGGTTTGCTCCTCTCTCAAAAGCCGACTTCACATGGTTCTCAATCAACTATCGTCTGGCTCCAAAACACCGGTGGCCGGCTTGTCTTGATGATGTTCAGACCGCCATACGATGGGTCAAGGTTCATGCCTCGGAGTACAAGGGTGATCCCAAACGGATTGTGCTCATCGGACATTCGGCAGGTGGTCAACTCGCCTGTCTTTCCGGAATGCTTGCCAACAATGAAACGTCCGTTCAAGCCGTCATCGGTTTTGCTCCCGTTACGAACCACGAGCAGGACCTGACTCAGCGTGGGGGGCTGAGCTCTTCACTTCAAAATCTCCTTAATCGTCCGAAGAACGTGACCCCGGAGTCCTTGGCGTTGCTACGTGATATTTCACCCATCAATCATGTTCGAGCGGGATTACCTCCCTATCTGTTGATTCATGGTGACGCAGACGTCACGGTTCCCATCCAACAGTCCCGAGACTTCCAGCAAAAGCTGAACGCTTCGGGCAACGACTGCGATCTGATCGTGATTCCTGGCGGAGTTCATGCTTTGGCAGACTGGTCGAAGTGTCTGCCCGACTATCAGGCGCGCATGATAGCCTGGTTACAGAGAATACTGGCCGGTGTTCAAACGTCTGCACCTTGGATTCCAGACCTGGGTAACGGAACTTATAAGAACCCCGTCATTTACGCCGATTATTCCGACCCAGACGCCATCCGTGTTGGGAATGACTATTGGCTTACCTCATCCAGTTTTTCTCATCTTCCTGGGCTGCCGATTCTCCACTCGACCGATCTCGTGAACTGGGAGTTGGTTTCACATGCCCTGCCTCGCCTTTCGCCCGAGGCCACTTATGGAGTTGCTCAACCCGGAAACGGGGTTTTCGCCCCATCGATACGCTTTCACGAAGGGAAATACTTTATCTACTATCCCGACCCCGATTTTGGAATCTATGTGACCACGGCCAAAAACCCGACTGGGCCCTGGAGTGATCCCGTGTTGGTGAAGGCCGGAAAGGGGCTCATTGATCCCTGTCCTTTTTGGGATGACGACGGGAAAGTCTATCTCATTCATGCATGGGCCAAAAGTCGTTCAGGATTCAATAATAGATTGAACCTTATCCGTCTTAATGAAGCTGGCACATCCAGCACTGATGACCTCGGTGTGCTGATCAACGGTGATGAACTGGAGGGATTCAAGGTGCTCGAGGGTCCTAAGTTCTACAAACGGAATGGTTGGTATTATGTCTTTGCCCCTGCAGGAGGTGTGAAAACTGGTTGGCAGTCCGTCTTCCGGGCCAAGAATATATTTGGTCCCTACGAACAAAGAATCGTGATGGACCAAGGAAAAACAACGGTGAATGGACCTCACCAGGGAGCGCTTGTTGACACTCCGGCCGGCGATTGGTGGTTCCTGCATTTCCAGGATCAAGAGGCCTATGGGCGGGTTGTTCATCTTGAACCTGTTCTGTGGCAAAATGATTGGCCTCTGATCGGAGAGGATCAGGGAAACGGCAGGGGGCAACCCGTGATTACTCATGCAAAGCCAGCGAATCTGCCAGCTACCATCGTTGCTCCTGATCCGAAATCGGGGTCACCGGAGCTTGGTCTTGAATGGCAGTGGCAGGCAAATCCCAGCACGGATTGGTATTCGCTCAATGAGGGAAACTGTTTTCTAAGACTGAACGCGACCTCTGCCGTACATGGCAACCTCTGGCTGGCTCCCTACCTGCTTCTCCAGAAGTTTCCTGCTCCCCGATTTGCTGCTGAAACGTGCTTGGAACTCTCCTCGGTATCTCGCGGAGAGCGGGCCGGTCTGGTTGTTTTTGGGTCTGACTATGCGACGATTGCTGTCACGAGAACTGATGATGGATATCGTCTTGTCTCATCCCAATGCCTTGATGCGGACAAGGGAAATAAGGAGGTCGAGACTTCACCAATACTACTTTCCTCCGGAAAAGTCTTTCTGCGGGTCGATGTCACGGAAGGAGCACATTGCGGTTTCTCATTCAGTGAGGATGGGAAAGTCTTTAAAAACCTTGGGGCCGAATTCGTCGCCAAACCAGGGCGTTGGGTGGGGGCTAAGGTCGGACTTTTCTGCGAGTCTCCGGATAAGGATTCAAAAGGACATGCGGACATTTCATTTTTCCGAATCCGCCCACTCCTCACTCAAGAATCCCTCAAGACCGACTCATCGCATCCTGAATTGACCCGATAAGGGAGATCAGACGACGGCGCTCAGGCCGCCATCCACAACCAGAAGGTGTCCATTGACGTAGTTGGAGGCCGGTGAAGAGAGGAAAATGGTGGCTCCCACAAGATCCTCCACACATCCCCAGCGTCCTGAAGGGGTGCGCCCGCGTATCCAGGAGTCAAATTTCTCATCTTGGACAAGGCTCTTCGTCATATCCGTCTCGATGTAGCCCGGTGCGAGTCCGTTGATCTGGATGTTGCTCTTCGCCCACTCGGCGCACATGGAACGGGTAAGCATCTTGAGTCCCCCTTTTGCCGCCGAGTAATTGGCGATGGTTGGGCGCGCCAATTCACTCATTAGGGAGCAAATATTAACGATCTTACCGCCCCTTTGTTCGATCATGCTCGGGGCCACCGCCTGACTGACTAGAAAGGCACTGGTCAGGTTGGTATCAATGACAGATTGCCAGTCGGCCAGGGTCATCTCGAGAAGGGGGGCGCGACGCTGGATCCCTGCATTATTGATCAGGATATCGATGTTCTTTCCTGACTCTGTGAGCCTTGCAATCGCCGCTTTGATGGAGTCGGGGTTCGTGACGTCAAAAGCCGAGCCCTCCACAGAGTGACCTTCCGCTGAAAGTTGGCTGATGACTGGGGAGAGCTTCTCGCTAGATCGTCCGTTCAGAATGACAGAGGCCCCGGACTCCGCGAGTCCTCTTGCAATGGCGAGTCCGATACCCTGAGTGGATCCTGTGACAAGGGCTCTCTTTCCGTTGAGTGCAAAGCGTTCCTGTGTTTTTTTCATGAGAAATGTTTTCCTAGGTAATCTTCTCCGGGGCAATATCCAAACGCCTCACTTGTCCGATCATGAGAAAGAGAGCTCCCGTGGCGATCGGTGCCAGAAGTCCTGCACTGACGAGGATAGGAGTGTAAGAGAATCGGTCGACCACCCATCCCGTGGTGAAGGTGAAGATCATGGCGCCTAGTCCTGCAGCTGTTCCCGCAAAGCCGGCGATTGATCCGACGGCTCCCACCGGGAGGAGATCGCTCGCGAGAGTCTGGACGTTGCTCACCCAGAACTGGAAGGCAAAGAGAGTCACTCCGATACAGGCCAGAGCCGTGATCGGTGAGTCAACATAGGCGGCGGCGACTCCTGCCGGGAGAAGGAATGTCGCAAAGAGGATCACCGACTTGCGAGCGCGATTGACGCTCCATCCCCAGGAGATGAGTTGACCTGAGAGCCATCCTCCAAGGAGAGCACCCGCACCCGCAGCCAGAAACGGTGCCCAGGCTGAGGCCCCGATCTGCTTTATGCTGAAGTGGCGGACGTCTGAAAGGTATTTTGGGAGCCAGTTCAGATAGAGCCACCAGATCGGATCACCGAAGAAACGCGCCAGAATGATCGCCCAGATCTCCTTCCGTCGGAAGAGAACTGGCCACGGGATTGACGTCGATTGATCCCCTTTCTCGCTTTGGTCGGAGGTGTGTGGACTTCCACTCTCCAACTTCATGTTCTTTGGATAGATCGAGATCCAGGCCCAGAGCCAAAGTATACCCAAGAGTCCTGTCAGGATAAAGGTCGCACGCCAGCCGACAGAAAGCTGGAGAGCAATGATCAGCGGGGCGGCAAGTGCCGGACCAAAAGAAGCACCTGCATTGGCGATCCCCATCCCAAGAGCACGCTCCTTGTTGGTGAACCACGCGGCAATCGTGCGTGTGGCGCCCGGCCAGTTGCCGGCCTCTCCGATTCCGAGCAGTCCACGAAGGAAACCAAGACTCAAGATTCCCGTCACCGCCGAGTGGGCGATCTCGGCCACCGACCAGATCGAGATCGACAGGGTATAGCCAAGCCTGCTTCCCACCTTGTCAAAGACACCACCCCAGAGCCACATCGAGAGGGCGTAGGCAAAAAGAAAGCACGAGCCAACGGCCCCGTACTGGGTGTTGGTCATGGAGAGATCCTTGCAGAGCACGGGAGCCATGACCGAAACCGTCTGACGGTCGATGTAGCTGACAAGGGTCGCGCAAAAGATCAACCCGATCACAGCCCACCGTAGGGGGTGGCGAGTATGAGGAGCGGAGGCTTCCGGCATGCCGGACTGAGACTCCTTATGCTCCGGGGGGAGGAACATGGGTTTATTTGAACTTATCTCGCATCGCCTGAAGTCCGGGGATGCCGGCCATCAGATGCGTGTGGGCAGGATCAAAATACTGGACCAGCGAGCGTTGGTGCTTTCCAACGAGGATCGTGAAGATGTAGCCCTCGTGTCCGGGCGATGTCGCTGTGGGATGGTGGCCCTTGTCCACCAGAAAGGTATCACCATTGCGTGTCATCACGACCTGCGCTTCACCATCAGGCTGATAGCAGAACTGGGCGCCAAATCCGGTTTCAGGCCGGAAGCGGTAGTGGTAGACCTCTTGAAAGTCGGTCTCCTCCGGTGGGCGCTCCGTGTCATGCTTGTGGGGAGGGTATCCTGACCAGCAACCCGGATCGGCATAGAGTTCGCTCACGAGGAGTCTGCTGCAGCGACCAGCTCCATTATGCCCGAGAATGTGGAAGATCCTGCGACGCGTGTGTGTTTCCACAGAGCCGACATCGACGCACTCCACCTCCTCTGGCTTGATGCGGAAGGGAGGGAATGAGTCCCGAGACTTAGCACCCGCAACGGCGACTTCGGTGCCAGTCTTCCTGGCAGTGACCTTGATGGTGGCACCCGTTCCTGCGTAGACCGAGTCAGCACGACCGGACCAGATATTGTCACGGACACCCACTGATATAAATGGTTCTTCTCCAACCACGATGTCGGCCTGACCGGAGAGTACAACCAGAACCAATTCATGCCCCGGCTCGGAGATCGTCAACGTTTCTCCGATTTCCGGACGCAGGAGGCGGAACGAGCAAAGATCGGTGGGGGTTTTATCAGCGGGAACAATGTGGAGATCGTTTCCGTGAGTTCGGTGACGGATGAGTTGTGGCATCCCATGAACGGACCATATTCATTGAAAACACACAAGTGCCGTGACACTGGTGGGATTATCTCTCAATTTTATAAGCTTCTGTATCCATCTTGTCAGAGGAGGGTTAGCCGACTAACCATGAACGCTCTCAATTTTTCCTAATCTTCAATCCATGCGACCGACCCTCTTTCTTATCACTCTAACTGCTTCCATCTCATCAACTCTGTTTGGGGGTGAAGTCACGACTGCTGAGGTCAATGTCCAATCACAGCAACCAGGCCTCACTATCCCTGCCGATTTCATGGGCCTTAGCTACGAAAAGTCAGCCATCGCTGAAAATCATTTCCGGCCCGATAACACTTTTTTTGTCAATCTTCACCGTAACTTAGGTGAGGGCGTTCTTCGTATCGGCGGCAACAAGGTTGAACTCTGTGACTGGCAGTTGGGCAAGGCGAGTGGCACCAATCCTGTGACCCCGGTCACACCCCAAGAAGTTGATCAATTCTACTCCTTCATCAAAGGGATCAACTGGAAGGTCATCTACGGTGTGAATTTGGCCAGTAACGATCCGGAGAACTCGGCTGAGGAAATTAGCTACGCCTCGAAACGTGGCGGCAAATCGATCGTGGCTTTTGAAATTGGTAACGAGCCCGACCACTACTACCTTCCGCCCAGAAAGACCTTCCGTGAAAAGGGCTACTCCTACCCTCAATATAAAAAAGAGCTGAGCGATGCTCTTCGCGTCATCAGTGCAAAAAATCCGGGAGCTCCTCTAACTGGTCCGGCCAACACGGAAAGTGGCAATGAAAAGTGGTTCGCTCCTTGTGTGGAGGATTTTAAGAGAGAGTTCACCTTTGTAACATCCCATTTTTACCCAACCACCAATAAGGAGCCCTTTCCGACCATTGAGACGCTCCTAGCTCCAGAAACGGAGGCAAAGAGCACTAAAATGGCTGAAGCCAATATGGTTGCCGCCCGCAAAGCAGGCCTTCCATGGCGATTAGCGGAATGCAACTCGACCTCACTTGGTGGCACGGCAGGCGTCAGCGACGTTTACGCCGCTGCTGTATGGGGATCAGACTTCCTCTTCGATATCGCCGAGCGCGGTGTGGCTGGAATCAACTTCCACACAATCTTGGGCTTGAACGGCTACACCGCCATCGCCTTCGACAAAAAGAGCGGGAAGTACTCCGTCCGCCCCCTTTACTACTCGCTCCTGCTCTTCAAGGATGCCGGGCACGGTAATATCTTACCCACACAGACCAAGTCCAGCGCGAATGTGACCGCTCACAGCACTCTTGGTGAGGATAGGAAGATCCGAGTCGTGGTCATCAATAAGGACCTAAACCATGCGGCGACCACAACCGTCAACACCAACACCGCACGCACCCAAGGAACAATCGCCAGACTGATCGGCATTTCCCCCTCAGAAAAAGAGGCCATTTCCTACGCAGGCACGACGGTGGGGGCAGATGGCAATATCAATCCTCCCAAGACAGAGCCGGTCAAGGGAAGTGCTGGTAAGTTTACGCTCACTCTCCCCGCTTGCAGCGCGGCCGTGCTCACGGTTGATCCGATTTAACCCCCCTCTCAGTCTCCTTTGGACGGTCGTAGCGACTGCAGATGCTCTGTTTTAGTAGGGCTCCATGATCGTTTTGGAGATAGCAATCGGTTTCTTCCGGGATTGAGTAAAAAAATTGTCACATTGCGTCGGTTGAGGTTCAGAGGTGCTGCTGTAAAATCACCTCCATGCGACTCACCACCCCCACAAACACCATCAGCATCTTCAGTTCTTCAAATAGTCCCGGACGCACGACATCGGACTGTCACGACCTCTACGATCTGGACGAGGAAACTTTTCGCCAGAAGGTCATAAAAATCATCGCTAGCCATCTCGCTCCCCAGAGCGCAGAAGCGCAGCAAGATGTAGAGTCAACATGCAACGATCAGTAAATTAAAACTTATCTAATATCCAATCCCTTTTTATTCAAAAATGCTTAAGCGGGATTTAGCAATACTCTGTATTGTAGATTTTTGGCTGTAGATATATAATGTATAACATTCACGGAATTGTAACGAAATAGACCTTGATGCCATTGTGTGTTGTGAGATGCTAAGTTCAACGTCATCACTCCAAACAATGCGTCATACAGTAGTAGTGATTCCTGAAGATTTGATTCCAAAACCGCCTCCAGAATCGGCTCTTTTTGTAAAATCCATCAGGCAAGCTGAATCCGATAGCTTGATCTCAAGGGGGATGGCATATGTCGCCTACAAAAAATACGTTGGCTTTACTAAGACGGGTACAAGTCCGTGGGTTGTGACCATTAATCAGGGAGACAATCAGGTGATTGTTTCTCGTTGTTCAGACCTCACGATGGCGATTCAACTTGCCTCGGAAAAGAATGCTGACGATTCAGTCACTGCCAACAATCCGAAATCGCATCTCCTTAAAGTCATTCCAAGGATCTTTAAACAGTCAAAATAAGATCTCTTTACAAAATCGTCTCATCCCATCCTCAATGCCTTCGTTAGGGATGGTTTTTTCTTTTACCGAGGTGAGCCTCTGGGTAAACAAAAGTGTGTTGGATAGCTTAAGAATAGTCTTCCATTAGAAAAAAGGGCAGTTAGCTCAGCGGTAGAGCGGCTCGCTTACACCGAGTTGGTCGGGGGTTCGATCCCCTCACTGCCCATTTTTTCCTGTTGCTGCCTTATTGCGTAGTACTCATCGGAGCTAGAGTTGGTTCAATGTCCGGTCGATGAAGAGCGTGTTCAGGTTCTTCTCGAGATTCCCTATTGCGGCGTTGAGAACGCTGAAGATGGCAGCTCGTTGAGAGGCGTTACTCAGGTCGAGTATCACGCTGGAATTTAGACCGTTCGAGGCAAGGGCCGCACTGAAGGCCGTTGTGGCTTGGCCTGCCGAGATATAGTTGTAGTTCCCGGAGGCGTCCACGTAGGCCAGTGTCTGAAAGACATTATTGAAGACAGTTCCCAACGTACTCATTGGGAAGGCGACATGGGTTCCCGGCGTCGTGATTGTGTTCAGGTTGCTGTATAGGGGCGTTGGATTGGCGTAGAATTGATCCAGATAGCTACGGACCTGGTATGGATACTGATGGTAAGTATCGCCGTTCCAAGCATTGGTGTAGCTATTGAAGGAAGCGACCGTGGCGGCTGTGGCTCCGACACTTGAGTTCACGTCCGTGACGAAGAGTTGGGCGTAATAGCCGGCGTTGTAGGCGACATTGAGAAGGATATCGAGTTGGCTACCTGGCAGACTCTCGAAGGATCCCAAGGCGGAATCCAGAGAGGGCTGCCACGGAGGTGTCCACCCGTAGTTCGTTGAGGACCATGGAGCATCCAAGGTTGATCCCCCGACATACTGGAGTGCCAGGTAGTCGTTCACGTGGAAGTAGGCCGTCAGCATCGGTCCATAGTACTTGTTGTTGAACGATGGCGGCGTTGCCCTCGTGTACTGGGTGGCGGCGTTGCTCATCGTGTAGCCGATGTTCTTCTGGATGGCCACGTAGTTGATGAGGGAGAAACCTTGGGGAGCATAGGTTCCAGCGACCATGTCGACCGCGTAGTTATTGATCTGGTAGGGGCCACCCTGTCCGGCGCCCATCACCGCCTGCTGATCGGGTGATGGGTCGATGAGGGGACTCGAGTTGGTGTAGTACTCCGTGGCGATGTTCTCCTGGAGGAGTTGTGCCATGATCGAGCCGTAGAGGTAATCTTGGTTAAACTGGACGTTTGGAGTCACCTCCTGGATGAGGTGACCATACATGACCCCTGCGATGAGATTCGCCATGATCAGGTCGGTGTAGTTGTCACCATCGAGCGTCATGAAGTCCCCGATCTGTCCGTTATTATTGGTCCCGAAGGTATAGTGGAAGTTGATAGTTCCAGTGGTTGTTACGGATCCGCCGCCCGTGATAGGAACTGGGACAGGCGTCGGGACAGGTGTAGCCGAGGGGGAGGGGGAAGCACTTGGTGAAGGTGAAGGCAGTGGAGTTGCCGAGGGAGAAGGACTTGGTGTTGGGCTTGGCACAGGTGTGGGCGTTGGCGTTGCCGTGGGAGAGGGTGTTGCTGAGGGCGTTGGCGTCGGAGTGGCTGATGGAGTCGATCCTCCCGCGGAACCGAAAAGAGATACCGCCTCAGTTGCAATGGTGGCAGGGGTTGCTGTCATCGCCGTTGCGCCTGTTGCTGTCGTCACTGCAACGGAGTTGGTCAGGAGGAGGTCCCAAACCATCAGCCCGTCATTGGTGTTCACGTTCACACTATTGGAGAGAATGTGAGTCCCCAGACGCTGGACAGAGTAGGGGAGATTGAGAACATTCTGGTACTGATCCATCTGGACAACGGTTCCCGTCGATCCTGCGTCGGCATTGCTGTTGACCAGAACGGCGCCACCCCACGACTCGGTGGGAATTTCAAGCCCTCCGGAAACCGTTACCGATGAGGGCAGCATCTTGCGGTACTCGTCGTAAGCAACCGATGGGTCATAGTATTGATACCCGGCGTCGTAGCTCATCACATTGAGTGCGTTGAGGAGACTGCCGACAGTTTTGCCCGCATAGGCCCCCGTGGTCACTTGGGTTGCGAAGGTCAGCCGCTCGCGCCCTGCAGAGCCACCCCAGTACGAGATCTGGGATGGGTTTACAGGATTAGGGATCTGAGCCGTGTAGTCGGCACCAGTTGACCATCCTGCAAGGGCTAACACGCGTGAACGACCATCGGTAGCGGTGGCGGCATCAACAGCCTCACGCATGGCCTGGATGGCCTTTGCATATTCGGTCACCACGGTTGATGTGCTGCCGCTTGTCTCGTAGTCGACATCGAGTCCGTCAACCTTCATGTCGACCAGGAACTGAGCAAGTGCCGTCTTGGTGGGGGCAGTAGAGGTGCCATTCGCTTTTCCGGCATCGGCGGCAAGAGCTGACCAGTTCGAGTAAGTAGCACCGCCCACCGACAGGACCACCCTCTTGCCCGCATTGTGGAGCAGGCGGATCGATTGGCTCACATCCTGAGGAGCGGAGGAGAACTGAATGCCAGTCCCTGTCCAGTTGTTGGCGGCGATACCCGACCAGGTGAAGTTGGGTTGCGCGAAGGCAAGGTAGATGTCCGTGTAGGGTGTCGTGCTTGTCTTTGCCAATGAACTTGCTGCAAGAAGCTGTGCATCTGTCATCGGTGTGCCGCTATAGCCCGCGTAGTAGTAATAAGCATCCGACCAGCTTGGGAAATACCCCGTCAGATGCCTTGTTCCACTCGCGACAGGTGCTGGGGTTGCTGTGGGTGATGGGACGGGAGTAGCCGTGGGTGAGGGAACGGGCGTGGGCGTGGGCGTCGGTGATGGGGAGGGAGTTGCCGTTGGCAATGGGGTGGGCGAGGGAGTTGGTGTTGCCGTAGGAGAGGGAACCGGCGTTGGTGTCGCTTTCGGTGAAGGGCTAGGAGTAGGAGTAGCCGTGGGTGCTGGGGTGGGCGAGGGAGTGGGGCTTGGCGTAGGCGCCGCGTTCAGAGTGATCGCTTTTCCGTTGAAGACGAGCTTGGGTGTTACCGGGGGTGCCCCATTAAACGTGAACCCAACCTGGATGGAGGCATTTGGCTTGATGGTGGCCGTCCAACTTGCAGGCGTGAGCTTGTAAACATTGGAGACCGGTCCGGTCATGGTGGCATTCCAGACGGAGGTTTCCTGCTGAGGGGTTGTCAGCGTGGCTGTCCAGTTGGTGATCGTGCTGCTGCTCGTGTTGGTGACGTTTAGGTAAGCCGTATATCCTCCAGACCACGCAGTAACACTCCATCCGGCAGTGATCGGCGTCACAGTCGCTGCTTGGAGCTGCGAGGCTCCGGATCCGGCGATCGCCGTCATGAGCAAGGCGACCAGCAAAGAAGATCGATATCTTGAGCCTTGATATTGATCAGGAGACAACGATCCACCCTTTGCGAGTTTATTGTTCATGTCCCTTTGACTCTGCCTTGATCAAGGCTGTTCAAAAAAAGAAAAAGAAAAGAGAAAGCTTCTTTTTCCAGGGAGACGTTAAGCTACTCCGATCCTCCGGGTGGGTGAAGAGGAGTACCCGCTTTTAGGACCTTGAATTACTGAACAGATATCTTTGCCGCGGCGGTCCTGGCACGTGCCAAGGCATTGGGGCCACTTGCCAAGGTAACAGCCATACGGCGATAGGGGCGGGTAGTTGGTTTGCCGAAGATCCGAACATCGATCCCCCTCTCGCTTAAGGCCTCCTCGACCCCAGTGTAGGTGGGATTGACTCCCTCCCTCGCTCCCAAGACCACGGCGCTTGCTCCCTCGGTGCATTCGATCGATGGGATTGGGAGTCCAAGGATGGCCCTGGCGTGCAGATCAAACTCACTCAGGTTCTGACTGATTAAAGTCACCATGCCGGTGTCATGGGGACGAGGACTCAGTTCGCTGAAGATCACCTCTTCCTTGGTGACAAAGAACTCCACACCGAAGAGACCGCATCCCCCCAGGTCGGCGGTGACTTTTTCCGCCATCCCCTGCGCGGCCCGTAGCACTTCGGGATTCATCGGCTGGGGTTGCCAGCTGTACTGGTAATCACCGCGTTCCTGAACGTGACCGATCGGTTCACAGAAAAGGGTAACACCGTTCTTTTGGCGGATGGTAAGGAGTGTGATCTCGAATTCGAAGTTGATGAACTCTTCGACGATCACCTTCTTGCGGTCGCCACGCATTCCGATGCAGGCATGAACCCAACTGGCCTGCAGATCGGATTCACTCTTGGCAACGCTCTGCCCTTTGCCGGAGGAGCTCATGACCGGTTTGATCACCACCGGGAATCCGATGGTTTTCGCGTGGATCGCCAGTTCCTCAACGGATTCAGCATAATGGAACCTTGCCGTTCTGACGCCCAGACCAGCCGCCACGTCACGGATCCTGTCCCGATTCATGGTCAGGTTGGCCGCCCTCGCGCTGGGAATGACCACATACCCCTCCTTCTCCACATCAATGAGGACCTCGGTTCTGATCGCTTCCACTTCTGGAACGATCAGGTCTGGCCGGTATTTTGCGATGGCGCCTCGCAGAGCCTCTTCATCGAGCATGTTGAAGATAGAGCACTCATCAGCCACCTGCATGGCGGGAGCTCCCTCGTAGCTGTCGCAGGCGATCACGTGGCAACCCAATCGCTTCGCACTGATCACGAATTCTTTGCCCAGTTCTCCGGAACCTAACAGCAGGATCTTCTTCATGCCTGTATTTTTATCAGCTTGCCCCTTGGCGGCAACCAATCGGTTTTAGAGCCTTTGTGAATATCCCACCCCACTCTCTTTAGCCCCATTACATTCAACACCACCATAACCTTAACGCCCAGGGACCTCATCCCTATGACTATGACACACGAAGTTTACCGCCGTGGCTTGCATCGGGTGGGGAGTTCTGCTATCCAAGTACAAGCATCAGGAATGCATTGGGGTAATAGCCAGTGCTGCCAACCGGGGACGGAGAAATCCTACGGTGGCTGATCGAAGCGATTCGATCGATGTGCGGCGGGAGAAATCCGCCGAACAAAAATCTCTTCAGGCTTTTTCAAAGCGCCCTTCCTGATCTTCCGATCATCGGGGCGCTTTTTTTATTGCCCGGGTTCCTGGTGTTTCAACCAACCAACTGAAACACCCACATGAGCACAGCAACACTCGACAGGCCGGTCCTTTCAATCAGGACCACCGATAATCCGTTCCACCACCTCTGGAACAACAACGGCACCTGGTGGTGCCACTACACCGAGCACCTTCCCGACCACACCAAGCGTCGTGTGAGGAGGAGCCTCCATACAAGCGACTCTGGCATCGCGAGGGTATTACGGGATTCTCTCCTTAGCGAAGCCCCTCACTTCGAGGCCTAGCCTTATCACCTCCTCATAACCACCGATGAGCACTCCACAGACACCCTCGGATCAGGAACCAGCCCCTTTGAGCGACCTTCAACGATTGCAGGAACTCTCCGAGAGGCTGAGTACACGTCAGGATCCAACCTTTCGTAGTTTTGCGGACGAGTTGGCAGAGAGCACCTACATGGGCCTTTTCCTAGGGGTGCAGAACGTCGCCAAAACGATCCGCCCCGATCCCGATGAGCACTAATCTCTCCAGAAGGCATTTCCTCATCAGCGGTGCGGCAGCTCTCGGGGCCCCCAGCTGGAGGGATTGGCTTGATAACTATCAGGGGATCAATGTCGATGACCGCAACGACCTAGGCAAGTGGGTCCGCGAGCACAGGCACGACTACCACCTTGGAAGAAAGAGCAGCGACTGGCTCGACAATGAAGTTCCTTACCGCGTCTGGGAAAACTACTTCGAAGGCCGATACGCCTACCAGGATAGCCCCGAAGCGCAGGCCCTCGAGTATCTGGCGGGTCTGAAACTCGCCAACCGTGACGTCAGGGACGAAGGGGGCAGGAGCGTGGGGGAGATCAAGTACTACTACGGGGTATGTCCGGGCAACGATTGGCACTTTGCGGAAGCTGAGGGAGATCTCGTCCTTCCGGCACTCCAGTACCGGCTTAGGGAACTCGGTGAAAACACCAAGACCCAGATCGCCTAACAAAAGCGCTGGGATATTCCCCTAAGGGTAGAGGGGTGTGTGTTTTTTTGCGAAATGCATGCCCCTCCTTCAAAGCATCACCCACCAACCCAAACGAACCCACCATGCCCAAAACCAAGAAATCCACCAAGACGTCCAATTACATCCTTCAATCCACGAATAACTTCTTCGCCATCTTCAGTGATATCCACGCCAACATCGACGCCCTGGAGGCTGTCTTAAAGGACATCGCGGACTTTCCCGTGAGGGGAATGTTTTGCCTGGGGGATATCGTCGGTTACGGATCAGAGCCGGGAGCCTGCCTGAATCGTGTGATGGAGGTCTGTTCTGTGAGCGTGCTTGGCAACCACGAGGCGATGCTCCTGCTGGCCGACAAGATCTTGGACGAAGACTGGGACGTTTCGCTCCGCCACCCCTTAAAGATTGCCCAGGAGCAGGTCAGCAAGAGTGATCTGGCTTGGATCAGGGCTCTACAGATCACCGCGGACCTAGACCCGATCACCCTTTCCCATGCCTCGCTGAACGAGCCGAGCCATTTCCACTACATCTATGAGACCACCGAGGCTGAGGCTCACTTTGCCGCCCAGACCACCTTTATCAGCTTCAATGGTCACACCCACGTCCCGGGGATTTGGGAGGAGAATCCTGAGACCTTTGGGGTCCGCTCCCTCAAACCCACCGATCAACCCATCCGACTCAATCCCTCGAAGCGCTACACGGTCAACGTCGGGTCGGTGGGCCAGCCCCGAGATGGCGATGTCCGCGCCTCCTACGCTCTTTACGATTACGAGCAGAACCTCCTCCTCATGCGCCGTGTGGAGTACGACATCAAGAAGGCCCAGGCACGGTATAGGAAGGCGGGGGTTCCGGCTCAGAATGCCGAGAGACTGTCAAAGGGGGAGTAAATCTTTTTCAGAAGAGACCCCCTAGGACTCTCTACGACCAATCCCTCTGCTACCATGAGCCGATGAACCTAGAGCCGATGAACTTAGAGCCAAGTGATTGTGAACCCACAGATGAGGCCTCATCGTGCTCGTCACGGACTCTTCCAAGGCATACCTCTAGAGGGCATTGGCTCTTGGGATTTCTTCCGATACAAACTTTGCGTTAACTTCTTTCCTCTGATCATCACATGAACTCCTTCGCTCTAGCTGTTATCGGATTGGTCATTGGACTGATCCCGCTTGTTTTCATCCTCCTCAAGCGCTCAGGAAGCGCCGGCTCACTGGGGGCCATCAACGAGCGACTCTCTTCCAGCGAAGCGCGTGTTGTCATCCTCGAGGGGGAGGTCTTGGGACTCCGTGCAGAGAAGGATCGCATCGCCCTTGAGAACGCGACCTTGCAGGCCGACCTCACCAACGTCCAACGCGCCGCCCAGGAAAAGCTCGACCTTCTGAACGACGCCCAGTCGAAGCTCGGTGACGCCTTCAAGGCCCTCTCCGCAGAGGCCCTCAAGAGCAACAACCAGTCCTTCCTCGAACTCGCCAAGGAGAACCTTGAGAAGTTTCAGCAGAGCGCAAAGACCGACCTCACGGCCAAGGAGGAGGCCATCAAGAACCTCGTCGAGCCACTGACGAAATCACTCGAGGCCGTCGACAAGAAGATCGGGGAGATCGAGAAGGATCGCGTCGGGGCCTACGAGGGACTCAAGGAGCAGGTCCAAAACATGGCCCGCTCCCAGCTCCAGCTCCAGACGGAGACCTCCAACTTGGTGAAGGCCCTCCGTGCTCCTCAGGTCCGTGGACGTTGGGGAGAGATCCAGCTTCGCAAGGTCGTCGAGATGGCCGGTATGGTGAACCGCTGCGACTTCAGGGAGCAGGAGTCCAGGAACACCGAGGACGGACGACTCCGCCCTGACCTCATCGTGAACCTTCCCGGTGGGAAGAATATCGTGATCGATGCGAAGTGTCCCCTCCAGGGGTACCTCGACGCCCTCGCTGCCACCGAGGAGAACGACCGGCTCGCTCATCTCAAGCGGCACGCCGCACAGGTCGCCGACCACATCACCAAGCTCGGTGCCAAGAGCTACTGGGACCAGTTTCAGCCGACACCCGAGTTCGTCGTGCTCTTCCTTCCGGGAGAGACCTTCTTCAGTGCCGCCCTCGAGCAGGATCCGACCCTCATCGAGGCGGGTAGCGATCAGAAGGTGATTCTGGCGACACCGACCACCTTGATCGCACTCCTTCGCGCTGTTGCCTACGGATGGCGCCAGGAGCAACTCGCCGAGAACGCGGAAAAGATCAGCCAACTCGGACGCGAATTATACGACAGGGTCGGGACACTCGCTGAGCACTTTTCCAAGATGGGGGTTTCCCTCAATACAGCCCTCGGCCACTACAACAAGGCGGTCGGATCACTCGAGACACGCGTGCTCGTTTCCGCAAGGAAGTTCAAGGAGCTGGGAGCCTCCTCACAGGACAACATTGAGTCGCCTGCCCAGATCGAGACCGTTCCTCGCCTCCTGCAGATCCCGGAATCGAATCAGAACATTTCCGAGAGTTGAGGATCTATCCCTGAAGTCTGAGCTTCTAAAAAGAGTTCCCTATTTTTAGGGCCTAGGACACTCAGTGTCTGGGTTGGGTGCTAATCTGTCTTGATGAAAAGACTCCCGCTCCTCCTGCCTCTCTTGCTCATGACCGCCAGCGCCTACTCTCAGGAGTACCTGGGCCAACTCAGTGCCAACCCGTACGCCTCTAAGTCCACCGGGAATCCCTACGGCCAATACGGGAGCCCGTATTCAGCGCAGAGCATTCATAATCCCTACGGCCAGTACGGAAGTCCCTACTCCTCCACCAGCGTGAACAATCCCTACACCACGGAGGCTCCCCGAATCGTCGCCCCCGACGGCACCTACCTGGGACGTAAGAGCGCGAACCCCTACGACGCTGTCTCGACCGCCAATCCCTACGGCCAGTACGGGAGCCCTTATTCCGCCAAAAGCATCAACAACCCCTACGGTCAGTACGGAAGCCCCTATGGCGCACAGAGCGCGCGTAATCCCTACGCCACGGAGGCTCCCTCCCTTATCAGTCCTTGAAGTTTATGACACACGGGGAATTTGCGCCTCACGGTCGAGTATGCTAGATTATTTTCAACATCAGGAATGTCCTCGGGTAACACCAAGGACTGCCTACCGAGGATGGAGAATCCCACGGTGGTTTGGATGGCGAAAGCCGTCCGATGTGCGGAGGGGAGAAATCCTCCGAACAACAATCTCTCCAGGCTTTGATAAGCGTCTTTCCTGAAGGAGAGGCGCTTTTTTTATTGCCCGGTTTCCTGGTGTTTCAACCAACCAACTGAAACACCCACATGAGCACAGCGAATACAACCTACCCGAGCACTTCAAGGACAACCCTTCAGAGCAGGGCAACACCCGATAGAGGAGTCCTCTCCATCAGGACCACCGATAATCCGTTCCACCACCTCTGGAACAACAACGGCACCTGGTGGTGCCACTACACCGAGCACCTTCCCGACCACACCAAGCGCCGTGTGAGAAGGAGTCTGCACACTGCCGACTCTTCATTGGCTCGGGTCTTGAGAGATTCGATCCTGAACGAAGCTTCCCACTACGAGGACTAAGGCCATGGGGAAAGCAACATTCAGAAAAGCACGCCCGGGGGAAACTCTCTTCGGGGGAGGAAAGGGCATATTGATTCCATTCAGACCCTACGAACCCCCGAAGCCAGATCCATCGGTAGTACCAGACGTCCCTGAAGATGAGGAGGAGTCCTCATCCAAAGATCGCGGATGGTATACCGACATCGGAGAGATCGACGACGTGATCCAAGCATACGTCGAAAGCGAAGAAAAAAAACTGGGACGTCCTCTGACTGAAGAAGAACAGGAGGAAATCGTGAAGTTCTGTTCCCCGGAAGAGCAGGACGACTACGAGGAGGAATAAGCCCAAACATGAAAGAAGAAGCCAAACCAGTAAAGCCACCACGGACGCTTGCAGCATTCGCCGAGTTGATGCGTGCCTCATCAGAGTCTGAGAATTCTGACCTTATAGTGACTCAGCGCCCATCTAACCCGGCACCGACAGATCCACCCACCTATAAGTTCTTTTTTAGGCGCCCGATTGATGAGTGCGAGGTGATGGAAGACGATCAGGTCGAGGATGAGGAAACAGAAGATGCGGAGGATGACGGTTGGAGGGAAATCGCCTCAGGCGACGACAATATTTCAGTGGAACTTTTAGATTGGTCGGGCCTACTACCGGTCTGGAAAAAGTACTCTCTAAGAGAGTTTGAATCCTTTCAGTCTCTGGCTGCCCGTGCGCGTCATCTTTCCATTGAGAGCGAAGGGTGGGGCGGAGATGCTCCCGGCTTAAGTGGATCTTGGAAGAGGGCTAAAACAGACGACGAGAAGTCTCTGCGCCAAGAACTACGTACTCTAGTAGCCAAGTTGATTTGGCAAAACAGACCTCAGATTCACAACTATGGGAAACGATGAAAGATCTCGGGGGGAGGTTCTCCATTGCCCAACCCAATAGGTAAAGAAAGTGAGATCTTTTTTAGGCCTAGGACACTCTAGGACCAATATTTCTGATACTCTTTTTCCATGTCCCGCATCGCTTTTATCTCTGACATCCACGCCAATATCGATGCCCTTGAGCAGGTCCTCACGGACATCGACGCTCAGGGCACTAACGAGATCTTTTGCCTAGGGGATATTGTTGGCTACGGGGCAGCACCGGCGGAGTGTGTTGAACTGGTGAGGACCCATTGTTCGGTTACGGTCTTGGGGAACCACGACCACATGGTCATTGAGAAGGGACCCATTATTGGCTTGGAGCGCGTCGCGGCTCCACTCTGTCTTGCCCGTGAGCAACTCTCCACGGAGCAGATCAAGTGGCTCAAGAAACTCCCCATTGTTGTGGAAAGAGAGGCACTCACGCTGGTGCATTCGAGTCTGTATGAACCAAAGGACTTTAACTACATCACCGCGAAGGATGACGCCAAGTGGCACTTTGAGCACCAGAGGACCCCTTTCTCATTCATCGGTCACACCCACTCCCCACTGATCGCCATCCAGGATGAGAGCGTCGTCACCCTCGAGACACCGGGAGTCGGCTCATTCAAACTCGATCCGAGTCTCCGATACATCATCAATGTGGGCTCCGTGGGGCAACCTCGGGATAACTACCCGAGAGCCTGCTACGGAATACTCGATACCGAGAGACTCACCTTTGCCTGGAAGAGGGTTCCCTACGACATCAAGCGGGCACAGCAACGCATCAGGGATGCTGGATTGCCCTGGGCCAATGCATCCCGCTTAGACATCGGGTACTAGAGACTTTCCCGCAAAGACGTTCATACTTTGGACATGGACTCCTCCAACCAACCCATCGACTTTGAGAGGCTCTGGGAAATCGTTTCCCGGCAATTTCAGTGTGGGGCTCATTCCGACCACGGGCCCAGCCACTGGAGGAGGGTCGAGCGTAACGGTCTCCTCCTAGTCGAACATTCCGGAGCAGATCTCATTGTTGTCCGACTATTCGCACTCTTTCATGACAGTAAGAGGGAGAATGAATTCACTGATCCCGATCATGGGAAGAGGGGCGCTGCTTATGCACGCGAGCTTAGGGGAGGGTGCTTTCAGGTGAGCGATGAGCAGTTTGAGTTGCTCGATTTTGCCTGCACCTGGCATACCGATCTTGCTCACCACCGTGATCCGACCATAGGGACGTGTTGGGACGCAGATCGACTCGATCTCGGGAGGGTCGGCATCAACCCCGATCCCGCTTATATGAATACCCAATTAGGCCTAGAACTTGCGGGCGGAGGCTTGAGATTCAGAGGTGATCATGAGCCAACCTAACAGAAAAAAATTTATCAGATTATATTTAGGCCTAGGACACTCAGTGTCTCCTTTTTTGTTGTATCCTTTGGGGATGATACGTTTAGCGCCCACCACTCCACTTCATTGATAAACTTTCACTAATCAAGATGATCACTGATCCACTGCGGATTGCT
>CAINEX010000109.1 GCA_903847935.1 uncultured Spartobacteria bacterium | reverse complement strand
GCATGCTAACATCATCGCATCACCACATCAATCAGTCAACTGGACTCGCTGATTACCGTTTGATCCTCAGAATGTGAGCCACCCGACGGGAGGGATCCAAGGAAACAAAGTTCCTCGATCCACGCCATGAGAAGATCTCGCCGGTGAGCAGATCCTCGATCTGGTAACCGGAGTCGCCTAAGATTCCAAGCTCTCCCGTGGGAACTTCGATCCAACCGCTCTGCACATTCCTGAAGTCGGTAGTGACAACGATCAGCACGGTGCTGGATCCATCGGAGGATTTCTTTAAGTAGAAGAGGATATTGGTATTATCGCTTCCGCAGAAGGTGAGGTTGTTGGTCTGCTGGAGGGCCCGGTTCTCGGAGCGAATGGTGTTCAGTCGGGTGATGAGGGGCTTGATGTTGCCGGGGGCACTCCAGTCGCGTGCCTTGTACTGGTACTTCTCGGAGTCGAGGTACTCTTCCCGGTTCGGGAGAGCTGCGTTCTCGCAGTGCTCGAAGCCACTGTAGATGCCGTAGACGCCACTGAGTGTGGCGGCGAGCACGGCACGGATCATGAAGGCGGGACGGCCTCCCTCCTGCAGGTAGAAGGGGAGGATGTCGGGTGTATTCGGGAAGAGGTTGGGACGGAAGTATTCGTGCATCTCGGAGCGGGTGAGCTCCGTGAAGTAGGCCTCAAGTTCGGGGCGGGAGTTTCTCCAGGTGAAGTAGGTGTAGCCCTGCGTAAAACCAGCCTTGGCCAAGACACGCATCATCTTGGGCCGGGTGAAGGCCTCGCTCAGGAAGATGACATCGGGAAATTTGGCCTGCACCTCGGCGATCACGAACTCCCAGAAGGCAACAGGCTTCGTGTGAGGATTGTCGACGCGGAAGATCCGTACGCCCCGCTCGGCCCAGAAGAGGAGGACGTCACGAATCTCGTCCCAGAGGGATTTCCAGTCGGGGTTGTGGTAGTTGAGAGGATAGACGTCCTCGTATTTCTTCGGGGGGTTCTCCGCGTACTTGATGCTGCCGTCCGGGCGGTGGAAGAACCACTCGGGGTGAGCCTTCACGTAGGGATGATCCGGAGAGCAGTTTAGCGCAAAGTCGAGCGCGACCTCCATACCCCTAGACCTGATCTCGCCAAGCAGCCACTCAAAGTCGGCGAGGGTTCCCAGCTCGGGCTCAACCTCACAGTGACCACCCGCGGGGCCTCCGATGGCATAAGGTACGCCGGGTTCGCCGGGCTTGCAGTTAAGCGAGTTGTTGGCCCCCTTCCTAGCCGTGATGCCGATGGGATGGATCGGAGGGAAGTAGATCACGTCGAATCCCATCGCCCTGGCATCGTCGATACGTCCGAGGCACTCACGGAAGGTGGATCCCGCGTCTCCCCTACCCTCGGCGGACCGCGGGAAGAACTCGTACCAGGCGGAGAAGGCGGCCGCGGAGCGATCGACGCGAACTCTCTGATAAGGGGCGTAAGTAGTGGCAAGCGATCGATCGGGCCACTGCGCCATCAGGAGTGCAAGCCCGGGATCGGAGGCCGCGGCAAGAAGAGCGGTAGGATCAGTCGATACCGCGATACCCTCTGCGAACGTCAGCAACCTTGCTGCAGAGGCATCCTTACCGGCACGTACCGCCGCAGATCGGACAAGGGCGACTCCCTCAAGGGTTTCGGAAGAGAGTGAGGAAACACTCCCCTTGACCTTCTTTCCGATCTCCTCGACCCAGGAGGAGAAGTCATCGTTCCAAGCCTCGATGGTGAACTCGGTGAAACCGATGGGACCCGCCGGGAAGCGGCCATTCCATCGGTCCTCCTCGATCATGGTCATAGGAGCCTCCCTCCACTTCTTTTCTCCAAGGGATCGCCACTTTACGACGGCACGCACGACATCGTGCCCCTCCTTGAAGATGTCGGCGAAGACAGAGACCTCCTCTCCGGGAATCCGCTTGATAGGATAGCGGCCTCCCTCGATGAGGGGCCAGAGGTTCTCAATGACAACGGAAGGAAAGCGATTTTTCATGAGAGTTGAGAATTCAATAAATGAGTTACGCTTTTAGATCTGCCACCAAGGCACCCAACTCGTCGAGACGATCGTCGTGGTGAAGGGCACCAAGGGCCTCCCTCAGGCGAGAGAGGGCCGACGGGACGTGGGAGCGGAAAGAGGTTTTCCCACGATGAATGCTCAGGTAGCCGTAGGCGCCGAGAGCCTGCATGAGCCGCTGGACGGCGCACTGCCAGAAGACGCGATTAAAGTTCTCACCAACAGGCATGCCAGCAAGGCGGCGAAGTTCACAGTAGTAGTCGAGGAGATGCTCGCGTTCCACGGCGGAGATCATGACGTAGGGATCGCAGAGGAGAGAGGCTAGGTCGTACTGGGCAAGTCCTGGACGCATTCCCTGAAAATCGATGAACCAGGCATCCCCGGAGCGGATCAGAATATTCTGCGACTGGAAGTCACGGTGGACGAGATGGCGTGGTAGCGTCGAGAGATCACTGGCCAGGCGCTTCATCCCGGGAAGATCCAGAAGCTCTCTTCTGATCTCTTCCCCCACACCAAAGAGATCCCCCAGGCAATGATCCGTAAAGTAAGCCTGCTCCCAACGATAGAGGCGCTCGTCGAATCCGGATTGGAGCGAGAGACCCTCGGTAACGGGAGATTCGGGGGTGATCCCATGCAAGAACGAGATGCCACGCAGGGCCGACTCATAGAGGGGACGCCGGATCTCCCAAGGCTCATGGCGCGTTGCCCAAAGATCGGCCTCCCCGAGGTCCTCCAGCCAGAGAAGACCTTCGTCATCCTGCTTCGCCAAGACGCCCGGGACGGGCACGCCGCGAGAGGCAAGGAAGTCGGCAAGCGCTGCGTAGTGCTTGTTCTCCTCTTTCTCACCCAGATCCTGAACGAGGATCGCGCTCTTGTTTCCCGCGGAAAGAACCCGAAAAAAACAACGGCTCGATCCCCCCTTCTCGATCGCGGTGAGCGAGGAGGGGATGAAATCGGGGAGAGCCGAGGCGGTCTTCCGGAGGAGTTCGGCAGCGGTCATGACGATTCCTTAAAGGATGGCCCCCTCGTGCTCCCCTTGCACCGGTCTCTTGCCGGTCACGATGCATCCCTTGAGGCAGGCTCCGGGGAGGATGACTGAATCCGGCCAAAGGATCGTCTCCTCAAGATGTGAGCCCGATCCTACAAGGGAACGAGGCCCAACCACGGTCATCCCATCGAGGGTGACACCTGACTCAAGATGAGCTTCGGGGTGAATGGAGGGAAGGTGCCCATGCCTCGGCGCAAAGTTGTGGCCGTTTGGATCGGAGAGCAGGCGATGGGCCTCGAGATAGGAGGATGGAGTACCGAGATCACTCCAGTGCCCGTGGCTTGAGAGGACGCCGCCGACCTTTTTCCCAGAACGCATCGCCTCAAGAAGGGCGTCAATAATTGAATAGGGTCCCCCCGATGGGATCCAATCGAAGATTCCGGGCTCGAATAGAGCAACCCCTGAATAGACGCATTCCAACCCCTCCTGAGATCCCAGATGACCACGCAGATCGAGCACACCACCCGTGCCCTTATCGAACCGCACATTCGCTGCCCCTCCCCCGGCAGGAGGTCTGAGCAGGAGTGTGGCCAAGGCACCCGACGATCGATGCTTCTCAAGAGCCTCCGTCAGCGGGAGGTCGGCAAGGATGTCGCCGTTATAGAGAAAGAACGTGGAGCGATCCAAAGCAGCTCGGGCATTGCGGATCCCTCCGCCCGTATCAAGGAGGAGTGGCTCATGGAAGAAGTGTAGGGGATGATCACGGTAAGAGGGATCGGTCCCGAAGGTCTCTGAAAACGCACCGGGAAGGTGATGGGTATTCAGTGCGATCGTTCCGACTCCGGCCGCAATGAGAGCATCCATGGCATAGGTGACCAGGGGCCTGTGAAAAACAGGGACCAAAGGCTTGGGCAGAATATCGGTGAGTGGCCTGAGGCGTGTGCCAAGGCCGGCAGCAAGGATGAAGGCCGGAATCCTAGGCTCCACTAGCGAATCGTTTGTTTCCTCTCGGCCAGTCGCAAGATGGAGTCGGCGGCGCAGGCTGCCCCGAACCCGTTGTCGATATTGGTCACGGTGACTCCGTTGGCACAACTATTGACCATGCCGAGCAGGGCGGTCAGTCCTCCGAAGCTTGCCCCGTAACCGACGCTGGTTGGGACGGCTATCACAGGGATCTCCACCAGTCCCGCAACGGCGCTGGGGAGGGCTCCCTCCATCCCCGCCACAACGATCAGGACGGCACAGGATCGGATACGATCGATCTCCGCAAGAAGCCGGTGAATACCGGCCACCCCCACATCATGGATCCTCTCGACGGAACGTCCAAAGGACTCGAGCGTGATGGCAGCCTCTTCGGCAACGGGGAGATCGGAAGTGCCGGCACACAGAAGCCCGACAGGACGGGATGCGGTATCAGGATGTTTTTCCGGCATCGTCCCCAGAGTGAGGCAACGGGCCCTCGCATGATAACGTGCTTCCGGATGGTGGATGATGATCGCGGCGGCCTGTTCCTGGCTGACACGGGTCACCAGCACATGTCCCTCCTGAGCATGGATCACACTGGCGATACGAGCGATCTCCTCTGCTGTCTTTCCCTGGCCGAAGATCACTTCGGGACGTCCGCACCTCTCCCTGCGAGCGGAATCAACACGGGCAAATCCGAGATTCACAACACCTCCGGATTCGGCAGGCCAGGAATCCTTGGAGTCACTACTCATGCGCGGATTGTTCTCGATTCCCCGACACCTCAGATTCTTTGGACCCATCGCGCAAGGAGAAGTAGTAGCGCATGGGAACCATTCCGCTCTGGCGGAAACCATGATGCTCGTAAAAGTCGCGAGCCCGATTCTCGAGCTTGTCGGTGAGGAGTGTCACACGCAGGAAGCCCTTGGTCCTGGCATACTCAAGGGCATGCTCCAGAAGTCGTCCACCATATCCCTGGCCACGATGGTCGCAATGGACCACCAAGTCCTCAAGCATCAGCACAAAACCGCCTTCGGCTGTGCTGATCGTAATCAGCAGATTGATCATACCAATGATCCTAGAATCGCTGCGAAGCACAAAGATGCGCCCTCGGCTAGGCTGTTCGAGGATCAGTCGAAGCCCCTTCATCTGCTTCTCCCGGTTGGGGATGAAGTCAGCCTCCTGCGAGAACAACCCATGGAGCAGGTCCGCCAACTGGGGCAGATCATCAATCGTGGCAGGCTCGATGCGGAGGTGGTCAGGCATACAGGTAGGTTCCCAAAGCTTTCTAGAGAATCAAGTTATGACAGGTCACCCGGAGACTTGCAACGCGTGCTGTCAGCTCAGGCCCTCGAGGAAGATGTGGGTGTTGCGTTCGTTATCGAGCCACTCGTCGACCATGCGTGCACTCCCTCGCTGCGCTTCATCCAGCAACTCCGGCCGGGATAGCATCGTCTCGGCACCTTTGATCAACTCCTTCATGTCGTCTCCGGCAAGGATCCCGGAGTGGAATATCCCGATCATCCCATCCGGATCGACACGCAGCGATAGGAGCGCCGTCCCGGCAAGGCCCGCCTGTATGAAACTGTTTGGAAACCCCTCATAAGTGGATGTATTCACAAAGATCTGCGCCGCATCATAATACTCCTGGATCTGATGATACGGAACCCTCTCGATGAACTCGAGATTCGGGATGTCCGAGGCGCGCTTTTTCACCGACTCCCATAAGGCGACATCCTCACATGGGCAGACCATCTGGCAGCGCGCAGATGGCACTGCTTCCGCGAGATCAAGAAAGAGATGGGGGCGCTTGAGTTGCTGGCAGCGCGATACCCAGAGAAGGTCAACACTCTTGCCAGCGCTCCGAGGAGTGCTTCTCGGCATCAAAAGATACCTGTAGAAGGTGGCGGTCATTCCACGGCTTCGGAATACTTTTTCCTGGTCGCTTGTGATGGAATGCCGGGCATCGCAATGCCTGACGGCAAATTCGAAAAGCCGACCGAAAACAGGGTGTTCCCGCCTGTATTCCCCATTGATCTCGGAATCCAATGAACAGGTGAAATCGAGCTTGAAGCCGAGCAATGGTCTCAAGGCCCAAAGGATGAAAAGCCAGGCCGTCCACCCCATGACCACGACCCACTCCGGACGCTCTTCTCGCAGAACCTGCACGACCCTTGGAATCGCGCAGAGCATCTCGAGAAGATGCCCTGTGTGAAACTTCCCCGCATTTCGGGTCATCACTCCGTCCAGTATCATGCGATCGGCCTGACCCACATCACCACCGGCAATAACGATATCATGCCCCAATCCAGCCAACTCCCTGGCCAGTAGGGCGACCTGTAACTCCGCCCCCCCGGACGTTCGTTCCTGATTTTTCTGCAGAACGAGATGAGCAAAACTTGAAAAAAAGAGGATTTTCATCAGGTATCCGTGTGCAGTCTCCGGCGACTCCTTCCGGCAACAATCCCGGAGAGCATCTTCGTGCCCAAAAGAAGATCACATGCCGCCAAGGGAAAGGCGGCCAGCATTCGGGGATTCCTCAGTGGTGCCATTGTCCAAGACTTCCGAAGAAGCGAACACCCCTCACCGGTTCGATCATGTCTGAAGAATGTCCGTGCAGCATTTTCATAATGCTGAGAAATCGCATTTGCGGCATGCCTGTCGCCATAGATGCGGAACTCAGCACGATGCTTGTTCACAAAATACTCAAGACTGATCGCCGTTTGATCCGCATCCGAGGGGTTGTTCTCATGGATGATCGCCAATTGCTCGGGAAGAATATGGATCGGGTAATGTTGTGATACTCTCAGCAGCCAATCCCAATCCTCGAGGACTCGGAGTCGCTCATCAAAGGTACCCACAGATTCAAGAACTTCCCGCCTTACGACCGAGGTGGAGGCTCCGTGAAAGCTTTCGGCAGTATGCAGCTCTCTCCTCCAGTCGGGAGGGTTTCTGCCGGGATAGGGAATGGACTCTCCATCACGGCTCATCAGAAGATGTCCGGAGCCACAGAGCCCCACCTCGGGATGATCCTCAAGAAAGCCGATCTGGGAGGCAAGTTTGCCTGGCACCCATTCGTCATCGGAATCAAGGAACGCGATCAGATTCCCCTTCGCCAGCTTCAGCGCAGCATTCCTGGCCGCCGATGCCCCCTGGTTAGAGGGGAGGCGCGCGACTTTGAGATCAGGGAAGATGGACGTCGCCAACTCGAGCGTGGAGTCGGTCGAGGCATCATCCCCTAGGATCACTTCCAGATCCCTGATCCCCTGCGCCTTCACGCTCTCCAATGCACGAGTGATGCAGTGGGCACGGTTGTAGACAGGGATGATGACGCTGATCAACATGATGAGCAAAAGATTGGGCGATGATCGTGCGGGAAGACCATCTTTTTCATAAAGTCCTTGCTGACGCTTCAAGCAATCAACTTCAATCCATGGCATTCATGAGGATCGTGACCCTACTCCAGCGCCGTGGATTACTCCAAGGAAGCCATCTCTTGAAACTGGCCCTGCTGCTGGCACTCCTCCTCTCCACGATAGGCATCACCTGGGGGCGCTATCAGGACTGGCACTTCGATCAGATCGCCTTCATCGGCATCAAGCCGAATGGCATGGCATGGCTTTATCTCAAGCCGCCGCTTCACACTTACCTGACCGAATTCCTTGTCATCAGGCCCATCCATCTGATCTCGCAACTTTTCCCTGCAAACGCGCTGCTTCCGAGTACCTGGCTTGCGATCACCATGGTGTGCGGTCACTTGTTCACGATCCTGCTCTTCTGCGGAAGCGTCACCCTTCTCTATAGCAATGTCAAAAAATCGTGCGGAGAGAAATCCGCCTCGGTGCTCGCTTTGGTCATGGCGACAAGCGCGGGGTTGATTCAATTCAACCACTGGGGAACGGTCGATTCCCCCCTTCTCTTTTGGATGCTGGCCTCGTTTGCCTTCTCCATGCGGGCATCTCGCACCGGCGCGCTGAGCGACTCGATTATGGCAGGCCTCTTGGCAGGGCTTGCTGCGGCCGATAAGTACAATGGACTCGGGGTTGCTGCGGCCCTCCCTGTCGCCTTATTAATTCACGCCGGGTGGAGGGCCCTCTATCGGGGGCCTTTGATCTTGGGATGTCTTGCGGTGCCAATTGGATTTGTCATCGGCTGTCCCGGGGCAGTGTTGGAACACGAGCGGTTCGTTCAGCAGTTTCTCTACAACCTCTATACGACCCCGGTCTACTACGGCAGCAGTCATCGGTTGGGTTATCTCGACTTTCTGACCTCCTTTCCCGAGTTGATCGGCTTACCTGCCTCGATCCTCCTGGCCCTTGCGGTGATGGCTAACTTTCCGCTGCTCAAAAAAAGAGCCCTCGCTTCCGGGGAGTTCACGCTCCTGGCTTGTGCGGGCATTGTCTTTGTGGGGTACTATCTCAACATCGGCAGTTTTCCCCGCATGGAGGCGCGTTTTGTCCTTCCCGTGGTACCGTTTGCCTTGATGCTGGCTGCTCCCGCCTTGCAGAGGATCCGAATGACGGACAAATTGCCCTCACGGCTCTTCATGGCGCTTCTGATCTATAATTTGATCTGCTGCGTTATCTTGGGAGTGCGCTTTCTTTCCGACCCCAGGATGGATGCCCAACTCTTCGTCGAGCAACACTTCCCCCGTAATGCAACGGTCGAAAACAGCTATGCGCCGGACTGGAATCTTCTCCCCGGGGTCTCGGTCAAGGAGACGGTCTTTACGTGTGAAAATGGACACCAAGAGCGCTTCACGAAGATTTTCGGGAACAACGCGATTATTAAAAAAGGACTTGAAGGCTGCGAGACGCATGATCCGGCCGATGTCTTTACCGCTGAATCACTCAAGCTCAGGAATCCCGACTACATTGCCTTCAGTTGGGTCACGTATGTGAATGCCAGTGACCCAAAAACATTCCGGTTCTACAAAGACCTGGAGGAAGGAAAGTTGGGGTATGTGAAGGTCTTCGACAAGCACGTCATCAAAGCCCCCATTTGGGCCTACCCGAGGCAATCGGATGCCTTGATGCCGAAGATGGTGATTCTCCAACGAGAGGCTCAAAAGCCCCCATCGTGGTAAGATTTCTACTGCACAGCTAAGGGCACGAGGCTAGAAGCCGAGAAAATTTTCGGGAGCCACGGAGGCGTTCTTGTCACGGAGCACGCAGAGCGGAACCCCTCCATGATAGGAGGCCCAAGCCGAGAATGTGCTGGGAGGTCCGATGATCTTATCGCAGAGAGACAAGGCGTGAAGATCACCAGCGGGAAATCCGGGACCCTTCAGAGAAGGAATCCCCCTGAAAAGAGACTCATCTAACGCGTCGCTTGCACAAACGACAAACACAACCCTTCTGCCGGGGTGGCTCTCGACGATCTCACGCATCCATTGCACATAGCGCTCAGTCTCATAAAAATGGATGCCGTTCTTCCAACTACGGTAATCCTCCTGACGAATATGCACACCAACGAGCAGATCGCCCATGGTCCTCGCTTTTGAAATCAGTGCCTCCACTGGTTTTCTGACTGGGACCACAGGTGTAAAATAGCGCGCAATCTCCTCTCGGTGCTTCCTGATTCCCGCATAATCGGAAAACTTCCATCCCATCGGGAGGAGAAGTTTTCCGGAAGCAAGGCACTTGCCAAAGGTCTCACCATTCAGATCAATATCACCCTCCTCCTTGGTATCGAATTGACGGATATCAATGGTCGTCGCGCCTGGGACAATTCCGGACTTGGCAGCAAGACCGAGAAGGTGAATCCAGGGAAATAAGAACTCCCTGCATTGGTCGGCAAACTCAGGATCAACATCCCGCCAAGTTGCAGGAAATCCGCAAAGCGGATCGCGTGCGCTCCCTTCAAAGAGGTTGGCATACTCGCCGAGAGAGGGATTCAAGAGGCGATACCCTTTGTTCAAGGCATTACCCATGAAATAGGCAGCTTGGAAGAGCCTGTTACCAAGACGTCCCGCCTTGGAGGAGATCATTACCGTGATCTGATGATCACTCATGAGTTGCTATCTTTCATGTGAGTTTATCCCTGCAATTTGACCAAGGGGTAAATGGTCTCGAAGAGACTTTTATGAGAAAATAGTTTCAAGAAATAATCAGCCTGATAACCGAAAGGGGTCGCTTGAAGATAGCTAAAGAGACTCCAGGAACAAAGTGGGATCCCAAAGAGTAACAGGTGCCACCTTTGCGGAACCCAGGGAAACCTGATCATTTGATAATAGTGAATCACTTCCCTAGTGGAACGTTCCAAAAAAGGGTGTGACCAATTTAATCCGAGGAAATAAAGCGCACAGGAGGAGGAGGTCCATAGAAAGATCCAACGTCCATAATCCCATCCGATAACGAACAGGGGAAAAATAGAGAGGAGTTGAAGGAGGAGAATCACCAAGAATCGCCCCTTTTCGATCTCCACGGCACCTGAAGATAGAGTCAGATTTTTGCTGTCGCCCTGGATGGCGCTGAGAAGGTAGATGAAACAGAGTAGTATCGTGCCAACCCAGGCTAACGGGGTGTAGACGTGGTAATTGACTTCCCAAAGCAGGCTGTAACCATTCCACGGACAATTACTGAAATTGTATTTGAGGCTATAGATGGCACAGGAGGGATGATAGATATCGCCATTGTTTGGCTCGATGTGATGCCAGAGCTTCACAAGAGATTGATTGATGGCCTCAGCGGTTGATTCATTCCCGTGGAAATAGGAGGAAAGAAGAAACGCGAGTATCATCGGTGAAAAACCGGCAAGCGACTTGTAGATGCTTTCCCGTGCCGAAAAATATCTGACCGCCAGAATGGCGGCAAAACCGTAGAAAATGAACCCCTCATGGCAGAGGATGGCCACAATGCCGATGAGGTTGATGAGAAAATTTCTGGTCCAAAGCCCGCTTTTGCTTTTTTCCACAAGAAGGGATGCAATGAGCAGAACGATGCATACGGTATCCTTTCTAATCAAAAAATCCTGAAATGTTGGTCCTCCCAACAGGATGGGAGAGAAAATAATGATCGCAGGCAGTCTTCCAGAGGACTTCCAGCAGAAGAATACGATTAACGCCAGCAGCATGATCAGGCAGATGCCGATGACAATAAGATTGGCTGGAATGCCCGTGATCTCTGACAGAGTAAACACCAGTTGCCCGAAGAAGCCTCGCCGCACAAAACCTCCGGCGTAGTTAATAAGGCATTCATTCATGCACCAATTATTATGGCCCCACGTCAGGGACTGGTAGAATTGCTCACACGCTGCCACGCAGAAGAGGATGATCATCAGCGGGGATGAAACGTGCTTTAAGCATCTTGTAACCTTCATCGGGGCATGTTGGCTTTTTAGGATTTCCTTCAACTATCGAAGCGAGCGCTCTTTTAGCTTCAAGATCCGGCTTTTAGTTCTTCCCCCACGTGACACAAATCCAGGCAAAGACCGAAGAATCTCCGTAGTGAAGCAGGCTATCCATCCGGGATTCTCGGAGCCCCCCTCCTTAAAACACTTCAGCAGATCACCCCAGCGGCACTCCTCCAGAGCATTCATCGCGGCTTGAACCGTGAGACGGTCGTGCCACTGGCGTAGTACGCCCTTGGTGCGTCCATTGGATTTTTGGAGATGTGCTTTTGCGATCGCAAGATTCTCTTGGGAGAGCCTCGCGGTCAGAGCATTCCCCTCCGTCATGGTGCTGGATCCAGAATGCCAACGGTAGCGATAGGTCATGACATCCACCTCCCGCTGATTCATTCCAGCGGCAGAAGCCTTCAATAGGAAATCCCTGTCGGAGGCCAAGGTATAGTCCAATGAAAATCCTCCCAACTCCTCAAAAGCTCTCTTCTTAAAAAGACGGGCATTAATCATCGGCTCACCAAGGGCAATGTTTTCCGCAGTAAGAAGCTTGCGACTGGTCTCTGTCACCGACCAAACAACAGACCAACCTCCTTGAGATTCTTTGACTGCTTCCGCGGAGCCGCAGATCACCGAGGCCATCGGGTCTTCCAAAATGGCTTTGCGATAAGTTTCGATCGTCCCGGCAGGCAGCCAATCATCGGCCTGAAGGAAAAGGATCCATTCCCCTTTGGCCAGAGCGGCCCCCTTATTCATTCCATCGTAGATCCCATGGTCACGTTCCGAGAGTAGCGTCAGGTGAGGATACTTCCTTGCGATATCAAGGGTACCGTCGCTGGAACAGGCATCGATTAGCAGATGCTCAACATCACCGGAAAGCTGTGGAAGCAAACTCTCCATTGTCTCGCCTATCGTACCGCCAGCATTAAAGCTTGGCGTGATGATGGAAATAAGTGGTTGCTGCACAGGCCGAATAATCTTCAGGGAAGGAGAGTCTTGTCGAGATAGCTCGCATGATCCCTCACATAACTTGATCGCAAGTGATGAGGATCGCAGTAAAGGGGGCGGTCCTGATTGTCGAGAGAGGGACAGATCCCGTTTGTGGAGAGTTGAAGCGTGGGATCAATCACCTCCACTCCAGCACGGCCTGATTCTTGGAGAAGCAAGTCCATCACCTCTCCATGGCTGAGCGAAGCAGGGGTCTTTTCAGCCAATAGCTCCTTTAACAATGGATCGCGGCGATTCACGACAAATGAACCATCAAAGCAACGCTCGATGATGTTTTTTGGGTCAAGCGCCTGCGCAGTAGGAATGCTCAGGATCAGATAGGTTTTCTTACCAGCACGAACGAACATACCAAGCTGATCCATCAGAGCCTTGATAGCCAGCCGAGTCCCTTGATCTGTGCCAAGGGGAACCCGATCGATCGTATACTTGTCACCCCCAATTCCAAAAAAGTACTTCCAGTTTACCGAGACAACAACCCTATCGACATCATCTCGATTCCCGAACGATCGCATTCCTTCGATCATTTCCTCTTGAGCAGCCTGCAATGGGCCAACTACTCCCGGAATCGGGATCACAAGACCAATAGTGAGAAAAATTGCCCCGCGGTCATTGCATTGACCCGACTTAAGCAAGTTGAGGATTCGGGGCATGCATTGCTGGGCATGACTGTCACCGATATAGAGAGTCTTGGAACCATTTCCCCCAGCCTCATTGAGCCAGATATGATCACTGAAACGGGATGATGAGTACCCATCGAAGAAATTATGTTCTTGGGATGCCCTGGAGAATTCTTGCAAGAGGCTTCCGGAAAGACGGGGATGAAGGCCTTTTTGTCGGATCACATAACCCGTTATCCCGACGAGGATGAAAGCGGCCACCAACATCGGGATTGTCCAACGGGATTTGTGATGTCGGATCCTCTTCTCAATGAAGTAGTAGGTCAGGATGGTGAGTAGTAGCGCGACACCGAGAGCAGCGAGGATGTATCCCTCCTTGGGACTCTCCCCCTTGACGATGTGGACGAAGGAAAGAGCGGGCCAGTGAAAGAGGTAGAGGGGATAGCTAATGAGT
>CAINEX010000108.1 GCA_903847935.1 uncultured Spartobacteria bacterium | reverse complement strand
GATACTCGGGAACCTCTCGTGAAAGTAGTGCGGAATGCCTCTGTGACCTAATAAACGAACAGTTTTCATCCCGATTCCTTTACGGAATCGCTTGCAGCGATTCCGTCATTGCTGCAGTCACCATCTCCACAGTGAGTTCATTCATGCAGCGGAAGTCAATGGGGCACTCCCGAAGGTAGCATGGGCTGCACTCGACCTTACGCCGCAGAATGCGGTGAGGAGGGATGGTGACTCCGACTGGCCCCGTCAGATCAGGTTCCGTGGACCCAAAAAGCGCCACCACGGGGATTCCAAGGAAGTCGGCGAGATGCATCGTTCCTGTATCATTGGTCAGAAGGAGTTGGAATCCTTTCAATTCTGAAATGAGTTCGGAAAGGCTGGTCTTGCCGCAGAGATTTTCCACCTTGCCTGAGAAATCACGGACTAACTCTGCACCAAACAGACCGTCTTTGATCGTCCCCACGATGACCCATGTGATGTCGTGATCCCTGGAAATGCGTTCCATGACGGAGCGGTATCGCTCCACGGGCCAGCGCTTTGCTGATCCATACTCAGCACCGGGGCAGAGTCCGATCCGTGGAGGCATGCTCGAGCGAGGGGTATGATTACCACGATCCGAACCACTGGATAGGATTGGGCGTGGTGATGGTGCCGATCCCCCCAGTTGGCGGACGATGGCAAGCAGGTCTTCGGACTGATGTCTGGTGGGGTGGAGTTGATGACTGCCCGTCATCCGTTGATTGATGAGTTTGCCTCCATGATGAATCTTCCGGCCGACGCGACGCGGTATACCTGCAAGCCAAACCTCAATGGCGCTACGGATCGAGTTAGGCAACAGGAGGGCTGCGTCGTAACGCCCGGATTCCCTGACCAACTTGGAAACGCGCATTGGAGAGGCTTTGAGCGGAATTTCAAGAACCGCATCGACCTCGGGAATCTCGCGCCAGAGGGGAGCTAACTTTACCGGTGAAAGAATCGTGAGACACAAGTCGGGGCGTCCTTCCTTCAGGGCACGGATCGATGGGGCGGCCATGCAGGCATCCCCGAGCCAGTTCGGTGAGCGGACAAGGAGACGGAAGGGTTGGAGATCCCCCGAAGATGTGCCCGGCGGCAGATAAATCCCCCTTTTTGCTTCTCTTAGCAAAAAATTGGGGTGGGGTGTTTTCCAACGGTTGTGCACCCAGAACCAATCGGAGGGAGATTGCCTGACCTCCTGCTCCAGAAGATGATTCAGATCCATGGTGATCTCTTCAATCCCGCGACCTTCGGTTGGTACCGGGTTGCTGGTGTGGATCACCCATCGCGCAAGGCCCACAGTGCGAACGCTGACCTGGACAAGCAGGGAGCCTGTCCTCTGGGCAAGGCTTGCGGCGAGTGGTGAGGTAGAGGCAAGCTTCCCGAAAAGCGGCATCCAGATTCCTGCATTTCCCGCATGCTGATCGGTCAAGACACCGACAACACCACCGGCTTTCAGTAGGGTAGCCGCACCTTGCATCTCTTTCTTGCGGTCGAAGGTGTGGACCCCCCTGCTCCGGCGGTCACGGTTCACCAGATCATCCATCAGAGGGCTACGCAGGGCCTGATAGACACAACCTGCCTGGCGAGGTTTCACGAATTCCGCGATCTGGGCGTTGATCTCCCAATTTCCGAAATGACTCAGGGCAGCCACGGTGCCTTGGTCGCCGGCTTTCTCCCCGACGACCCAGTCGATCCAGTTCTGCTCCTGATCAAAACCGAGGCGGGACCGGAGTTCTTGCTCGCTCAGGGCGGGAATCTTGATGGAACTCACGATATTGGCACCCAGGTTCACAAAATGTTTCAGGGTGATGAGAGAGACCTCCCTGTCACTCATTGCGGAGCCCAAGGCTATGCGGAGATTCTGTTTGGAGAGTCGGCGATAGCTAGGCAGAATAGCCCAGACAAGAAGTCCCAGGAATTGACCCGCAATAAAGCAAACCGTGATGGGAAGAATCCGGATGATTGTGACAAGTCCAAGTGCCAGCAGATAAAGGAGACGATCCATGAGAAAAAGCGAAGCCATCATTGATAACGGACAGGGGGTGACTCCGAAAGAGAAAACCCCCGCTATTCTCGAAGCCTTTTTACCGGGAACAACGCTGGGAATTCTTGGTAGTGGCCAACTAGGGAGGATGTCCGCGATGGCGGCCAAAAGCCTCGGGTACCGGGTGGTAGTCTATGATGAGACGCCCGATGGTCCTGCGGTATCCTGTGCCGATCTTGCCATCACGGCCTCCTTTGGCGATCCGGTGGCGCTGGCCCGCTTTGCCAGTGAGGTCGACGTGGTGACGGTTGAATTTGAAAACATCCCTGTATCCGCGCTGGAGTTCCTTGAGCGGATTAAGCCTGTCAGGCCCTCCTCATCGGTGGTGCGCATCTGTCAGGACCGGATCATGGAAAAGGAGTTCCTCCTCGCTGCCGGAATCGCTGTGGCTCCGTTCCGAGTGATCACATCGGCTTTGCAACTCAAGGAGGCGCTATCAGCCTTGGGTGGCGATTCGATTCTGAAGACGGCGGTCCTCGGATACGATGGCAAGGGGCAGATCAGTCTGAAAGAGGGCGATGATGCCACGGTGGCTTGGGAAAGACTTTCATCCCCTCTTGCAGTGCTTGAGCAAAAGATTGTTTTTCAATCTGAGGCCTCTGTTATCTGTTCCCGTTCGACCACCGGCGAATCTCTCTGCTTTCCAGTCCAGACGAATGTGCATCGTGATGGCATCCTGGATGTCAGCACAGTGCCCGCCAATCTTCCTGAGTCAGTGACAACGAAGGCTCATGAGATTGCCACTGAAATCGCTGAAAAGCTCGAGGTGGTGGGCCTCATCACGGTCGAATTCTTTGTCTTGGCTGATGGGAATCTGCTCGTGAATGAGTTGGCTCCACGTCCCCACAACTCTGGGCATCATACCCTTGAGACGACAATGACCAGCCAGTTCTGCCAGCATGTCAGGGCAGTCTGCGGTCTCCCTCTAGGGCCCGTCATGCTCCGCTCTCCCGGTGTGATGATTAATCTTCTCGGAGATCTTTGGAAGGAGGGGCAGCCCGATTGGAAGTTACTCTTGAGAGAAGCAGGGCTTTTTCTTCATCTTTATGGCAAGAGGGAGGCCAAACAGGGCCGTAAAATGGGGCACTACACCCTTTTAGGGGAAGGGATGCCTGCTAGGGATCGGGCAATCGGACTTCGTGCTCTCCTAGGTCGCCCTGAATCCTGAGTAGGTTTTGATTTTTTTTTGAACAATGAAGATTCTCTCTTGTCTCAGATTTCGCTGACCCGTATCAGCAACGTCTTCGCATTTTCAACACAACCAAATAGACTCACTTCCCATGAATCCAACAGTCCAAGAACTCGATCGCCGCGTCCAAGAAACCAGCACGTGGGTCAAGCCTCTCTCTCACGAGATGAGCCGCGTGGTCATAGGACAGCAGGGATTGGTACGCAGCCTCATGATTGGCCTCTTGGGGAATGGACACGTGCTTCTGGAGGGAGTTCCGGGACTAGCCAAGACGCTGACAGTCCGGACCCTCTCCTCCTGCATCCATGCAGCTTTTTCACGCATCCAGTTCACGCCCGATCTCCTGCCGGCTGATCTTGTGGGTACCTTGATCTACAACCCTCGGGATGGTGTCTTCACGACCCGGAAGGGACCGATCTTCGCCAATTTGATCTTGGCTGATGAAATCAACCGTGCTCCTGCCAAAGTGCAGAGCGCCCTCCTTGAGGCGATGCAGGAGCGTCAAGTGACGATCGGCGACGAGACATTCAAGTTGCCTGATCCCTTCCTCGTACTTGCAACGCAAAACCCATTGGAACAAGAGGGAACCTATCCTCTTCCAGAAGCGCAGCTTGACCGTTTCATGCTGAAGGTTGTTGTCGGTTATCCCAGTCGAACCGAGGAGCGATCGATTCTGGATGCCATGGCCACTTCCTCCCCTCGGTTATCCGTGGATCCCCTCGTGACGACTGAGCAGATCCTTGAGGCCCGTAAGGTTGTTAATGAGATTTATGTCGATGACAGGGTGAAAGATTACATTGTCGACTTGGTTTGGGCGACCCGCGAACCGGCCAATTATAATCTGAAACTTGATGGGTTAATCCGTTACGGCGCTTCGCCCCGTGCCACGATTTATCTGACCCTTGCCGCCAAAGCACACGCTTTCCTGAATGGTCGAGGCTATGTCACTCCCCACGATGTGAAATCCGTAGGGCTTGAGGTGATGCGTCATCGTATTGCAGTCAGTTATGAAGCTGAGGCAGAATCTATTACCCCAGAAGAAATCGTGAAACGGGTCTTCGAGGGATTACAGGTTCCCTGATTCCGTGTGCCCGTGAAAGTAGGGTGCCCTTGATGGCCTCAGACCCCGGGCAACATCACGTAGACATCCCACCGATGAACGACACCCGCGAGATTCTCCGCAAGATCCGTCGCCTTGAGTTGCGCACGCGACGACTGGTTGCATCATCCTTTGCCGGTCAGTACCAGAGTGTGTTCAAGGGAAGGGGGATGAATTTCGAGGAGGTTCGTCCCTACAGTCCGGGGGATGAGATCAGGGCGATCGATTGGAACGTGACCGCTCGTACCGGGGAACCCTATATCAAGAAATTCACGGAGGAGCGTGAAATGACGGTGATGATCGTGCTTGATGTGAGCGCCTCTGGGAACTTCGGCAGCATTGAGGAGAGCAAGAGGGAACTGGCTGCCGAAGTAGCCGCAATTCTGGCCTTCAGTGCCATCACCAATAATGACAAAGTCGGCCTTCTGCTCTTCAGCGACCGGGTGGAACTTTTCATCCCTCCCAAAAAGGGACGACTCCACATCCTGCGACTGATCAGGGAGATGCTTTTTTTCCGGCCGCAGGGAAAGGGGACAGATCTTTCGGGAGCTCTTGAGTACCTTAACAAGGTGGTGACCCGTCGCGCCGTGGTTTTCCTCATTTCCGATTTTTTCACAGGTGATTTTTCCAAGCCCCTGACCGTCTCCGCAAAACGTCATGATATGGTCGCGATTCCGATCATTGATCCCGCCGAGGAGGTGTTGCCGAATGTGGGTGTGATCCTGCTGGAAGATCCGGAAACGGGTGAACAGATCGAGGTCGATACCTCGCGCCGACTTACTTCCAAAGGGTATGCCGAGATGGCGGAAAAGCGATCGAAGGAACTGTTTTCGCTCTTCGGTGCCCGCAGGATCGACACGCTCCAGTTGAGGACCGACAGGGATTACCTGCCTGTGCTCCGCAATTTTTTCGATCGACGAGGTAGGAGGATCGGATCATGAACCAACAACCAGGAGTCAGTTTCGCCCCTGTTCCCGGAGGCGCTCCCTCGACTGCGATCGGCACCCCAACGCCGGTTCCGATCCATGATATCGTCGGTCCCCTTCCATTTTTTTCGGGGCCACTATGGATCATTGCCGCCGTTTTTCTCGGAGTGGCTCTTGCAGGGGCGGGGCTCTGGTTGTTCGTGGGCAGGAAGAAAATCAATCCACCGACACCGGACGAGGCTGCGCTGGCTGCCCTATTGCGTCTACGGGAGAGGGTTTCCGAGGGGGGGGACCATGATTTCGGCGTGGGAGTCTCTGATGTCCTGCGGAAATTCCTGGGAGAAGCTCTAGGACTTGCCGCCCCCAGGCAGACCACCGAGGAGTTTCTTACCTCGCTGAGGGGATCGCTCCGATTCCTTCCTGCGGAACAGGAATCTCTCACTCTTTTTCTCCATCATGCCGATTATTTGAAATACGCTCGTGGCGAGGCCACTCGTGAGCAACGATTGGCGCTTATTGAAGCCGCCGAATCGTTCGTTCTCAGTGGACGTGAGAAAGTCGCTGCTCCTTCCCAAGGGTGGAATGATAAATTACCCGATGCAACCATTCCTCCCGCATTGCCGCAGGAGATTCTCTCAAAGAGTTCGGAAAAGGAGGAGGTATGAGTGAAATTTCTCAACTCCCTGTGATGCTTGCCTCAGGAACATTCTTTTCCTTCCTTCATCCTTGGATGCTTGTGGCCCTGTTGGGTCTTCCTCTCCTTGCCCTGCTGAAGGGGAGGTTGGGGGGAACTCCCGGCATCCTTTTCTCCTCCACCCAACTCGTTGTTGCGATCGGGAAAAAACCCCGAGCGAAAGCCGGAAAGGTGCTGTTATCGTTGGTCTACGCGGCAATGGCGCTTTTCATCATTGCTTTGGCGCGCCCACAACTCGGGAAGACTCTTGAACATGTTACCGCGAGCGGTGTTGATATCATGCTGGTACTGGATGTTTCAGGTTCGATGCGCGCCGAGGATTATGTCGTTGGAGATCAGCGAATGAACCGAATCGACATGGTCAAGCGAGTGACGCAGGAGTTCATTGAAGCGCGTCCAAACGATAGAATCGGGATCATTGCATTTGCTGGCAGACCGTATTTGGTAAGTCCGCTGACTCTTGATCACGACTGGTTAATCACAAATCTGGATCGTGTGCAGATCGGAATGGTTGAGGATAGCACCGCCATCGGTTCTGCATTGGCCTCTGCTGCAAACCGACTCAAGGACCGTGATTCCAAAACAAAGATAATAGTTCTCCTGACCGATGGAGCTAATAATGCCGGTAAAGTCCTTCCCTTAACCGCTGCCGAGGCCGCGAAAGCGCTCGGGTTGAAGATTTATACGATCGTTGCTGGTAGCAATGATCCAATCCCGTTCCCCGTTAAGTTAAGGGATGGAAGGACCGGTCTAATGAATCTTCCCGCCGGCTACTTTCCGATCGATGAGAAGCTCCTCGCGCAGATAGCTCAAATCGGCGATGGGAAATATTTCCGTGCCACGGATACCGCCTCCATGGGAAATGCTTTCAAGGAGATAGACCGACTGGAAAAAACCAAGATTCAAGTTGATAAGAAAGACGATTACTCCGATCTCTTCCCGCTTTGCATCCTTGTGGGAACAATTCTCCTCCTCTCCGAGGCGATTCTTTCACAGACCTTGTGGCGCCGTCTCCCATGATCCCGTCCATGAACCCAATTCTCCTGACTTTTCTCGATGAGGGACTTTCCTTCGCCCACCCTTACTGGTCCTGGGCATTGTTTCTTCTGTTGCCATTGTTATGGCTGTTTATCAATGCAGGGCGTCGTCGTGACGCGTTGCTGACAAAAATCCTGGCCCCCCGCTTAAAACAGTTGCTGGCCGGTCAAGTGAGTTGGCCGTTGAGAAATTTCCGGATTGCCCTGTTTTTTTCGGCAATCGCTTTCAGTTTTCTTGCACTTGTCCAACCTCGCCTTGGATTCATCGATCAACAGGTCAAGTCGAAGGGACGTGATGTAATTATAGCGATCGACACCTCCCGCAGCATGCTCTCGACGGATACCGCTCCGACGCGACTTGGCCGCGCAAAGCTCATCTCACAAGATCTCTTGAACCTTCTCAAGGGTGACCGGGTTGGCCTCATTGCCTTTGCCGGAACGGCTTTCCTTCAAGCTCCGTTAACACTCGACAAGGGGGCCGTGCTCACATCGATCACCGACCTTGACAGTAATACTATTCCCAAAGGGGGGACTGACATTGCGTCGGCCATTCGCCTTTCAATAGCAGCTTTTGGAAAAGGGGAGACTTTTAACAGAGCGCTGGTGCTCATGACTGACGGGGAGGAACTTGACGGAGATAGTCTGGAGGCGGCGAAGGAGGCTCAGGCCGCCGGGGTTAGAATCTATACGGTGGGTTTTGGCTCACCCGAAGGCTCGCTCATTCCGATAAAAACCGAGGAGGGACGTAATGACTTCGTCAGGGACGAGTCCGGTCGGCCCGTGAACTCAAAGCTTGATGCCGCGCGTCTTACCGAGATCGCCAAAGAGACGGGTGGGTTTTACCTCCCCTATGGCCAGGATGATGCCGCAGTCATCTATGAAAAAGGGATCGTCCCCATGGCAGAGGAGGAGACGGGGGTCTTGAGTGCCCGGAAACCCATCGAGCGTTATGAGTGGCCTCTTGGCGCCGCTCTTCTGTTTCTGGCTTTGTGGTCCGTCCTAGGCGAGGGTAAAATTAGATGGGTTGGGAAACGGATGGTGGCCTTGTTGTTTTGGGCATTGCTTCTCTCCCCCCTTGCTGGATCGCAAGGATCCCTTCAGGCAGCCACTTCCGGGATTAAGGATTACCAGTCAGGAGATTATGCGGCTGCGCTCAAGGATTTTGAACGGCGGATTGCGTCTGGAGCAAATGCCTTGGAAATCAGGTTCGATGCTGGTGCTGCCGCCTACAAAGCCGGTGATTATAAGAAGGCGGCAGACTATTTTGCCGGGGTGATGACATCACGTGATCCCAAGATCCGAGACGCGGCCACTTACAATCTGGCCAACTCTTTGGTCCGTTCGGGAGAGTCCGTCGGAGACAAAGAGTCCAAACTCTCGGACTGGAAAAATGCACTGCAGCACTATGATACTGTTCTCAAGGATCATCCCGAGAACAGTCGGGCCAAGGAGAACCGGGAAATCGTACGAAAGTTAATCGAAAGCCTGCAGAAGCAGAAAGATCAGGAAAAAAAACAGGACAAAAAGAACGACAAAGACCAAAAAGACAAAAACAAGGATCAGGATAAGAGCAAGAGTGACCAATCCCAAGGTGAGGGTGGGGGACAGAAAGACTCAAAGGATAAGGGGAAAGATCAGCAAAAAAACGACCAGTCCCAAGGGACAAACGGAAAGAATCAGGATAAAGATGAAAACAACCCCCAAGATTCCAAGCAGGGCAAATCTGATCAGAAAAAAGACCAAGGCCATCAAGAGGCTTCCCCAACACCAACTCCTGGTCAAGGTGGTGGTGGATCTCAAGAAAAGTCGGAACCTCCACAACAAGGAAGTCAGTCTCAGTCACAAAATCAGCAACAGACCGATCAGCAGCCTGGACATGGCGTTCAACCGACTCCGACTCCGAGTGAAAAGGAACAAGGATCCCTTGCTGCAGGGCAGCAGAATGAAAAAAAGGGGGATCAGCAGCCCGAAGCAGCTGAAGCCGACGATGGAAAAGATGGGAAGATGTCACCTAATCAGGCCAGAGCCCTCTTGCGATCTGTGCAGGATGAGGAGGCTCACCAGTTGAATAATCAGCAGAACAGGGCGTTGGAACAACCGCTGCACGACTGGTAATAGATCTCACGTGATGAAGAAAATGTCTTCCAGTATTTTGGCGCTTGTCCTCCTTGTGGGAGGTATCAATCCGCTTCTTGCCGATGAGATCTCGGTAACCGCAGGGATCTCGAGACAAGAGGTAAACTCCGGAGACATGGCCGAGCTTCAGATCAAGGTGTCGGGAGCCCAGCAGGCTGACGTTCCCCAACAGATTACAGTCGAAGGATTAAATATCCGCCTTACCGGTCAGTCCACCCAGGTGCAGATGGTTGACTTCAAGGTGTCCTCCTCTGTTGTGTACAGCTATATTGTGATGCCCCTGCGCACTGGTAAATTCATGATCCCATCGGTGACCGTGACCGCTGACGGACGTCAGTTCAGAACACAATCCCTCACCTTTTCTGTGTTGGATGCAAGCGCTTCCTCAGCGGCCCCTTTGGCCCAGCCTCCTTCAACAACATCGAGTATCCTCGGTTTTACTCAACCCAGACAACGCGCGGCCACTTCAAAACCTGACATAGCAAGTGTTGCCTTCGGTGAGATCAACTGCCCGAAAAAAACTCTCTATGCGGGCGAAATGGTGCCCGTCGAGATCAGGTATTATTTTGATGCCCGTTATGCAACCCAAGTCCGCGGAAATGTAGATTTCGGAGGGGAGGGGGTTCTTGTGGAACGTTTTCCCGAACCCAAGGAGGGGAGGGAGGAGCGGAATGGAGTTCTCTATAATGTCCTGACCTTTCGTTCGCTACTATCAGGAGTGAAGCCGGGATCCATTGATCTTGCACCGGCAAAACTCGACTGTCAGATCCAATTGCCCGGAGAGCTTCCTCCGGGATTTGATGATCCGGTTTTTCAGCAACTGCTCGGAGGACAGGCCCGTTTTGGTCAGACGCGCGAGCTTGCGGTCAAGACGGCTCCACTCCACTTGGAGGTGCTGCCTCTTCCCAAGGAGGGCAGGCCGGCCTCTTTTGCCGGTGCCGTTGGTCAGTTTGACATTGATGCAATGGTCAGCAATCAACACCTTGCACCGGGTGATCCCGCCACACTGAGTGTGAAAATCGGCGGCAAGGGAAATTTCAAGGGAATGGGACCGCCGGTGCTAACGGCATCGGATGATTGGAGAACCTATCCGCCTACCGATCGATTCGACAGTTCGGATGAACTTTCCTACACGGGGGTCAAGTCATTCGACTTCACCTTGATTGCCCAAAAGCCGACCAAGTTATCGCCAGGAGCAGAATTTTCATTCTTTGATCCTCAATCTGGAAAATATCAGACCCTCGTCACAAAACCGCTTCCACTCGATGCATCGCCCGGAAACTCTACGATTGCCCCAGGAAATAGCCTCCCAGGGAAAAAATCCCTCCCTAATCCTTCACCCGTCTCGCACCCTTCCCTCACGCCCCCGGAAGGTGATCCGATCCAGGGTTTGACCCTTCATTCTTGGAAGACGCCGGTTCAACGATCCGAGTTTTTCATAGCTTCGATCTCCATGCTCATTGGTGCTGGAACTCTTGCCGCTGCTCTTTGGTTTCGAGATCTCCAAGCCCGTGGGGGGACTGCTGCCACCCGTCGCAAGCGACGTCTCTCGGCGCTTTGGGTGATTCTTAAAGATGAAACCATGGATGCCGCCTCCACTTATGATGCAGCCGTGGAATATCTGGAGATGACTCTGCGGGGAGATTCCTCCGAAGCACTGCTTGCCACGATGATCGCTAGGCGCGATCAATTCAAATACGGGACAGGAGGGACTTTTCCTCTCTCCAAATCGGAAAGGGAGCAACTCCTCTCCGAACTCTGCTCATCCGTGCCGACTCACCAGCATGAATAAAAAACTGATTCGGACCATCATTGTCGGATGCCTGATTATTGTTTATTCCACAGATCTGGGCCACGCCGGACTGAGCGAACAAATGGCTTCGGCGAATGCCGCGCTTGCCGGGGGGCGGCCCATCGAGGCCCTTGAATCCTACAAGGCCATCCTTGCATCCCCAGCACTCTCCGCATCAAGTTCGGCGGAACTCTGGTTTAACCGTGGGCTTGCCGAGGAGAAAAACGGAAATGCACCCGCCGCCGCGCTCTCCTTCCGAAGAGCCCTTTTGCTTGATCCCGGATTTGCACCGGCTCGCCGGCAATTGAGTGTTCTATTGGGAGGGCTTGGTATTCCGTTTGAATTCGGATGGCGTGAAACCCTCACAACGATGATTCCCCCGGAATTCCTTATTCTGGGTGGTTCCGTGATGGGGTGGATTGGAATTTTCGGCCTGATCATTCTTTTGATGGCGGGGCCTAGGAAAAAAGGATTTGTTCTTTTAGCAATAATCCTTGCGATTGCTGGGCATGGTGTCTGTGTGCTGGGGACCCTGATCGATTCAAGATTCCTGGCGGCCAAGCAGGCCGTCATCACGGCCAAGGAAGCCCAGGAATTAAAAGCGACTCCAGCCGATAACGCCGCCTCGATGGGGTCTGTAGTTCCTGGTGCGTTGATCAGGATTGTGTCACGCAATGGAGCTTGGTGGTATGTTTCTGAAGGCTCCGGACCACACGCCTCCCAAGGATGGATACACTCCGACACGGCCACCCCGCTCCTCCCCTGAACTTAAGGGATCCGGATCTCCTTCTCCTCAGGTTGACTGCGCCCCCAATCATTGGGGCCTGTTCCATGTATGTATCATAGCCCCCAAATCTCAGAGCCTTGAGATCAGGAGTTCGCGCTGGAAGATGAGTTCCTTCGGAAGGTGGCTATAGAGTTTCATGAAGAGTTCATCCTGAAGCAGTAGCTCACGGTGCCACTCTGAAGGATTAATATCCTGCAATTGCTCGAAGGCTGCGGGCGTGATTTTTTCCTCAAGTCCCTTCATGTCGAGATCCTTGTACTCGGGGACCCAGCCTACCGAGGTCTCAAGGGCATGGGCTCCTAGCTGGCAGCGCTGAACGATCCACTTGAGGACCCGCATGTTGTCCCCGAAACCCGGCCAGAGAAACTTGCCTTCGGGGCTCTTGCGGAACCAGTTAACATGAAAGATCCGAGGGACGTATTTCACAAGACGACGCATCTCGAGCCAGTGAGCAAAGTAATCGCCCATATTATAGCCGCAGAAGGGAAGCATCGCCATGGGATCACGGCGCACCTGGCCGATTGTTCCTGCGGCTGCAGCCGTCATTTCGGAGCCCACCGTGGCTCCTAGGTAGACGCCGTGCACCCAGTTGAAGGCCTGGAAAATGAGGGGCATGGTGGTCGCCCTGCGGCCGCCGAAGATCATGGCGCTGATGCGGACACCCTCTGGATTTTCCCAGTCAGGATCGATGATGGGACAGTTGCCTGCGGGGGCGGTGAAGCGGCTATTCGGATGACTGGAGAGGATTGGCTTGCCCTCAGCATCCTTTTGATTCGGGGTCCAATCCTTGCCCTTCCAATCGATGAGGTGAGTTGGCGGCTCTTTTGTCATTCCTTCCCACCAGACGTTGCCCTCGTCGGTGAGGGCAACGTTCGTGAAGATTGTGTCCTTTTTGATGGAGTCCATTGCCATCGGGTTGCTGTCGTAGGAGGTGCCGGGGGCAACGCCGAAGAATCCTGCCTCGGGATTGATTGCCCGAAGCCATCCGTCGGGGCCGGGCTTGATCCAGGCGATATCATCGCCAACGCAGGAGACTTCCCAGCCCTCATCCTTGAGATGCTTTGGGGGGATGATCATGGCAAAGTTCGTTTTGCCGCAGGCACTCGGGAACGCAGCGGTCACGTAGGTTTTCACTCCCGCGGGATCCTTGACCCCGAGGATAAGCATGTGCTCTGCCATCCATCCCTCGTCACGTCCCATGGCGGAGGCGATCCGCAAGGCAAAGCATTTTTTCCCAAGCAAGGCATTGCCGCCATAACCCGAGCCAAAGCTGATGATCAGTCGGTCTTCAGGGAAGTGGGTGACATAAGTATTCTCGGGGTCACAGGGCCAAGGGACATCTTTTTTGTCATGCTCCACCGGCATGCCAACGGAATGCAGGCATTTGACGAAATCTCCGATCTTATCGATCTGATCGTAAACAGCGGACCCCATCCGTGTCATGGTACGCATGTTGGCCACGACATATGGGCTGTCCGAGATTTCAATGCCGTACTGAGCGATGGGGGATCCAATCGGCCCCATGCTGAAGGGGATGACGTACAGAGTGCGACCCTTCATGCATCCCTTGAGGAGGCCGTTTAGCTTTGCCTTCATCACTGCAGGGTCGCGCCAATTATTAGTGGGTCCCGCGTCCTTTTTGGATTTGCAGCAAATGAAGGTGCGCTCCTCCACGCGTGCGACATCACGGGGATCACTGCGAACCAGAAGGGAGTTGGGGCGTTTATCGGCATTCAGCCAGAGACCTGCTCCGGAGGCCACGATCCTTTCGCGCATCAGCTTGTCCTCCGCTTCGGATCCGTCGCACCAGAAAATCGAATCGGGTGTGGTTATGGAAGCCACCTCGTTGACCCATTCGGTCACGCTGGTAATCATCGGGATCTTGATTCCAAGTTCAGAGTCTGTTGTCGAAGTGATCATAACTATGTTGTGAGATATTTTTCCGTGCAGTGCAAGGGACATACTGGTTTGCCACGATGTCTAAAGACTTGCCCCGTAGGAATGAATGATCGAGATTGTATGAGAGAAGATGGTACTTACCGCTCCTCTGTGCCTTTTAAGATCTCTGATATGGAAAACTTCAATATCGAGTCGCTCTCGAAGTTAATGCAGTTGTCGATTTCACCCGCTGTGCTGATTTCTGCTGTGGGTCTCCTGCTACTAACAGTGACGAACCGTTTGGGACGCGCCATCGACCGTTCCCGAAACATCGTCAAGGAACTTGACCTCGAGAAACTGATAGCCCGCCAGGATAGCATGGCACAGTTGAGCATCCTCATTCGCAGAGCCTCTCTGTTGCGCTTATCTGTCTGTCTTCTGGTAATGAGCATCTTTTTCTCCTGCCTGATGGTTCTTTTTCTCTTTCTGAAAGGTTTCTGGGTGCTGCCGATCGATACGGTGGTAGTCGGGATTTTTTCCATGAATATGGCGGCCCTATTGGGAGCAATGGGATATCTGTTGGCCGACATATTTCTCTCCCTAAAAGCGCTGAAAATTGAGGTTTCACGACATCTGAGGCCGGATGATCAGGCTTAAATTCGCCATCCTGTTCCTTCCCCCTTGTCTGGAAGTCTGAACCAGTTAATTTCAAATCATGTCAGCTTTCATTGTTCCTAGGGCGAACGACCCTCTTTTTTATCTGGGGGACTTTCCAGTTCGTCTTATCACGCTCCTAGTCGGGCTACATAGCGCGACAATGATAGTCGCGGCACTCCTGCTTGCAGCAGGTCACGGGGCCCTGATCGATGCGCTCGCATACAGTAGTGTCGCGGTGGCTCATGGTCAGGTTTGGCGGATTCTGACCTATGCCTTTGTGGCCACGCCTTCCATCTGGTTTCTCTTTGAAATGCTGATGCTCTATTATTTCGGGCGTGAGGTGGAGAACGGGCTGGGATGGCGTCGTTTCGGAATTCTCTATGCGGGTCTCTTGCTGTTGGGGCCGATGCTTCTTCAGGGATTTGCCTATGCGGGAATCCCCCAGTCAAGTGTCGGATCCCAAGAGGTGAATTTTGCAGTTTTTGCCGCTTTTGTGGCCATGCATCCCGGGGCGCAGTTCTTTTTTGGCTTGGCCGCACGCTGGGTGTTCGTTGGACTATTGGCCATCTCTTCACTTCAGATGCTTGCCGATCACCAATCACCCCGGGTTCTCGTTCTTGCCTGCTCCAGTGTGCTGGCGATCCAGCTTATGAGACGTTCCGGATTCGAAGAGCCCCTGTTCGGTTGGTCTTTCAGTCTCTCCTTTCAATCATTCAAAAAGCGTCACGGTTCGTTTGACGTGCTGAATGGTGGACTTGCTTCATCCAATCAAAAAAGCACAACCAAGGGCATGGGGGCCATGGCGAGCAACCGTGAAGCGATTAATCCCGAGACAGTCATGGACCGCCTCTTGGAGAAAATTAGTAGCAAGGGAATGACGAGTCTCACGGCCGCGGAGCGTTCCTCTCTGGAGCGAGCACGCCAGGCGATCCTTGCTCGCACGGCGGGTGAAACTCCGCGATAAGGATGCTGATTCTGAAATGAACTCCTCCATGGATCACCTCCAGGAGATCGTTGCGCGTTTGCGTGCACCCGGAGGGTGCCCTTGGGATCAGGAACAAACTCCACGTTCTCTCTGTCACTCGCTGATTGAGGAAGCTTACGAGGTTGTGGATGCCATTGAGCACGGCCAATCCGGTGACCTTGAAGAAGAGTTGGGCGATCTCCTGATCAATCTTCTGATGCAAGCAGAAATGGCTTCCGAGCAACAATCCTTCACGATCGACACGATCGCCGCAAAGGCTGCGGAGAAACTGATGCGTCGGCATCCCCATGTTTTCCGCGATTCGAAGGCAGAGACAAGCGATGCTGTTCTTACACAGTGGGAGGAGATTAAACGTTCCGAAAGGAAATCAAAAGGATTCGATCCTGACGGTAGGGAGTCCCTCCTTGCTGGTGTGGCTAAGGCTTTTCCTGCTCTGGTCAGGGCTCAGAAGATCCAAACAAAAGCGGCCAAGGCAGGTTTTGACTGGGAGCATCCGAAAGATGTCTTGGAGAAAGTTCGTGAGGAGATTCATGAAGTGGAGGTCGAGATGAACGGGAGGAATGACGTCGAACGATTGGATGAGGAGGTGGGTGATCTGCTTTTTGCCGTGGTGAATCTCTCAAGGGTTCTCTCTATTGATGCAGAGTCCTGCTTGCATGCCGCTACCGAAAAATTTTGCCGACGCTTTGAGGCGATGGAACGTCAGCATTTTAACAACGCGAGCGAAATGGAGTTTTCCAAACTCTCCTTCGCGGAGATGAACGCCCTCTGGGAGAGAGCCAAAGCGTTCGAAAAAGCTCCATGAATTCTCTTAAGACACCGCCACCGGTATCCCTGGCAATCACCTCCTTTAATGAGGTCGGACGGCTGGCGAAATGTCTCGCTAGCGCGGCTGGGCTTGTGCGTGAAATCATCTTGATCGACAGTGGATCAACGGATGGGACGCTAAACCTTGCCGAAGCCTCGGGAGCAATTGTCATATCGCAGGAATGGCTGGGGCATTCTGCCCAGAAACAGATGGCGCTTAATCACTGCACTCAGCCCTGGGTGCTGATCATGGACTGTGATGAGGAGCTCTCCGAAGAACTTCACAAATCCATGTCGGGATTTTTCGAGAGCGGCGATGCCGATTGGTTTCAAGGCGCTTGCTTCAACAGAAAAGTCTGTTTTCTTGGTCGCTGGATCAATCATGGCGACTGGTATCCGGATACAAAGCTCCGCCTTGTTCGCCGAGAAAAGGCACGCATGGAAGGGAATGCATCCCATGATACGGTAAAGGTCGACGGTTCCGTGAAGCACCTCAGGGGTGATCTCCTTCACGATTCATATCCGACCATTCAAAGCTATCTCGATAAGATCGGTCCTTTCTCAGACGAATTCCTCGCCAGGCATGTCTTGGAAGGAAAGCGATGGTCCCTTGCCGCTAACTTGTTACGTCCACTCTGGCGGTTTTTACGCGCCTATTTCCTAAGGTTGGGATTCCTTGATGGTTTCGCCGGCTTCTGGATTGCCTATGCCACGGCTTTTTCAGTCTTTATCCGATATAGCCGATGCTACGAACAGGAAATGAGAGTTAGGCAGGAGGCCATGAACTCTCGGCAACCGGCCAAAGTTTTGTAAATTAGGGCAAAAATCAGCTTTTCATACTCTGCCTTCAGGCATCAGCATCCTGATATGTCCCTCACACGTCGTTCCTTTCTAGGCATGCTCGGCCTTCTCCCCGCAGCTCAGGCTCTGGGTGTCTCCACCCCGAGTCCCGAAACCATACCGGGAACAATCCCCCGCCGCAAATTCGGCCGGCATGACGACATGTTCAGCATTATTGGGTTCGGAGGGCATACCCTAGCTTTGGCTCCCACGGTGGAAGAGGCGACCAACATTGCCCACTATGCCATCGATCAAGGAGTCAATTTTTTTGACAACTGCTATGAGTACCATGATGGACGCGGTGAGGTCTGGATGGGGCAGGCACTCGCCGGAGGATGGCGCGATAAGGTGAACATAATGTCGAAGGTTTGCATTCACAGGGGTAAACCTTTCAAGCAGCCCTACACCGGCAGTGATAAAGAAATAGCCCTCCAAATGCTCCAAGAGCAACTGAAGCGTCTGAAAACAGACCATCTCGATCTCTGGATGATCCATGAGGTTAAGGATGTGGATGTCGCTCCTGCATACGCCAAGGGTGGAGTCATTGAAGCTCTTGTGGAGGCCCAGCGGAAAGGAATGGTTCGCTACACCGGCTTTACTGGTCATGATAGTCCGCAGGCTCATGTGAAAATGATTGAGGGCGGTTTCCCATTTGATGCCTCGCTAATGCCAGTCTCGGTGCTTGGAAACACCCTCCATGCGAAGGAATTTGACACCGTTGTGATGCCCCTTCTCAAGGAGAAGGGGATCGCTTGCATCGGCATGAAAGGGTTCGGCGGCAGCAAACGTGCAAACTTGCATGGGATGGTCTCCATCAATCAGGTTATCAACTACGCTCTCAGTTATCCCGATCTAACGACCCAGTGCGTTGGGATTGATTCCATGGCATTTGCTCAACAGGCAGTTGCTGCCGCCCATTCTGCCAATCCCATGTCCCCGGAAGAGCGTGAAAAGTTTATTGTTTCCATCCAGGCGCGAGGTGGGGCCGATTATGCAATGCATCTTCAACCCGGGTACCATGATGGCGCCTGCTGCATCTCCTGAAGGAACTGCTGATTTTTTCTTGGGTCTGTCCATTATAGCGAATTAAGAAGATTAATTTCTATCGCTAAAAATTTTGACCCCATGACCACGCCCTTGGGCGATGAAGTGCTTGCGGCACAGAGTATCTTTCTAGCCGAAGGGCACAAAAAAGCCGGAGCTACTTCTCAGTAGACTCCGGCTTTTTGAGAAAGGAAAGTTATAGCTTAGTTGGATGACTTCTTGGGCTTGATTGGGGTCGATGCAGGTGCTGGATTCGATCCTTTTGCTGCCTGCTGGGCCTGAATCTGGGAGGCTAGGTTTTGGACGGCTTGTTGGAGATCAGTGAGAGGAACCCACCCGATCAGATTGCCCTGTTGTCCTGTTGATTTGTCAGCAAAGGAAGCAGCGTTGAGAAGACGAGCTTCACCGGTTTTAGTGTTCCACTGCACGACTGAATCAACCTGTTTGTCGGCGATTGTGAGTTTAGTGGAGATACACTGGAAAGTGCCGGCTGTGGCTTCGTCTGCTGCCTTTGAGGTGTTTACGACTGCGCCAAGAATGGCAACTGCCAGGAGGGATGATGTGATGAACTTCATAGAAAATAAAAGTTCACCCAGACTGATACGCTTATCAAGACCAAAAAGCTCGGTGTTTCTATACGGGTTTGGAAAGGAGAGGCTTTTTCTTTCATGGGTAGAGATATCAAAACCGTTTTTTCATGAGTTTTATCTCGTTGATTGGTTTTTGATGAGGCAAACTTACCCGCTATGCAGATCCGCGCCATCCTGTTTGATCTTGATGATACTCTTGCCGTTGATGAGGCGGTTTCTCACGAATCTTTTGACCATACCGCGGCCATAGCAGCAGCGCGTTTTGGAACTGATCCTACAGCTTTTGCTCGTGATGCCATGTCCTTCGCCAGGGAATTATGGTCTTTGGGGGAATGCCGCCCGTTCTGTCGTGAAATCGGAATCAGCGCGTTTGAATGCCTCTGGGGTGGGTTTGTCGGTGAATCGATCGAGTTGACGTCTCTCCGCAACTGGTCCAGCTCTTATCGCATTGAAGTTTTCCAAAAGGCACTGAAGAAGCAGTGTGAAAATTTTCCTGCCGAGGCTCCGGAATTGCTCTCGGCCGAATTCGCAACCGCCCGACGTGCCCGTCAGCGGTTGATGCCTGGAGCTAGCGAAATCATCGCTGAATTATCCCAGATTCATCGTATCGGATTGCTGACCAATGGTGCTCCCGATCTGCAGCGTGAAAAGATTGAGGCTTCTGGATTGGGGGAGCAGTTTCACGCCATCGCGATTTCCGGCGAATATGGTTTCGGAAAGCCTAATCCCGAGATTTTCCACCGACTACTGGCAGAGCTCAATGTTTCCCAATCGGAGGCCCTGATGGTGGGAAACAGCCTTGAGCGTGATATTTCCGGGGCCAAAAATGCCGGAATCCGTTCCATTTGGATCAAGGTGCCGGGATCGGAGGAACACGCGAATGTCACGGCTGACCATACGATTAACAGTTTAAACGAAATTCCGGCAATTATTGAACAATACGCTTCCTCCAAAGAGAAATAGCGGCTTGACCAGAGTGACCGATCACCTCATGAAATAAGTTTTGTTTTTGAAAGGTGAAATTGACAAATCCCGCATCATGAACTGCTTTCGAATTTTAAACACCCTGCTGATGGCGGGGGTTGCTGTGTTCACGGGATCATTTATGTCCGAAGCTAGGGCTCAGGTTCCGCAGCAGGCTCCCATCGTCCAGGAGATCGATGTCCGTTTTCTTGGGCCCACCACGTTGAGCAAGCAGAGAGTTCTCGATAATCTGGCCACCAAACCCGGGGCACCTTATAATGACCGTCTGGTTGAGGAAGATATCAAGGCGCTCTATGCAACGGGCAATGTTTCTAACGCCCGCATGTTTGCCGAACCCGTGACAGGCGGCCTCAAGGTCACCGTCCTACTGCAGGGTAGATTGACGGTGGGCGAGGTGCAGATCGAGGGAGCTGAAGCGGTGAAGTCCGCTAAAATTCGGAAGGAAATTGCCACCAAGCCCGGTGACCCGATGAGCGACGATCGCCTCAATGATGACCGCCAGAAGATTATCAAGCTGTACGAAGATAAGAATTTTACCGATGTGAAGGTCGAAGCCAAGACATCGGAACTTCCAGATAAAAGGATCAGGGTGGTTTTCTCGGTTAATGAGGGTCCTAAACTTGTGATCCGGCGTATCAGCTTTACTGGGAACGACTCGGTTTTTCCGAAGGATCTCCTCAAGGTGATGAAAACCAAGACGGCGAACCTACTCTCCTTCCTTACAAAAGCAGGAAGGCTTCTTCCGGCCCAGATGGAGGAGGACAAGGAGGCGATCAGGACCCTCTACATGAACCGGGGTTTTGCGGATATGCGTGTTACCGATGTGCAGACAACCCCCTTGCCTAACGGCAAGGGCGTCGATCTGGTGATCTCCATCTCCGAGGGAACGCAGTACCGAGTGAAGAAGCTTGCAATCGAAGGGGCCTCCATTGTCTCTGCTCCTGATCTCCTGCGCCAACTGAAGATGAACTCTGGATCGCTCTACACACCTGACGGCATGGGTGCGGATATGAAAAAACTGCGCGATTTTTATGGTTCCCGTGGATATGTCGACATGGTGGCGCAACCTCAAATCACACCCTCGGGAGAGGGGCAGATCGACCTTACATACCGCATCGACGAGGGGGTCCAATCTTATGTCAATCTCATCAATGTCCAGGGCAACTCAAAAACGAAGGATAATGTGATTCGCAGGGAGTTGGCGGTGCAGCCAGGGGGTGTTTTCGACACCACTCTCGTTGATCTTAGCAAGACGCGCCTGATGAACCTGAACTACTTTTCCAAGGTAGACATGGCGCCGCAGGACACACTTGTCCCCGGACGCAAGAATCTTGATGTCATCGTCGACGAGAAGAAGACCGGATCCTTTAATTTCGGTGCGGGATTCAGTTCGATTGACAGCCTGGTCGGATTTGCCGAACTCCAGCAGTCGAACTTTGATCTCTTCAACTGGCCTTACTTCACGGGAGCAGGTCAACGCTTCCGGATTCGTGTGCAGTATGGTCTCCAACGTCAGGATTTTACGATGTCGCTTACGGAACCTTGGTTCATGGGCTATAAGGTTTCGGTGGGTGAGGAACTTTACTATCATGCAGCAACCTTCCTGAGTCCTGTCTATAGCCAGTCAAATCTTGGTGGTGCTCTGCAGGCCCGTAAGGCAATCACTCCCTTCACAGCTTTACGTGGTGAATACCGTTTGGAAGACATTCGTATTTACAACCTAACCGGTAATTATGGACAAGCCATACGGGACGCTGGAGCCAACTCCCCATACACGAAAAGCGCTATCCTCCTCGGATTGGATTACGACAATCGCGACAGCCTTTTCCTAACGCACAAAGGACAATCCATTAACTTGAGTGGTGTCGTGGCGGGTGGTGGCTTGGGAGGTAATGTGCAGGATTATGGACTGAATCTGGAAGCCAAGAAATATTTCCCGCTTCCTTGGGATATGATTCTTTTGACCAAGGGGTCGGTCGGGGTCATGAACCCTTGGGGTAGCGGCACCAAGGGAACAATTAATAATGAAGCGCCGATCTTTGACGAACTCTACCTTGGTGGAGCAAATGACATGAGGGGATTTGCCTTTAGAGAAGTTGGTCCCAAGGATTTTTACGGCAACCCGATTGGGGGAAGTACTTCCGTTTATGGAACGGGAGAAATTACCTATCCGATTATTCCGCGCCTTCGCGGAGCTTTTTTCTCGGATTGGGGATTTGTCAATGCAGGTTCCTTTGACTTTAATCCAACCCAGGTAACGACTGGTGTCCCGAAGACAACCGCCAGTGGCTATTCACTGAACAATTATTCACTAAGCAATACTTCCGGTGGACTCAACGGGGATGTAGGTATCGGTGCCCGAATCGAACTTCCGATCGGTCCCATCCGTATCGATTGGGGTTATCCCGTGATGTATGATCACTGGAATAAAAGCAACGGGCAGTTTAACTTTAATGTTGGCTACACTTTTTAAGATTGGTTAAAACAAGATTAAGACACACATTATTTTCATGAAAAATTTCATTAGCACCGCACTGCTTGCCACTCTATTCTTGATGGGAGGAGCCTCTCTCGCCAATGCACAGGTCAAGTTCGGGACTGTCGACATGAACAGGGTTTTTAGTGAGTACTACAAGACCAAGAATGCACAGACCAAGTACGCCGAGGCCGAGAAGGCCGCGAATGACGATCTGAATGGCCGGGTCGACACTCTAAAAAAGAGCATGCAGGAGATCAGTGCAATCAATTCTGATTTGGAAAAGACGGATCTGACCAAGGAAGCGCGGGATGCCAAACTCAAGGAACAGCAGGCAAAAGTGGCTTCTGCACGCTCCATGGATCGAGAGATCGCAGACTTCCGGAGTGCCAAGCAGAAGACACTTCAGGATCAATTTCTCAGGATGCGCAAGGATATCGTTGATGACATCATGAAATCGGTGAACGATCTCGTGAAAGCCAAAGGTTACGATATTGTCTTCGATAAATCCGGACTTAGTGCCGGAGCGGTTCCGGTCGTCCTCTTTTCCCGAGATGATCTTGACTTCAGTCAAGATGTAATCACGGCTCTGAACAAAAACGCTCCTGTTGCGAAATAAGGCGCAACGTGACCGTGGTCGGATGCCAAGGGTAATCTCTTGGTTACCCCTCCTTGATGTGCCAAGGAAATCGTTGAGCTAATCCGATGAGGTTACAAGAATTGGTGGCTCATATCGGTGTGGAATTGCCGGACGGCACTCCAGATCTTGAGATAACCGGACCAGCTTCCCTGCTTGAAGCCCGGTCAGGAGAGGTGAGTTTTTTTGGGAATCCACGCTATCTTTCCCAGCTCCGCCTGAGTAAAGCCTCTGCAGTCATTGTGCCTCTGGATTTCAACGAAGAAGTCCCCTCCCTACTATTGCGTGTAGCAAATCCGTCGGAAGTCTTTGCACGGATTGTCAGGATGTTTTTGCCTGATGAAATTATTCCAAAACAGGGCGTGCACCACTCGGCTAGCGTCGATGCTACAGTCATCCTCGGAGAGGGTGTTTCTGTAGGAGCCCTTGCGGTCATCGGTGAAAATGCAGTCATCGGTGCCGGTTCGATCATTGGTGAAGGTTGTATAATCGGACCGGAAACACGACTGGGTTCGGGTTGCAGGCTCTATCCTGGTGCTATCATCAGGGAGCGGTGTCTCTTGGGAGACAGGGTGATTGTCCAACCTGGTGCTGTGATAGGTTCCTGTGGTTTTGGGTATGAACTTGTGGAGGGAAGGCAACGTAAAATCCCCCAGACTGGCATTGTCGAGATAGGCAATGATGTCGAAATCGGCGCCAACACGACGGTTGACAGGGCGCGTTTTGGCAGGACGGTGATCGGAGAAGGGAGTAAAATTGATAACCTTGTCCAGATTGCTCACAATGTGCAGATCGGACCTCATTCTATCATCTGCTCCCAAGTGGGAATTTCTGGAAGTACAAGAACAGGATCCCATGTGACGCTGGCCGGTCAAGTGGGATTGGCCGGACACTTGGAGATCGGTGACAATGCCATTTTGGGGGCCAAAGCCGGGGTTTCCAAAAACGTGCCTGCCGGGAGTCTTTTAATCGGTGCTCCTGCCAAACCGATGAAGGAGTGGAAGGAAATGAATTTTTATATTTCGCAACTTCATAAACTTTTCGAGAGGGTCAAGGCGTTGGAAAAGCACTTCCAGAAAAGTTGAGTCGTTTGTTTTTCCGATCTGTGGGTAAATGTCCTGGCACTTTGGGGAGTTGTTAAAATTTCCACTTTCTTACTTTTCAGATTGGCAGCCACAACTCTATATTGTGGACAGAAAACCTCTAATCGCCAAAACGGCCCAATCCCTTGTATAACCAGAACGAAAAAGTAGAACCGATTGATGTGGCCGAGGAAATCTCGAGATCCTTCCTCGATTATTCCATGTCCGTCATCATTTCGAGGGCCTTGCCCGATGCTCGTGACGGCCTCAAGCCCTCACAGCGGCGCATCCTCTTCGCTATGAGCGAGCTTGGAGTGATGCCGACGCGCAAGCATCTCAAGTGCGCTAAAATTGTCGGTGAGACGATGGGTAATTATCACCCCCATGGAGATCAGGCGATCTACCCGACCCTTGTTCACATGGCTCAGAAGTGGGCGATGAGGGAAACACTTATCGAGGGGCAGGGAAATTTCGGATCCGTTGAAGGTGATCCACCAGCTTCCATGCGATATACCGAAGCCAGGTTACGCCCCTTGGGAGCGGTCCTCATGGAGGACATGGATCATGACACGGTCAATTTCGTTCCGAACTACGACGATACCCGAGAGGAACCGACCGTTTTTCCCGCAGCTATTCCGAACCTGCTGGTGAACGGTGGCACTGGTATTGCCGTCGGTATGGCGACCAACATCCCTCCACATAATCTTGGAGAGACGATTGATGCCGTCTGTGCTCAGGTCGACAATCCGGACATCACACTCGACGAATTGATGAAATTCATCAAAGGGCCTGATTTTCCAACAGGATGCCAACTCTGTGGTGTCGGAGGCATTCGGCAATATTTCGAGACTGGTCGCGGATCGGTGAAGGTTCGGGGGAGAGCTGGAGTCGAGGAGATCAAAGGAGGGCGTGAGCAGATTGTCATCACGGAGATACCCTACAATGTAAACCGTGCCACCTTGGTGGAGCGCATTGCGGGACTTGTGAATGAAAAAATCATCACTGACATCAGTGCGATCCGCGACGAGTCCGATGAGAACACAAGGGTGGTGATCGAACTTAAACGAGACGCGATTCCCAAGGTAGTCATCAATAACCTCTACAAGCACACCGCGCTGGAGTCCTCCTTCTCCGTTTCGATGCTCGCCATTGACCGTGGTCGTCCAAAACTGCTCTCGCTTAAAGAGGCCATTACTTGCTTCATTGAGCACCGCCGCGAGGTCATCCTGCGCCGCACACGGTTTCTTCTCAGAGAAGCGGAAACTCGGGCCGAAAAACTTGAGGGATACCTCATCGCCCTCGCAAACCTGGACAACTTCATCAAGATTATCCGAGACTCCTCGAATCGCGAGGAGGCCCGCACCCGCTTGCTTGCACTTGATTTCTCAAGGAAAGAAATAGAGAAATTCGGTATTTTGCTGCACCACGATTCGCGTCTCAACGAGAAAGGGCAGTACTGCTTCAGCGAGACTCAGGCCGATGCGATCCTTGAATTGCGTCTCTACCAACTCACGGGGCTGGAGCGCGACAAACTCAACAATGAGTACCAGGAGCTTCTTAAGACCATTGCCAATCTGGTCGATATCCTTGGAAGTGAGGAGAGGGTTCTCTCAATTATCAAGAGCGAGCTCAAGGTGATCAGGGAAAAGCATGCCGGACCGAGACTTACCGAACTTGTTCCCGAGGAAGGAGAGATCTCCATCGAGGACCTGATCGCCAATGAGGGATGCATCATCACCGTAACGCACAAGGGACTGATCAAGCGTACGGCCGTCAGTGCCTACCGCTCGCAGAAGCGAGGAGGCAAAGGGGTCATCGGCATGACCACCAAGGAGGCGCAGAACGATACCGAAGACGATGACTTCGTGGAGCATCTCTTCACTGCCAGCACGCACGATTACCTTGTCTTTTTCACCAAGACGGGACGCTGCTATGTCGAACGGGTCTACGAGATTCCCGAGATGAGCCGAACAGCCAAGGGTAAATCAATCGCCAATATTCTCAATTTGCAGTCAGGAGAGCAGATAGCTGCTACACTCCGCATTGAGTCGACCACCAGCGGTGGAGCGGGTGGGGTTGAGACAACTTGGAATCCTGACAAGCATATCTTCTTCGCAACCCGCAGTGGCATCGTGAAGAAGTCCAACCTTGGAGACTTCTCCAATATTCGTAAAGGGGGCATCATCGCAATCGAGATTGAGGAGGGTGACGTTCTCATTTCAGCCTGTATCACCGATGGTCATGACGAGGTTGTCCTTGTGACCAAAGAGGGGATGAGTATTCGTTTCAGTGAGGAGGAGCTTCGTGATCAGGGTCGCAAGACTGTTGGTGTATGGGGAATCCGACCAAGTGAAGGGGACGAAGTTGTCTCCATCAGTCTCGTCAGCAACAATGCTACGCTTCTTGTGGCGGGCGAGAACGGCATCGGTAAGCGAACAGCTTTCGATGAGTACCGCAAACAGTCCCGTGGCGGCAAAGGTATCATCACCATGAAGACCGGAGACAAGACCGGTTGTGTGGTAGGAGCACTTTCGGTTACCGATTCCGACGAGATTATGTTGATCACTTCAGGTGGTCAGATGGTCCGCACTCCTGTTGCCAAAATCCGGGAAGCAGGGCGCAATACAATGGGTGTGATCCTGATTAACCTGCCCGTGGATGAGAAACTTCAAGGTATTGCCAAGGTCGTATCTCAAAAAGAGGACGAGGTAGTTTCCGCAGAGTAATTAAAGTCCGTAAAGAGCAAGCAGATTTTCACACGACTGTACCTCATGCCCTTTAAGAGGCATGAGGCATGAATAACAATAGCGCGCATTTCCTGTCACCAAAAGCCGCCGCCTTGGGGTGTATGATAGTAAGAATGAGTCCTTACCCCCGCTTAAGCCGCTCATTTAGGTAAAAGGATTTTTAGTTAAAATATTTTCAGTGCCTTAAAGCAGTGTCTCGCTTGGGGAGGGGGTTTGAATGAAACGTCCGATCTGATTTGAGGTCATTTCACCATTCATCAAACGTCATTCAGGTGGTAAGTCAGTTTGTTGATCTTAGAAAATGAATAAATTTCAGTGAATCGAATTGACGTACCCGTAAAATGGTGGGTAAAAGTGGGTCGTAGTGGAGGAAAGTGGATCACTTTCCCTCTATTTCACACATGCCCACAACACTTCCAAATTCAATTAGTTACGCGGGTACCTTCGAGAGGTCCATGGACTCGAAGAAGAGGGTGACCATTCCCGCAGCTTGGTTGAATGGTGAGGTGGTCGGATTTCATGCGATCCCCGCACCTTCCGGTGAGTATCTGATGATCATGCCACCCCATGAATTCGATGCATGGGAAGAGCGCATCAGGGCAAGCGGCCTTCCCCAAGATGTCCAACGAAAAGCCATCCGCCAATTCTACAGTCAGGCCCGAGCCGTATCTGCTGATAGCAATGGTCGCATCTTACTTCCCGAAGAGCAGTGTGAATCGCTGATGCTTGAGGGGGAGGTCATCCTTGTGGGTGGTCGAAGCCGTTTTGAAATCTGGAATACCAAACGATGGGCTGCCGTATCTGCTGAGGAAAATAATTCATACCGCCAGGTAGCCGAATTAATCGGGCTCTAGACCATCGTGACCAGATGACACGACTCCCATTCAATCTCCTTCGAAACAGATTTCACAGAGCACACCACGATCTGGCTTCGCCGACCAACTCCCGGACTCCTCAAACCATGCGTCTCTCCTTCCATCATGAGCCGGTCCTGTCGGCCGAGGTGATTGATTTCCTTCGTCCGGCCCCAGGTCGCACCTTCGTAGATGGCACGCTTGGTGGAGGAGGGCACAGTTCACTACTGCTGCAAGGCGGAGCGAGGGTGGTTGGTTTTGATCGCGATCCGGATGCCCTCCAACATAGTCGGACGAAACTCATGTCCTATGGTGATCTCTTTACTGCCGTTGAAGGAAACTTTGCCGAGGCTGCCTCAATTCTGAACACTCTTGGAATTCAGAAACTTGATGGAATCCTCCTGGATCTAGGAGTTTCCTCGCACCAACTTGATACAGCGGAGAGGGGATTCTCATTCCAACGGCAGGGGCCATTGGATATGCGTATGGCTAAAAGTGGTATGACGGCAGCCGATATGGTGAATACCTTGGAGGCTTCCGAACTGGCACGGATATTCCGAGAATATGGTGATGAGCCCAGGGCCATTCAGTTTGCAGCACGTATTGTCCGTGCACGTCAGCATGGCAGCATCACTACCACCGGACAGCTTGCAGAACTCATTGCTGCCGGGAGATCGGGGCCAAGACATCCGGCAACGAGAGTTTTTCAAGCTCTTAGGATTGCCGTGAATGATGAGATCGGATCCCTTGAGCGGGCTCTTCCTGCCTTTGCTAACCTTCTGTCGCAGGACGGAAGGATGGCCATTATCACGTTTCATTCGCTCGAGGATCGGATTGTGAAACATTTTTTCCGGAGGCACTCACTTGTTGAAATTGATGATCCAACATGGCCTTCAGCTCGACCAAATCCGGATCTGTTGTTCGATACACTCACTCCTAGATCAATCACGGCATCAACGGTTGAACTTGAGCGGAACCCCCGATCCCGGAGTGCACGCATGCGTGTCGTTAAGCGTGTTTTCATACCACAAAATAAGGGGTGTGCATGAGCAGCCAGAACCGTCGACGACCAAGTAACACCATCGAGGTCAATTTTCTGACCCGATGGCTCGTACTAGTTTTCATGTTTGGATTGGCAGGACTATTTTTCGTTTATCTTAAAAATCAGCAACATTCGATCGGGGACCAAACTCGGGAAGTTGAAAATGAACTCAGAGAGGCGGAAGCTTCAAATGCAGCACTTGATGCCAAAATTACCGGCATGACTTCGCGTGGAGCGCTACAACGGCGACTGGACGAGGGGTATCTCAAACTAGAGGGCATTCGGGATACAGCCATTGCCCGAATCACACCGGCTCAACCGGCGGAACCTGATGGGGTTTTGCGCACCGCTTCCCACGATCCGGATAGCCGGTTCGATACCGAAGCGTCCCCGCGTACAATGAGCAGGTGAGAGGAATCAGAAGCAGGATAGGCATTGTCTGTAGCCTGCTGGCATTGATTTTCACGTTTTTCGCCTGGCGATTGATTTACCTGCAAGTACTCAAACACGATTATTATTCAGCAAAAGCCGCTGAAAAAAATGACAGGAAAAAAGTAATTCCTGCTCGCCGTGGTCGTATCCTTGATAGGAATGGCGAGGAACTCGCGGTGAATACGCCCGTGCAATTGGTGTATGCGGACGGATCGCACATCCATGATCCGGCAGCGGTTGCGAGTGTGTCGGCACCATTTCTCGAAATCCCGGTGAAGGAGCTTACCGAGAAACTCGCGACCAAGAGCAAATATGTTGTGATCCGCAAGGGGATGAATGACGACAAGGCTCATGACATGATCAGGGCCCTTGATCATGCAAATCTACACGGGCTTTATCTGGAAGAGGGATCCGTGAGGAGTTATCCAAATTGTGACATGCTCTGCCATGTGTTGGGCTATGTGGATCACACGGGTCACGGGGCAGATGGCATAGAGAAGATGTTCGATCATGAACTGACTGGAAATGATGGATTCAGATGGATTGAGCATGATCGTAAGGGACGTGAAATCGTTGTATACCGCGGGCAGGAACAACTCCCCGAAAATGGTACTGACATACGATTGACAATCGACATGGGACTTCAGGCCATAGCCGAAAAGGAGGTCGATGCAACATATAAGAAACTCCATCCTGTAGCTGCCACTGCCATCTTGGCCGATCCCAATACCGGAGAGATCCTGGCGATGGCAAGCCGCCCCAACTACGACCCAAACCACTTTGGTGATGCCACTCCTGAAAAGTTGAGAAACAGGGCTATCAGCGACATGTACGAACCGGGATCAACCTTCAAGATTGTTGTGACATCTGCTGCATTCAATGAAGGGATCGTAGATCAAAACACCCGTATTTTTTGTGAGAACGGGAGATTCGCCTTCTGTGGAAAAACCATCAAGGACCATCACGGTAGTGGTGATCTTACCATTCCAGAGATCCTCATGAAATCCTCCAATATTGGAGCAGCTAAGATCGCCCTTCGTATGCCCGATGACAAATATTACGACTACGTTCGAAGATTTGGTTTCGGCCAGAAGACCGGACTTCCTCTTCCGGGTGAAATTTCGGGAAGGGTCAATCCGCCCAACAGATGGGATAAATTGACAAAATCGCGCATGGCTTTCGGCCAGTCCGTGAGTGTTACTCCCATCCAGATGGTAATGGCGATGTCGACCATAGCCAATGGCGGGAGCCTCATGAAGCCGCGACTAGTCATGAACAAAGGAGAAGGGGATAAAGTCGAGGCTCCTGAAACAATTAGGGAAGTAATTTCAAAAAAGACCTCCTCGTTCATCTCACATGCGCTTGTGACAGTCCTCAGTGATCAAGGCACGGCCGCACTTGCTCGTGTTAACGGTTTTACGGCGGCGGGTAAAACTGGAACAGCACAGAAAATAAGTCCGCATGGAGGCTATCTAGAAAACCGCTACATCGTTTCTTTTGCTGGGTATTTGCCAGTAGAGAACCCACGCCTGGTGGGGCTTGTGATAGTCGATGATGCACCGCTCAGCGAATCCATGAACTATGGTGGTGCTGTCGCTGGCCCTGTTTTTTCACAGATTGCGGGACAGGCTGCACGACATCTTGATCTGGAGCCAGAAGCTGGCAATGAACTGATGCAGTCAGCAAGTTCCGGAAGCAAATCGGCAAGCCTACGATAATCCGTATGAAGCAATTGCCTACATCAAGTCCTTGGAAAATTGAGGAACTCATTGCTAGGACGAAAATTATTTCCATAACGGGAAAGCCTGCGGGATTCGTCAGGGAAATTAGCAGTGATTCTCGGACAACGGAGTCAGGGGATATCTTTGTATCCCTTGCAAAAAATGTTGAAGAAGCAAAGAAACATGCAAATGAAGCAGCCTCACGTGGGGCGTCTGCCGTGGTTTCAGAAATGGAGCTTCCTGAGTTGACAGTTCCACTGATCAGGGTTTCTTCAGTACGGGAAACAATAGCTGATCTTGCCGCTGCATTTTACGAAGACCCCTCGCTTTCTCTTTCTCTGGCAGGTGTGACCGGAACCAATGGAAAGACTACAACGACTTGGATCATTCGTCATCTTTGCGATACCATTGGAAGACCATCCGGGTTAATCGGCACCTTGGAATACATCCTTCCAGGTTTCGTCAAGGACGCCCCACATACGACTCCTGAATCACTGGAGATTCATAGTTTGCTGGCACAAATGAGGGATGGTGGTTTTCGTGCCGCAGCCATCGAGGTTTCAAGCCATGCGTTGGTACAGAATCGTATCCGTCATCTTGAATTCGATGTGGCGGTTTATACGAACCTAACTCTGGATCATCTCGATTACCATCACTCGATGGAGGAGTATTTTGAGTCAAAAGCCTCATTATTCACAGGGCTTGAAGAGCAAAAAGAAAAGAAGGGCAGGGCAATAATCAATGCAGATGACAGGTACGGGCACCGTTTGATTGATCGACTCTCCCGAGTGCCTGTTTTTACCTATGGTCAGGGAAGCAACTGTCATTTTCGTGCTAGCAATATTAAATACACCGCTGAAGGAAGTGCTTTTTGCCTCGATGCAAAGGGAAGAAGTTATCTGGTAAGAACACCCCTGATCGGCTTATTCAATATTTACAATACCCTTGCAGCCATCGCCGCCTGTTCCTCAATGGGACTTGAAATTCGGAGGATCGTGGCGGCCGCAGCAACGATACCCCAGGTTCCCGGACGCTTGGAAAGCGTTCCTGGAAGAAGGAACTTCCAAGTTTATGTGGATTATGCGCACACACCCGACGCGCTGGAAAATGTCCTCAAGACACTTCGTCAACTCAAACCTGCAAGGGTACTGACGGTTTTTGGATGTGGAGGTAATCGGGACCGGTCAAAACGTCCTCTGATGGCGGCCATTGCCGAGGGACTTTCAGACAAGGTTATCGTGACTTCGGATAATCCTCGGCATGAAGATCCTGTGAATATTCTGCGGGAAGTGGAGAAAGGTTTCAGAGGAAGCTCCCATGAGACGTTTGTCGATAGGGAGAGTGCAATTAAGCGTGCTGTGGAACTTGCCGGCCCCCGGGATATGATTCTCATCGCCGGAAAAGGACATGAAAAATACCAAGAAACGGCGTTAGGACGCCAACCATTCAGTGATGTCGCCATAGCCGCCAGAGCTATGGCGACTAAACCACTTGCGGTAGCCAAGTAATGAACCCGCTCGCTCTCTCCCAACTTGCTGAAATGAGTGGTGCTATCCAACTGGCGGGTGATCCTGCTGCAACTGCACTGAGAATCAGCACTGATACGAGGAGCCTGCTTCCGGGGGATCTTTATGTGGCTATCAAGGGGGAATGCCATGATGGTAATGGATTTGTTGCAGAGGCAGCATCCAAGGGGGCGGTTGGAGCGCTCTGTGACAAAGAAGTCCCGGTAGCCCTGCCAAAAGAATTCGGAGTCCTTTTAACATCCGATTCGTTAAGCGGATTGACATTGATGGCCTCTGCGTGGAGATCGCAATTAGCCTTAAAGTCCATCGTTGTAACGGGAAGCAGTGGCAAGACCTCAACAAAAGATTTCACGACGGCCGTTCTAAGAAAGGGGTTAAGAGTTACGTCAACTGTTGGCAACCTGAACAATCACATAGGACTCCCTCTTTCAGTTCTTTCGGCAGCGCGCGAGGATCAGGCGGCAGTGTGGGAAATAGGGATGAATCACCCCGGAGAGATCTCTCCCTTGGCGGGACTGGCACGACCTGAAATCGCCATTATCACGGGTATCGGTATTGCACATATCGAGCATCTTGGAAGCCGCGAAGAGATTGCCAGAGAAAAGGGGGATCTTCTTGAAAAGTTACCAGCATCAGGGATTGGCATTATTCCATCAGAGGACGATTTTAAGCGGCAACTACGGTTAAGAACGACAGCAAGGATCCTTGAAGTGGGAATCGAATCCGGGGATCTACGTGCGGTAAACCTAGCCAGTGAAGGCAATGGGAGTCGTTTTGAAATTAGTGGAGAATTTGGGCGTTGCGAGGCTTATCTCCCAGTGCCCGGAAAACATATGGTAAGGAACGCCCTACTTGCAGTGGCAGCAGGCCTGCTATGTGATATATCTCTTAGCGACTGTGCTTTGGCGCTCGGAGAAATAAAGCCTTCTAAGGGACGACTCAGCAGGGAGACAAGGCGGGGTATTTGCCTGATAGACGATACCTACAATGCAAACCCGGATTCCATGGTTGCCGCACTTGAAACATTGCGGTCAATACAGGGTTCAGGACGGAAAATAGCAGTCTTAGGGATGATGGGTGAACTTGGTGAACATGCGGTGGAAGGATACATGCGGGTGGGCAATACAGCTGCATCAATGTGCGATATCCTCGTCTGTATCGGTGAGGAGGCTTCCGTTATGGCAAGAACAGCCATTGGAAAAGGATTAAAAGATGTCCACGTTGTGAGTGACAATAAAGATGGAGCCCTCCTGCTATCGTCTTTTGCCCTCTCCGGAGATGTGATTCTGTTCAAGGGAAGTCGTAGTGCAAAACTTGAGGAAGTGATTCAACATTTTTCCTAATGCTTTATTATCTTACACATTTTGTGGACAGCCTTCGTTGGTTTCCGGGAGCGAGGGTTTTGAATGTATTCCAATATATATCGTTTAGGGCGCTGGGTGCAGGGCTTACTTCATTTTTGGTGTGCATTTTCTTTGGTGAGACCGTGATCAGGAGGCTGATTAGCCTTAAATTGGGACAACCAATACGTAGTGCCGAAGAAGTGCATCGACTTAATGAACTTCACGGCGGTAAGAAAGGAACTCCGACCATGGGTGGAATTCTCCTGATTGGGGCGGTGCTGGTTTCCTCATTTTTGTGGGCGCGTCCAGACAACCCATTTGTGTGGGTGGCACTAATCACGATGATGGTATTGGGTGGGTTGGGTTTTTATGACGACTGGCTGAAAGTAAGGAAAAAAAACTCCGCAGGAATCAGCAGTCGATTGAAGTTTCTGATTCAATGCTTCCTAGCTGCAGCCATCACCGGCTATTTTCTTCTGACTCCCTCGCTTGCCAAACAGGCCCAGGAACTCTATCTCCCCTTTATTAAGGGGCCAGTCCTCAATCTTGGACTCTGGACATATCTTTTTTACCTCCTGATCATTGTAGGGTCTTCCAATGCTGTGAACCTAACTGACGGACTTGATGGTTTGGCCGCAGGATGCACCGTGATGACAGGGATTTGCTTCGGAGTATTTTCATATCTTGCTGGAAATTATAAAGCAGCCACGTACTTGCAGATACCCTACTATTATTTTTCGGGGGAACTGGCTGTTGTAAGCCTTGCCTTGGCAGGGGCATCCCTTGGATTTCTCTGGTGGAACTGTCATCCTGCAAAGGTTTTTATGGGAGACACCGGTTCGTTAGCAATTGGCGGCCTGCTCGGTATATTAGCCATCTGTTGCAAACAGGAGCTTCTTCTTGCGGTGGTAGGAGGTGTTTTTGTCGCCGAAGCACTATCAGTCATCCTTCAAGTGGCTAGCTTCAAGCTAACTGGAAAAAGAATTTTTAAAATGTCGCCTCTTCATCACCACTTTGAATTATCAGGTTGGAAAGAAAGCACCGTGACGGTTCGTTTCTGGATTATGGGGATTATTTTGGGCTTTTTAGGTCTTGCCACACTTAAGTTGCGTTAAAAAATGGCTTTATCCGATAGCAGCAGCATCTATTTTGGAAAAAAAGTCTGTGTTCTTGGACTTGGCAGAAGTGGTATGGCAGCTTCCCGACTCCTGATGAAAATGGGTGCGGTCGTGACGGCGTATGACAGCTTGAATACTCCCCTCCATTTTGAACGTGAGGAGACGCTTCGTGGGGAGGGGATTGATGTGATGATAGGCCCTGATGCAGAGAGGGCCTCCGCCTATTACGATTTGGCCATCATCAGTCCGGGAATCGAGGAGAATACGCCCCTTGTACTAAACATTAAAGAAAAGGGAATACCCCTGATCGGTGAACTCGAGCTTGCTTACACGCTTTGCAGATGTCCTGTTGTCGCCATCACGGGTAGTAACGGGAAAACAACGACAACCGAATTGACCACGCGGATACTAGAGAGTGCGGGACTCAATGTGTCCTCGTGTGGAAATATCGGAACTCCTATGTCGGAACTCATGGTGAAGGGTGACTTCTGGGACGCATTGGTTGTTGAGACGAGTTCATTCCAACTGGAGACGATTCGGACATTCCGACCCAAAGTTGCAGTATGGCTCAATCTGAGTCCAAATCACCTTGACCGATACCATTCCTTGAAGGATTACCGAGATGCAAAGCTGAGAATTTTTGAGAACCAGCATGTTGATGACGTTGCCGTGCTTCCCCATGGAGAAAATTTTCCTTCGGTAAAGGCGCGCGTTATCACATTTAGTACAAAGGAGGCTTCCGCAGACCTGATGCTGCGTGGAAGCGAGATCATATTCAAGGGGATGTCAGTCCTTGACTTAAAAGAGACAAATCTACGCGGTTCCCATAATGCAGCCAACGTGATGGCAGCATTTGCTGGCGCCATGGGAATCACGAGGAAAATACCGAATCTCCGGGGCGTTCTTAGCGATTACAAGACACCCGCTCACCGCTGCGAACTTATCACCAAACACCGTGATGTGCGATGGATCAATGATTCAAAGGCAACAAATCTGGATGCCATGGAACAGGCTATCAGATCCGTTCAGGGACCACTCATTCTGATTGCTGGCGGCAAGGACAAGGGGTTCGGGTTTGCGCCGATCGCTGAGCTGGTTCGTGAGTGTGTAACTTTTGCCATCCTGATCGGCGAGATCCGACACCGCATCTCCGAGGAGTGGGCATGCGTCCCATCTGCCACAGTTGATTCCATGGAGGAAGCTGTTCTCCTAGCGTCACGGATGACCGATTCACTTTCAGGCAGTACGGTGCTTCTCTCTCCAGGAACGTCCTCCTTTGACATGTTTCGCGATTATATCGAACGCGGTGAAACATTCAGGAAACTGGTTAACCGACTCTCGTCAATAACTGAATCGAATGCGCACTCGTGATTTAACTAACCAAGAATCATCCACATCACCAACAAGATAACAACACATGATACCGAAAATCCCAAAACGCACCCGGCGCCTGCGCGCGCGCGCCGCTGTCATGAATCAAGACGAAGTCGATTGCGAGGAATACGGCCCGGAGCCAAACATGAAGCTATCCCATGCTTTCATGGTTGTGCTTTTATTGCACGTTGTCGCGGTAGGGGGCCTGTATGCATTCAATTCGATGAAAGCCGCAAAAACATCGCCTTTGAAGGTGGCTAAGACAGGTTCGCATGGAGACGCCCCTTCATCTGGAAAAGGTCAGAACGAACCAATGCAGGAACATCCGGACAAAGAACCTTCTCAGTTTCAACAGACGCCCCTTGTTGCAAAAAAATTGGAGGCTCCCAATGCAATAACGCATCAGGAAGGAAGTGGAGCTGATACAAAGCCACGGGGTTTATTTGCTGATGCAAAATCTGCGGTGCAGCGATTGATCGGAGTTGGTGTTGTTTCCGGAAGCGCGCATGCCGCCGGTCCTGATGCTAGTGAAAGCCAGGATAGCGCTTCAGAACAAGTTGCTGGGAATAGTGAAAGAATTCAAACGACGAACCCCGCAGTGAAGGTTTCGACAACGTTAACAAGACCAACAAAACCCTATGTGGTGAAGTCGGGCGATACGATGACGCGAATCGCCGCCACACTGGGCGTCTCCATTCCTGACTTAGAGAAGGCAAACGGGCTGACTGAAAGCTCTGTTTTAAGAGTGGGACAATCACTCAAGATGCCCGGAGAGATTATCGAAACACCTGTGGGTATGCCTTCTGCCATCCAGTCCACGAATCAGGAGCCAGTGACTCAGCTTGAAGGTATGTCATCGGGAACGGCAGCAAGGGCTGTCGATACTAAGAGTTTGGAAAAAGAATATACCGTCGTGAAAGGGGACAGCCCTTACAAGATAGCCAAAAAATTCAGAATCACACCGGATGAACTTATGAAAGCTAACGGAATCAGTGATCCTAAAAAAATCCAGATCGGTCAGAAGCTCAAAATTCCACCCTCCGCCAAAAAGGTTGGAAAATAAAAAGCAATTTGGGAAAACCCAATGCAACGTTATAGCATCTACCTACTCCTAATCTCGGTGGTGGGGTTAGTCGCGCTCGGGTTGGTGATGCTCTTCAGTACCAGCGCCTACGCCCAAGAGGCACATGGTGACATGTACTATTTTATCAAAAAGGATGTCTTCTGGCTAATCATAGGCATTGGGGTGTGCATGCTTGGAGCTCTGACCGATTATCATTTGTGGCAACGCATGTGGAAAATCTGGTTTGTGGTCTCCGCCATACTGTTAGTTCTATGCTTTGTTCCCCATGTGGGAATGAAGATCAACGGCTCCAACCGATGGGTTAAATTGCTTTTCATGCCTTTTCAGCCAAGTGAACTAGCAAAGATTGCGGCCGTGTTCTTTGTATCTTGGTGGTTTGCCCGTCAAGAGACTGATCCCCGTAAAATTCTTCATGGATTTTTGATTCCATTTGGGGTCGTTTCAGTCTTGATAGGATTGATAGCGAAAGAGGTTGATCTAGGCACGGCTGCGCTTATTGGTGCCACAACCCTCGCGATTTGCTTTATAGGGGGGGCAAATTGGATTTTGATTGCTGGGTTTTTCGGTGCTGGATTGGCGGGTTTGATTTCAGTGGCCATGTTTATCCCTGAGCGAGCTGCCCGAATGATGAGCTTCTTGCATCCGGAGGCAGATAAATTGGGTAAGGGGCTTCAACAGTGGCAGGCCCTTATCGCCTTTGGTTCCGGAGGGTTTGAGGGGCTTGGTCTGGGGAATGGTCGCCAGAAACTGCTTTACCTGCCGTATGCACACACGGACTTTATCTTCCCCATGATTGGCGAGGAGTTGGGCCTTCTCTTCACGTGGCTTGTCATTCTGGGGTTCATTCTTATCATCCTTAGCGCCGGCCTCATTGCCGCTAACGCCAAGGATCGGTTTGGGAAACTCCTTGCATTGGGAATCATCCTATTGATCTCACTACAGGCTGCGGTCAACATAGGCATGACCACATCACTGCTTCCAAACAAGGGAATGCCGCTGCCATTCATCAGTTACGGCGGCAGTAACCTGGCCGTATGTCTTTTCATGGTAGGTATACTCATCAACATTCACCGCATAGGAATACCGATCGCCCCCCTTCCGGAGCGCCACGTCGTTCTTGCTGCGCGTTCAGTTCCGAGGATCTAATCTTTTGAGAATGGGTGTTCCTAAACAATTTATCATCGCGTGCGGCGGAACTGGAGGCCATCTTTTCCCAGGTCTAGCCGTGGCGGAGACGCTTCATGGACGTGGTCACGGAGTCATGTTGCTCGTATCTGAAAAGGAAATTGATGCAACCGCCCTCTGGGATCATCCTGAATTCAGAAGGGAAAAACTTCCCTCAATTGGAATGCCCTCGATTCTTTCCCCGGCATTCCCAAGATTCGTCAAGAGAAGTTGGGAAAGTTTTTCCACCTGCAGTCATCTGTACGCACGTTATCTTCCCTCTGCCGTCCTAGGTATGGGAGGTTTCACATCGGCAGCCCCGCTGCTCGCGGCACACCTGAGGAAGATTCCCAGTTTTCTTCATGAGTCGAATGCAATCGCTGGCAGGGCCAACAAGCTTGCCGCCAGATGGACGAACAAAGTCCTCTTGGGATTGGAGGTCTGCGAGGCATCCTTCCAAGGCAGAGAATGTATTATTACGGGAACACCTGTTCGCAAGGACTTGGGTATCCCTCTTTCGAAATCTGAGGCCCGCATCACTTTTGGTTTGGATCCGAATTTATCAACGCTACTGGTGATGGGAGGAAGTCAGGGAGCTGCGGGAATTAATCAACTGCTCTTCCGTGCGGCGGTTTTCTTCAAGGGTGATCCGATGCAGATCATACATCTTACTGGAGACAGGGATGACAACCTTGCCGCCATCAATTATCAGCGGGAGGGTATCAGGGCCCACGTTTCACCTTTTCATCATAGGATGGCTGAAGTCTATTCGGCGGCCGATCTGGTCGTTTCCAGAGCCGGAGCCGCAAGTTTGAGCGAGATTTCCCAATTCGGTCTGCCTTCAATCCTTATTCCTTTCCCGTTCGCCGCCGATCGTCACCAGCATAGGAATGCCGAGGCCTTCCGCAACCGTCATGCCGCGGAGATACTTGAGGAGAAGTCAACGGAACCGGAAGCCATCGCACTTTTGATCCGAAACCTTCTCACCGACCAGAGGCGAAGGTCACGAATGGCCGAGGCAGCTGAAGGGATCTTGCCCCGTGGAGCTGCTGAGCGTGTTGCCAATGTCCTAGAGGAGTTTGGAAGATGAGCCTCCTGAACGATTCAGACACCGCCCTTGCTGAACCTGCGTCCCTCGCTTCTTTTTTGCTTGGGCATGAATCCCGGCGCATCCATCTCATCGGGGTTGCTGGTTCCGGAATGAGCGGGATTGCTGCACTCTTGTTGGCCCTTGGGCACCATGTCACTGGATCCGACAAGGTCGAAACGCTTGAGATTGATCGTTTGAGGCGCAAAGGACTGGAATTTGAAACTCCGCACGGAACCGGACTTGTCGCGCTGGCAGACCTGGTGATTTATTCCTCCGCAATCCATCCTGGAAATCCCGCTCTGGACACGGCATTAAAACTTCAAAAAAAATTGGCCCGACGTGCCGAGGTTCTTGCCGCAGTGATGTCGGGAAAAAAGGGTATCGTGGTCTGTGGGATGCATGGGAAAACAACCACATCGGCAATGGCCGCGCATGTACTACGTGCGGGGGGATTAAAGCCATCCCATTATGTGGGAGCCGAAATTCCAATTCTTGGAACGAATGCAAGATGGGTTTCCGACGGGGAGCATTTTGTGGCGGAGGGGGATGAGAGTGATGGAACATTGGTACATTACCATCCAACCCATTCACTTCTCCTCAACATCGAGCCGGAACACCTCGATCACTATGAAGATATTGATGCTATTAACCGGGTCTTTGGTCAGCTTCTAAGCCAGACATCGGGAAATGTTTATTATTGGGCTGATGACAAGGGAGCCGCCCTTGTCTGCTCATCGCACGAACGATCTATCCCAGTGGGAACAAGCAAGCACTGTCATTACAGGATCGAGGGTGTAGAGGAGATTGGATTTATCACCCGCTTTACTGTTTTCAAAGGAGAGGTGTGCCTCGGTAGCGTGCAATTAGGTATTTCGGGGGCCCATAATGCCAGTAATGCGATGCTCGTCATCGCTCTGGCTTGTGACCTTGGAATCCCATTTGATACAATCGCAACTGCTCTTGAATCTTTTCGAGGGGCGAAACGTCGTTTTGAACTGAAGTATCAGGATCCGGAAAACAGCATTTTCGATGACTATGGTCATCACCCCACTGAAATTCAGGCTACGCTCGCTACAGCCCGCAAGGGCCTGAAGCAAAAAGGAAGATTGGTGGTTCTATTTCAACCGCACCGATTCACTCGGACCGCCGCTTTAAGAGAGCAATTTGGATCGGCTTTTCGAGATGCGGATTTGGTTTTTGTCACACCAGTTTATTCTGCGGGAGAGGCCCCCATCGAGGGTGCTGATGCCGATTCAATCGTCATCGCCGCGAAAGTTGCCGGACAGCCGGCAATTGCAACCGTCAGTTCGGTAAAGAATGGCGCCTATGCTGTTGCGGCCTGCTTGAAAGAGGGTGATATACTCCTGACACTTGGAGCAGGCAACATCCATGAAGCAGCCTCCTATTTGGCCGAAGAACTTCGGTTAGGAGCGCGACTAAGGGCGGTTTTTGGATCAGGCTCTCTTCGTCTTGCCGAACCGCTATCAAAGCACACCACCATGAGGGTTGGAGGCCCCGCTCGGTTCTGGATTGAACCGGAGACCGAAGAAGGATTTGCAGAGCTGATAAGATTTTGCCACGACGAAAATATTCCCTTAATGGTCATGGGAAGGGGATCAAATCTCATTGTAAGGGATGGAGGATTCCCCGGAGTGGTGGCTCACTTGGCTCGTGGGTGTTTTTCCGAATGCCGCGTTGAGGAAAATAAAATCAATGCTGGTGTTGGTGTTAAGCTCAAGCAACTCGCCGCAACTGCCCGTAATGCCGGTCTCACCGGATTCGAATGGATGGATGGGATTCCCGGAAATCTGGGGGGAGCACTCCGCATGAATGCCGGGGCAATGGGAGTCCAGACTTTTGAACAAGTGGAGAGAATTCGTTTTTCCGACACTGATGGAAACATCATCTCCCGCACACCGGCAGAGATGGAAGTCCGATACCGTGACATCCCTCTGCTAAAGGATCATATTGCCCTCTCAGCAACCTTGATCGGTGCGCCGGCAAGCATGGAGACCATAGATGACCTTCTTGCCTCCTCACTCAGGCATCGCAAGGAGAGTCAGCCAGTCGCGGCAAGTTCGGGTTGCATTTTTAAAAACCCAGCAGGTATCTCGGCCGGTCGACTCATTGACGAACTGGGTCTCAAAAACTACTCAATGGGAGGGGCTCGCATATCCGATATCCATGCCAATTTCATTGTCAACGATGGTACTGCAACAGCCTCCGAGATCCTTGGCCTCATTCAGCATGTAAGGGAAACTGTGCTTGAAAAGAGAGGTGTGCTTTTAGAAACCGAAGTCAGTATCGTAGGTTTGGATCAGATGGATTAAGAATTGCCTGATATGAGCAGATTTTCTCCATACGATCCCCACAATTGCAACCTGACCGTCCTGATGGGAGGGCCGGGACCGGAGTCTGAGGTTTCCATGCGTTCGGGCGCTGCAGTTTCGTCAGCTCTACGCTCCGCGGGGGCTAAAGTGCGGGAAATCAGGGTAGAAAATTGTGATGTCATTATCCCGGAAGAGACAGAGCTTGTATTCAACCTCATCCACGGAACATTCGGGGAAGACGGGTCGTTGCAGGATGTTTTGGATGATCTGGGCATTGCCTACACAGGTGAGGGGGCTGTGGAAAGTCGTCTTGCTTTTGATAAGATTCTTACAAAAAAAGCACTAGAAATGCATGGGGTGCCAACACCCCGTTGGGAAATCTTAAGAAAGGGAGAAATGCCCTCCCTGCCTTTGCCGATCGTCATCAAAGCACCAAAGCAGGGGTCGAGCGTTGGGGTGCACCTGATTCACAACATAGAGCAAATTGTTCCTGCAATGACTGATTGCTTCTTTTATGGAGAGGAGATTCTTGTGGAAGAACTCGTGTCCGGGAGGGAACTCACAGTCGGTATTTTAGGAACCGAAGCTTTACCGGTCGTTGAAATCAAACCCCATGAAGGCTTTTATGATTACAGCAATAAATACACCAAGGGAGCGACGCAGTATCTGGTGCCGGCTCCCCTAAGTGATTTTGAGACCTCTCTGGTGCAAGAAATCGCCCTGGCTGCCACCAGGGCACTGGGATTGAAGGTCTATTGCCGTGTGGATGTTCTCCTTTCGGAATCAGGCCCTACGGTCCTTGAAATCAATACAATTCCGGGAATGACGGAGACGAGCCTCCTTCCTAAGGCGGCGGCCGTAGCCGGACTGGATTTTATCTCCCTTTGCTGCAGAATAGCGGCATTATCGCTTGCCAAACCCGTATGAACACAAAACGTTCCGGACTGAATCGCAGAAAAGCGGGAAGATCCCCGGGACGGCAACACCTTATGGAGCTTAATGTCCGCACGGCGAGTCTTAGACGGCAAAGACGCCAGAAGGCCGGCAATGTGCTTTGGAAGGTTTTTTCAACCGTTATCATTTTTTGTCTTTTGGCTGGAGTCGGACGGTTGGCTGCCCAAAAATTCTTTTTTAAAAATAGCGAATATTCGCTCAATCACATTGATGCACACTTTGACGGCATCATGGACATGGAGGAGTTCGTGCAGACAACCGGATTCACCAATGGTCAAAATCTCTTTCTTCTCGACCTAGATCAGGCCAATAGGAGACTTGCCGCTCATCCGGAAGTTCTCACGGTGAATCTCGAGCGTATTCTTCCTGATACCATCAAGGTTGACTTGGAGCGCCGCCATCCGGTCTTTCTAATTCCAGAAAAAAATGAGGAAGTCGGCGATGACACATATATTCCCGGGAAGAGTTTTCTCTGCGATGAAAACGCCTATTTGTTCACACCTGTTAGGTTGAATCCTGAATTTTTGAACCTTCCAACTCTGAAAGGGGTTGATATGACAAATGCGGCATCCGGCAGCCATCTGGAAAATGAACGTGTTGATTTTGCCCTGCGCCTACAGAAAGCTCTCTCTGCAATTCCAGAAGACGCATTCAAGATCCGCTCGATAGATGTTTCCAAATCCTATGACGTCGTCGTCACCGATGCTTCAGGTGCGAGATTTACCTTTGGAGGCAAGGACATCCCCTCACAGATTGAACGTTTGAAAAAATTACTGGAGCACTGTCAGGAAACAGGGAGACATCTAGAAACGGCGAATCTGATGATCACACGCAACACCCCGGTGACCTTTGTGCTCACCCCCGAGAAGACAAGCAATAAAATCATTCCGTTAAATCCCGGGAAGAAGGGACCTCAAAAGTAAAAAACACCTCCATGCCATCCGAGCAAATCTTTGTAGGTCTTGAAATTGGAACGACAAAAATCTGCGTTATTGTCTCGGAAGGAAGATCTGACGGGACAATCAGCATCCTCGGTGTTGGTGAAACACCCTCCCGTGGAGTTCGCAAAGGAGAGATCGTCGACCTCGCAACTGTAAGCGAGTGCATTCATGAGGCCTTGATAGATGCCGAGGAGAAGACTAACGTCGAGATACGCAACGTATGGGTTGCGATCTCCGGATCTCATCTTAAAAGCTTCAATAACCGCGGCACATTTATGCTCCCGGAAGAACGCGATGTCATCATCGAGGAAGACTTGAAGACTGTTGAAACCAATGCAAAAGAGGTCTCCCTACCCGCGCAGAATATTTTTCTTCATACGATTCTTCAAGGCTACCATGTGGATGGCAGAAGGGATGTCATCGATCCCATCAGGATGGAATGCCAGAAGTTGGAAGCCGATTTTCATATCGTACATGGGATCAAGACAAGGATTCACAACACTCTCCGGTGCATTGAATCGCTGAAACTTGGCATTGAGGATGTGGTTTTGAGTTCCCTCGCCAGTGCTCAGGTGGCAGTGACGCAGCATCAGAAGGATCTAGGAGCACTTGTGATTGATATCGGGGGGGGGACTACCGATTTTCTGGTCTATTACAACGGATCGGTTCGACATTCCGGAGTGCTTCCTCTTGGGGGAGATCATATCACCAATGACATTTCAATCGGGCTGAGATTGCCCATGCAACGCTCCGAATTGCTGAAAATCCAAGAGGGTTCGGCAATCGATCCGAAAGGTGCCGACCTTGGCACGATTACACTTAAAAATGATCTTGGTTTCCTCGGATGTGATATCAGCAGGGCCTCTCTACAAATCATTATTAATCAGCGTGTGTGTGAAATCTTTGAACTTGTCAGAAAAGATATAGAGGGATCGCATGAAGGAATGATCGGAATGCTGCGAGCGGGAGTAATGATTACGGGTGGCAGTTCACGTCTTCGGGGCATAGCCACTGTTGCTGAGGATGTTTTTGAAATTCCGGCCCACCTGACCAGGGCTAAGGAAGTTGGCGGTGCCACACAGACCTTTGAAAACCCGCAGTTTTCCACTGCAATCGGACTGACAAAGTATGCGATGGCTGTCAGTGAAAATATCCAGGAAGAGAGCGTTTTTGAAAAACTAACAAAAGGCATCGGGGGTATTTTTAGAGGGAGGTCCCGATGACAACTTTGCCTCGTCCTCGCATGGTGATCGGTGTCGGTAATGCTGGGGTCGGAATTCTGGATCGCCTGAACATTGAAAACCCGGGGATGACCGGGCTCATGATTATTAACAATGATTCCGAATCCCTTGGTGCCTCCATTGTCACGAAAAAGATCACTCTGCCTTACGGGGATGTGAGAGATGGCTTTCTCTCTGTTGAGGAAGATTTTGCCAAGTCCATCGAGGGATCGGCATCCGTGCTTTTGTGTGGAGGGTTAGGAGGAGAAACGGCTTCGGTGATGATTCCGTTGCTGGCTGCCAGGGCAAAGACTATGGGGTTAGTTACCTTGGCCTGCGTCGGTATCCCATTCGGTTTTGAGGGGAAGCAGAAAGGGGAGTTGGCAAATTCCGCGTTAAAAAAACTTCGGGGAGTCTGTGATTCCGTTGCAGTCATCGAGAACGATCGCCTCACAGGAAGCGATCCAACCCAATCGTCAGTGGGAACGGCCTTTCAACTTTCAGACGACCTTCTTTACTCTTCCGTGAGGGCTTTGCAGGGCATGTTAATCACGGCCGGGCCGATGAAGATTACCCGTGGGGATCTCGCACTGGCATTGGGAGATGCGACTCCGATGAATTTTGGCTATGGGCGGGCAGAGGGGGGTAACCGTCTTCATGAAGCTCTTGAACGAGCTCTTCGTTCCCCGTTGATGAAAAAGAAAGAGGGTCCCTCAGTGATCGGCGATGCACGGATGATTCTGCTTCTATTGAGAGGCCCCAAAGATCTTTCGTTCGCCGAAATGCAAGTTGCGCTTGAGGAAGTCGAACGAATTGCGGGAAAGAAATGTCAAATTAAGGCCGGAGTCGATGTAAGTGCGCTTTCAGTTTCCGAACTTGAGATTTTCATCATAGCCACACCCGATGCACCGGACCTTTCGGTCGAGGAAAAGAAATTGGAGGAAGTTTTGGACAAGGTTTCCCCGATGGCCTCAACACAGGGGCGTCCTAAAAAGGAAATTGCCACAAGGGTCAAGCAACATGCAGTAGTGGCCAAATCAAACTCCATGAATAACCAGACACAAGGGGTGCTGGAACTTGACTCCTACCAGCGTGGTCGTTTTGACAAGAGCGAACCGACGATCGTCGAAGGTGAGGACCTTGATGTGCCGACATTCCTTCGCCGCGGGATCAAACTTGTTACTCCATCTAAATAAATTCATCTCACATATAGAATTCCCATGAGACCCGATAAATTCACTGCCAAAATGCAAGAGGCTTTTAATAGCGCCATCGGTATCGCCTCAGGGTTGGGACAACAGGAAATAGGCAATGAACACTTCATGCTCTCCCTGTTAGCCCAGAGCGAAGGGCTCACAAGACCACTTCTTGAGAAAATGGGGGTTGTCATCCCTCCCTTTATCAGCAGATTAGAGTCGGTCGCCGCGGGACTTCCGAAAGTACACGGTGGGGCGCAGCCCTTTGTGGGGAATGAACTTCGCATCACGATGGAAGGGGCGGAGCGGGAGATGGGAAAGCTTCGGGATGAATTTCTCTCCGCGGAGCATTACCTACTGTCCTTAAGTCAGGAAAAGAATTCCCTCTCAAAACTCCTTCAGGAGAACGGCGTAACGCACCAAGGTTTGATGAAGGCCCTTGTCGAGGTCCGAGGAAGTCAACGGGTGACTGATCAGAACCCCGAGGGTAAATACCAAGCTCTTGAAAAATATGGTCGAGATATCACTGAACTAGCCCGAAAGGGAAAGATCGACCCCGTGATAGGCCGCGACGAGGAGATTAGGCGGACGATGCAAGTGCTATCACGCCGTACCAAGAATAACCCTGTCCTTATCGGTGAACCAGGTGTTGGAAAGACTGCAATCGTTGAAGGACTGGCCCGTCGTATCGTTAGCGGCGATGTGCCGGAATCCCTCAAGAACAAGAGGGTTGTTGCCATGGATATCGGATCCATGGTGGCAGGAGCAAAGTTCCGGGGAGAGTTTGAGGACCGTCTCAAAGCTTTCCTGAAGGAAGTAACGTCCTCCGAAGGCGAAATCATACTCTTCATCGACGAACTTCATACCATTGTCGGGGCAGGTGCGGCGGAGGGATCAATGGATGCCTCCAATCTTCTCAAACCCCAGCTTGCGCGGGGCGAACTGCGGACGATCGGTGCAACCACGCTTGACGAGTATCGGAAGTATATCGAGAAGGACGCTGCCTTGGAGCGGCGTTTCCAGCCCGTCATGGTCAATGAACCAAGCGTTGAGGACACGATTGCCATCTTGCGTGGACTCAAGGAGCGCTATGAAGTCCATCACGGTGTTCGTATTCAGGATGCCGCCCTTGTGGCCGCTGCCATCCTTTCTCAGCGATATATTTCCGATCGTTTTCTTCCCGACAAGGCTGTTGATCTGATCGATGAAGCGGCATCGCGTCTAAAGATAGAAATTGAATCGATGCCGACAGAAATCGACCAACTGGAGCGGCAGATCATGATGCTTGAGATGGAGCGACAGGCCCTGCGGAAGGAAAAAGATGCCGCCAGCAAAGAGCGCCTTGAAAAACTGGAAAAAGAACTGGCCGGTATCAAAGAGACGGGGGCGGGATTAAAGGCTCGTTGGCAGAAGGAGAAAGAGGAGATCGGAAAATCCCAGAAAATCAACGAGCAGATCGAACAGTTGAAAAACGAACTCCTGATCGCCCAGCGCCACGGTGATTTCACGAAAGCCAGCGAGATTCAGTACGGGAGTATTCCCGACCTCACGGCAAAACTTGAGGCCCACAACTTGAAGTTAGCAGAGAGTGGTCAAACATCTCTTCTCCAAGAAGAGGTCACGGAGGAGGATGTCGCCAAGGTTGTCTCGGTTTGGACTGGAATTCCAGTCTCCAATCTTCAGGAAGGTGAGCGTCAGAAGTTGGTCAGGATGGAGGAACGGCTGATTGAGCGGGTTATCGGACAGGCTCATGCCATCAAGGCCGTCTCTAATGCGGTTCGCCGTGCTCGTGCAGGTCTTCAGGAGGAGAATCGTCCCATCGGTTCCTTCATGTTCCTTGGGCCCACGGGAGTGGGCAAGACAGAGCTTTCGAAAGCTCTGGCCGAGTTTCTCTTCGATGATGAGGGAGCCATCATACGGATCGACATGTCCGAATATATGGAAAAGCACACGGTGGCACGATTGATTGGGGCCCCGCCAGGATACGTTGGCTATGAGGAGGGGGGGCAACTAAGCGAGGCCGTTCGTCGAAAACCTTACTCGGTGGTTCTTTTTGACGAGGTGGAGAAGGCGCACGGGGATGTATTCAATGTGCTTCTACAGGTACTTGATGATGGTCGAATTACTGACGGGCAGGGTAGGACCGTTGATTTTAAGAACACGGTTCTCATCATGACCAGTAACCTGGGCAGTCAGTTCATCATGGAGGATCTTGCCGTGGAGGAGCGGAATAAACGGGTGATGGAAGCGCTCCGGGGGCATTTCAGACCCGAGTTCCTAAATAGGATTGATGAGATCGTGATTTTCGACCGCTTAAGCGACAAGGAGATCGGGAAAATTGTGGATATCCAGCTTTCCAGACTTCAAAGGCGACTCGAGGGGCAGAAGCTACACCTTGAGCTTAGTGAAAAGGCCAGGGCCTATCTAGCCAAGGAGGGGTATGATCCTGCCTACGGGGCACGTCCCCTCAAGCGGGTCATCCAGCACAAGATTCTTGATCCGCTGAGCCTTGAGATCCTGGATGGTAGGATTCATGAGGGCCAGACAATCAAGGCCGACGTTTTAGGTGGGGAACTAGTCTTCAAGACAAAGTGAGGGATGCCGCTGCTCCGTGAGGTCACGATCAAGGAAGGGTTGCCGACTCTCGAGGAGGCCAAAAGAAGGCTCATGCTTGAAGTGAGGAGATGCCATGGAGAGGGTGTTAGCGTTCTCAAGATCATCCATGGTTACGGTTCAGGTGGAACGGGAGGGATCCTAAGAACTGGCTTAAGAAAAGTCTTCAATGAGTATCAGCGTGACGGTGACATCCTTGGCTACGCAACAGGCGAGGAATTTTCCATTTTTCACCCCGTATCTCTCGAGATGATTGATGCAGCTCCAGAACTCCGGTTCGATCGTGATCTGGAAATTTCTAATCCCGGAGTAAGCTTTCTTTGGATTCAGTGAGAACGATTATACGGGGCGAGGCTTATCCCACCCAACTGAAATCAATGGTGGAATCAATGTCAGGTGATAGACTCTGTTTTACTGGGCAAGCTTTGGCTGCCGCCTCCAAGAGGGGACGCTGCGGGTGATCAGCGGGAAGTGGAATCGACATCTCGGACCGTAGGCTAACAATTCGGCGTGGAAGATCGCGACTCATCTCCTTAAAAAGGATGACCGTGGTTCCCTTGAGGTTTATTCCGTGTCGCTCTGCGGTGATCCCCATGACGGTCATCATGCAGTTGGCGACTGCGGTGGCAACCAGATCGGTTGGAGAAAAGCTCTCCCCCTTGCCGTGATTATCGACCGGAGCATCCGTGATCAACCGGATGCCCGATGGAGCATGGATCGCCGTGCATCGGAGGCCTCCATCGTAAACAGAAGTAATTTTTACCATCTAATGGGGTGTAGCATGAAAAACCAACCATCGGAAAGAAATCCCCATTTTTTGATATAGGAATTTCTGGGAATGAAAGTGGTAAAAAGGAGCGGGGGCGATCCCTCTCGGAATCACCCCCGCATAGTGTGACGACTATAAGCCGGATTTTGTCAGGCTGGATTTCTCCAGCATGGATGGTCATTTCTCTCGGAACTCACCGGCGAACCGGAGAGTTCCGCCCGTCTTGCGACGGGTGCGACGTTACCCGGGGTAGCGACTGACCAATGGTCAGCCTTCGAAGCCGGCTGCCTCTTCCCCTGTTCTGTCTTGCACCGCATAGGGTTTTTCGTGCCCCCGTGCTCACGCATGGGGCGGTGGGCTCTTACCCCGCCTTTTCACCCTTACCTTCAGTCAACACTTCTTGCAAAGTATCGAGCGGAGGTGGTCTGTTTTCTGTGACACTTTCCGTCGACCGGAATTTTCATTCCTGCCTCCCGCGTATTCTACACGGTATGCCGCCGTATGGTGTCCGGACTTTCCTCTAGGATCTCTCCCAGCGACCAACCGTCATCACAATGGGAAGATTAGTGAAATAACTTCATAAGGCAAGTCCCCGAACCCGTTAGCAACGGCCAAATGATTTCCTCTTACGGATTTCCGACCATCAAGATTTCTTATTTTCTGGCTAGGATCTCTTTGAGGAATGGGGCCGTTCGACTGATCCTGCTCTTTGCGACATCTTCTGGGGTGCCTGTGGCCACAATCTCCCCGCCATGCTTTCCTGCTTCCGGACCAACGTCCACTAGGTAATCTGCTTCAGCGATTAGATCCATATGATGCTCGACGACGATCACCGTATGCCCCTCGTCGACCAAACGGTGTAGCACGCTTTGTAGAAGTTCCACATCGGCGGCATGAAGCCCGATGGTCGGTTCCTCAAGGATATAGAGAGTCCCCCCGCGAGTCGCCATCCTGGGGCGATCGGATGCCCCCCCCCGCGCCAGTTGAGTGACTAGTTTGATGCGTTGGGCCTCTCCTCCACTCAGTGTGGGGCTGGGCTGTCCAAGGCGCAGGTAACCCAGGCCCGTTTCCAACAGCAGATGGAGGGGTTTTCTGATTTTTGGGTGAGCGGAGAAAAAGTCGGCGGCTTGTTCAACAGTCATATCCAGAACATCACCAATTGACTTGCCATCATATCTGACCTCAAGAGTCTGTCGGTTAAAGCGGCTGCCCGAGCAGTCCTCGCAAGGCATGAACGATGTGGGAAGGAAATTCATTTCTAGGCGGATGACACCCTGCCCCTCGCAGGTCTGGCATCTGCCTTCCTGATTATTGAAAGAAAAACGGCTTCCCGTGTACCCGCGGAGTCGAGCCTCGGGCAAGCCGGCGTAAACGGTACGGATCGCGTCAAAGATTTTCAGATAAGTGGCGGGAGTTGAGCGGGAGGTCTTGCCGATCGGCGACTGGTCCACTTCGATGACCTGCGTGAGATGCTGCGTTCCGGAGATTGACTTCCAATATTGAGGACCTGCTTTTTTCCGGCGCCCGGTCCGTTTCAGTGATTCCTCGACAGCGGGAAGCAGAACACCTCTCAGGAGGGTGCTTTTGCCGGATCCGCTGATGCCGCTGATGGCTGTCAGGCGCTGCAGGGGAAATTTTACATCAACATTGTTCAGATTGTGCCTCTTGGCACCTTTCAATTCGAGCCAGTTGGCGACATCCGTGAGGGACCGACGAGAGCCTTTTTGGGGGTGAACGGGGGGCTCCCGCAAAAATTTTCCGGTAAGCGATCGGGGATTTGCCATCACCTCCGCCATGGTCCCGAAAGCCATGATTTCTCCGCCATGACTCCCAGCCTTCGGGCCAAGATCGATGATCTTTGAGGCACGGCGCATGGTCTCCTCGTCATGCTCCACAATGAGAAGTGAGTTGCCCTGCGCAGATAACTCCTCAAGGGCATCGAGCAGCCGGGTATTATCCCGTGGATGAAGGCCGATCGTCGGTTCATCAAGCACATAGAGGACCCCTCGTAGATTTGAGCCGAGCTGCGCGGCCAGGCGGATACGTTGGGATTCACCTCCGCTGAGCGTCTTTGCCGAGCGGTCAAGTTGCAGATAATCAAGGCCAACGCGGGCCAGGAATGAGAGTCTCTGCCTGATCTCAGGAAGGATATCTCGCGCGATTGTCTCGTCGCGTCCACTGAATTTCCAATCAGCGGTCCGGTTCAGGGCATCACTTGCCGGACGTGATGAGAACGAGGCGATGCTTTCACCGGCCACAAGAACAGCACAGGCGACTGGATTGAGACGGTTTCCTTGGCAGACAGGGCATGGACGCGTCTCCCCCTCCTCGCGGTTTTCAAAAGATTTTTCGGCGGCTAGGTCCGCTTCCAATTGAGAGTCAAAATCTTTTGAGGAGGGAATTTCGCTCCACACTTCTCCGAAACCCCGGCAGTGCTCACACCATCCATGAGGGGAGTTGAACGAGAAAAGTCTTGGATCCAACTCCTCAAAGGAACGACCGCAGTCAGCACAGTTCATTTCGGAGCTTAGAATCCTGAACTCTCCGTAGGTGCTTTGAGAACTAAGGGAGACTTCACTCTTCAATGCCTTGGAAGATTTTTTCCCATTAACAGTCTTTGTTTCTTTTTTGGTTTTTGGAGTTGTCTCGGATTTCTGTGACGTGGTTCTTGCCTTGGCCGTACCATTTCCGATTTCCAGGGCCCTCTTGGCCAGTTCCAGAACTCCTTTGGCAACACCTTTTTCTATGGTGCCAACGAGAACGTCGATCGTGTGTTCCTTGAAGCGTTCAAGGGGTTTGAAGTCCGACACCTGGACAAGTTCACCATCCACAAGCAGTGACTGAAACCCATGTTCCTCGGCCCATCGCGCTACATCGGTATGGAAGCCTTTGCGTCCCCTCACCTTTGGGGCGAAGAGTTGGACCGCTGCATCTGCACTCATCGTCTCGATTTCCTTGGCCACGGCGGTCAGTGAGCTTTTTTGCACTGCTATGCTGCATTCGGGACAATGTTGCACCCCCAGTTTTGAAAATAGAAGACGAAGGAACTGGTGGATTTCAGTGACCGTTGCCACAGTGGATTTGCCTCCGCCTCGGGTGATGCGTTGCTCAATGGCCACACTGGGTGGCAGTCCATCGATCGAATCCACATCGGGTTTTTCCAACTGCTCGACGAACTGCCTCGCGTAGGGGGACATGCTGTCGAGGAAGCGCCTTTGTCCCTCGGCGAACAGGATGTCAAAGGCAAGAGTTGATTTTCCGCTTCCGCTAAGGCCGGTTACGACCATCATCTCGCCCCTAGGTATATCGATATCAAAATTTTTCAGATTATGCTCACGTGCTCCTCTGATCCGGATGAATTCATTGCGTTCCTGGGACGCTTGGGATGATTCCGCTTTCTCCAGAAGAATCGGTGTTCTTCCTTCCAGTACCTCGATGAGATGGCGCCCGGTATGAGATGTTTTTTCAGCGGCAATTTTTTCCGGCGTGCCGGCGACAACTAGTCTGCCTCCCCCCCCGCCGCCTTCCGGACCGATATCGATGACCCAATCGGCAGTTTTGATCACATCCAGGTTGTGCTCAATGACAACGACACTGTTTCCCTCCGCAACAAGACGTTGAAAGGCCTTGAGCAGAATCGAGATGTCGTCAATGTGCAGGCCGGTGGTCGGTTCGTCAAAAATAAGTAATGCACCGCCCGGTTCATGACCGGCAAGGCGGGCCGCCAGCTTCAGGCGCTGTGATTCTCCGCCGCTGAGGACGTTCATTGGTTGCCCGAGTTTCAGATAATCCAGACCTACATCGGAAAGGAGTTGCAATGGGGCGCAGATAGCCTCGGCTTTGGGACCCTTCTTAAAAAACGAAATCGCTTCACTTGCGGTCATCTCGAGAACGTCGTGAATTGTTTTTCCACGATGTCGGATGGCAAGCACCCTCTCCTGATAGCGTCGTCCCTCGCACTCGGGGCAACGGATGAACAGATCACTCAAAAACTGCATCTCAACCTTTTCAAACCCGAGTCCCGAACAACGATCGCACCGTCCCTGGCCCGAGTTGAAAGAAAAGGCGGAGGGGCTCATTCCTGCAGTGATGGCTTCATCTTCCATTCCGAAGAGTTCCCGAATGGAATCAAAGACTCCCAGATAGAGAGCGGGGGTGGAACGGGGGGTTCGAGAGAGGGGAGACTGGTCGACCATCACCACATCGGAGAGGTCGTCTCCGCCTTTGATCGATCGGCACCTGCCTGCGGCTTCACCCTCCTCGACTGCGGCGGAGGTGAGATTCCTGTAGAGAACATCACGGACAAGGGAGCTTTTCCCGGAGCCCGAAACACCTGTCACACAGCAGAAAACCCCAAGCGGAAAACTGATATCAAGCTTGTTCAGGTTGTGATGACGGATCCCCTTGATTTCGATCCACTCGGAGGGCTTACGCCGTTTCTTGGGGATGCCGATCGATTTGTCACCCCGAAGATAAGCGGCGGTGAGGGATTCCTTGGATGATGCAAGTTCTGACAATGGCCCCGAGAACATCAACTCACCCCCGTTCTGTCCACGTCCTGGACCCAGATCGATGATATGATCAGCCGAACGGATGATGGCCTCCTCATGTTCCACGACTAGGATAGTGTTTCCCTTGTCGCGAAGGGCTTTCATGATCCCAAGTAACCTGCCGATATCCCTCGGGTGAAGTCCCACACTTGGCTCGTCCATTACGAAGAGCGTATTAACCAACGAAGCCCCAAGGCATGTTGTCAGGTTGACACGTTCGATTTCACCCCCACTGAGGGTTTTGGTTGTGCGGTCGAGAGTCAGATATCCGAGTCCGACCGACTCCAAATAGCCAAGCCTTGAGACGATCTGCTGGAGGAGCATGGCGGCTCCCGTGTCTCCGATAGGCAACGGAAGTTTGCGAAGGAGTTCAGAGAGACTTGAAACGGGGGTAGCCGCGATCTCAGGAAGCGTTAGTGCTCCCTCCGGAACCGGGAGGCGATAGTTCAAGGTTTCCGGTTGGAAGCGCCCCCCCTTGCACGACGTGCACGGGGTGTAATTGCGGTAACGACTCAGGAAGACGCGTATATGCATCTTGTAGGTCCTTTTCTCCATCCATTTGAAGAAACCTTGCACCCCGTACCAGCGCTTGTTTTCCCAAAGCTCCTCCGACGTGAGATCGGCATCCTTCTCACCTTCGATCACGAATTGTTGGTCCGCCTCCGGAAGTTCTTCAAAGGGAAGATGGACATCCACGTCCCGCATGGCGCAGGCACGCAGAAGATCCCGCTGGCAATCCCTTGACTGTCCGCTTTGGAATGGTTTGACCACCCCTGAGGCGATACTCATCGAACGATCCGGCATGATCCGGTCATAATCCAGGCCAATCACCCTGCCGAATCCGCGACAGTCATTGCAGGCGCCCAGGGGGTTGTTAAAACTGAAAAGGCCGGGGGAGGGGGGGCGGATATCAATGTCGCAATGGGCGCAATGCCATCCTGAGGAGTGTGGAAAGGTTTCTCCTGTGTCCGGGTCGAGAAGAGTGACCCGCTCCTTCCCAAGTATAAGGGCAGTCTCGATAGCCTCGGTGAGACGCCCCCTTTCTTTTTGGCTAATTTCAAGCCGGTCTTGGATGACGGAGACAACGGGTGGCAGGCGCTTGAGCAAGATAGGTTCGTCCGTACGGTGGATTGCTCCATCGATCCAGACGCGAAGATACCCTTGCTCCTGGAGAAAGGTGAAAAAGTCAGCGGGTTTTCGTGCCTTTGACTCAGGTTCCCCCTCTTGCGATTCCGAACGGGTTGTCACCGGGAAGGTAATGAGAAGTCGGCGCCCCTTGAGGCCTTTGAGAAGAGTCTCGGTGACTGATTCCGGGGACTCGGGCGAGACTCGCCTGTGACAACTTGGGCATGAGGCGGAGGCCACGCGTGTCATCAGGAGTTTCAGGTAGTCATTGATCTCCGTGATAGTCCCGACCGTGGACCTTGTTGTTTTTACACTGTTGCTCTGCTCGATCGCAATGGCCGGTGGAATCCCCTCGATGGATGCCACGCGAGGTTTATCCATTCTGTCCAGAAACTGCCGAGTGTAGGGACTGAATGTCTCCACATAACGTCTCTGTCCCTCCGCATAGATGGTATCAAAGGCTAGGCTGGATTTTCCGGAACCGCTAGGGCCAGTGACCACAATGAGTGACCCTGTGGGAAGGTCCAGATCTATGCCCTTGAGGTTGTTCTGCGTTACGCCCTGAAGGCGTATTCGGGGAGCTTCGGGCACCTGTTGATTGCTAAAGTGGAGGAATCATCCCGGATTGGATCATTCCGTACCGCTTGTCTTCACCTTGACCGTATGTCTCAACTCCTCTGTACGGAGCAGAACGCGCTGGCGCATGATCTTTCCGGCCTTGAACTTGACCGTAGCTCTGGAGGGAATGGGCACATCGACATCCGGGAGATTCGGATTACGGCCAACGCGGGAACGGGTCAAACGGACCTCGAATACACCGAAATTACGGAGTTCCACCCCTTCACCTTTGGCCAGCGCTTCCGTGATGTGATCCAGAGTTTTTTGGATTACGTTGAAGACATCGCTCTGGATAAGACCAGTTTCATTGCTGATGGCGACGACAAGGTCACGTTTGGTTAGATTAGCCATTTTAATTGGTATGGAAGTGGTTTTTCTCTGGATTGGAGGGCTAGAGGACTTGAAAGGAATCGGATGTCCTACTCTCGGAAAGATAGAATTGCAAGCACGGATGAATGGGATTCCAAGAAGTCGCTAGTACCGATTATGCCCAAGAACGGATTTGCGCCAGTCGGAGAGAAAGCTTTCCCGGAGTCGGTTCCACTCAAGGACAGGTTCCGGGAGTCGTGCGGTCCAGTTTGCCGAACCAACGGCACCAGGCACATTAAACCTAAGGGAGGAAGAAAAGAGATCCGTGATCATGGGGATGACAATCCATGAATTGCAGGCGAGTAAGCCCCCTAATAACGCCTCATGAACCTTTCCGGGGAAGGGGGTCATTCTATCGATTTCAGGATGGCCCGCAAACTCCAGCAACTCATCAAGGATTTTTCGGCAACCTGCACCCTCATCACCCTCTTTAGCCGCCCCTTCTTGCCATTCTTCCCAGAGAGACATCATTGGTGGATGATCATGTGTTGCATAGGTTGCCACGGAAATTCTTTCGTAGGCGCTTCCCGGAAGCATGGAAGCGTTCTCGGAGCGTTCCCACATGGGGATTTTGAAACCCGGCAACCCCATTTGACTCATGACGGGACGCACGTAGGGAGCGACCTCCCCAAGATCCTCGGCAATCAGCCTGTGGTTTCCTATTTCCTCGTTTAGAATCGAGAGAAGGATCTCCCCATGGCAGCGGTTATGCTCTCGATGCTCGGGGGTATCATCGTCGGTATCGATGAATCGAGGAAGAGGTCCACCTGTGAGTGCCCTTGCCTGTTCCCCGGAAAGCCCCGTGAATTCGGGATTGCGGTTCGGGGGCCAGGGAAAGCTGTAGATACGGAAAAAACCGAGTGCATGATCGACTCGAAGCATGTGGAAGACGGAGCGAAGAAGCCTCAGGCGCCTGCGCCACCAGATGAAATTTCCACGGGCCATCACTTCCCACCTGTAGAGAGGAAATCCCCAGTTCTGCCCCCACTGCTCGGTGAAGGGATCCGACTTGAAGACCTTCTCGGGAGGCGCACCGCAGGAGCGCGTGAGATCGAAATCACCCGGAGAGGCAAAGACATCCGCACCTCCCGCCGAGACACCCACAGGCACATCCCCGATTAAAGCCACTCCCAAGGTATCCGCGAGATCGGCGATCATGGACCATTGTGAGAAGGCGATCCACTGGATGAATGCAAAATAAAGACGTCTTTCCTCAAAGGCCTGACGCTCTGATACATTGAGACCGGCAACCCAAATCCTTGCCTCCTCGGCGGTCCGCTGTCCGCGGGGCCATGAGGTAAAATCCTCGATACAGCCGTTCCTTTCGAGTAGCACACGGTAAAGCGTGTAATCCGGTAGCCATCCGGTGTGCTGATCCAGGAAGCGGGAAAAAAGTTTAGCCCGTCCGTTTCTCCCGTCACCTCTGTTAAACCGCTTCCATGCCGCCTCCAGTAGTTCTCTCTTGAGAGATTTGACGGCAGTATAATCCACCGGTCCTTTGCGAAGAGACTCCAGATCATGCCGTTCCACGATGGCCCTGAAGTCGCCGGGAGTCAGTTCTGGAAGCCAGGAGGGGTGAGTGGTGATTGTCGTGGGATCCAGGGCGAAAGCGCTCAGGACATTGTAGGGGCTGTTATCGCTACCCGTTTCGTTGACCGGCAGGATCTGGAGTGCCCGAAAATTGTTTTCAGCCGCCCAAGCAATGGCCTCGCGGAGAGCTTCGGTATCACCGATGCCAAGGTCATGCCGTCCTCGCAGGGCGAACAGAGGCATCAGGATGCCGGCAATCTTTTGATTCGGATCAAGGTTCATCGGTTTGAAGGGATCGGAGTTGGACAGATTGAAAATATAATGGAAATTCCATCCTTCGGCTTCGGGACAAGCCTGAGTCTGGGAGGTCTATGGTGCAAGCGATAGCTCTCTTCGCAAGTGAAGTTTCTCCTTAGCTCTTGGCGTTCCTGCAAGATTCATCACAGAATCAACGTATGAAGATCACCAGTCATGGCCACGCCTGCTTTTCCGTCAACGTCTGTGGGAAGTCACTCCTCTTCGACCCTTTTATTACTCCGAACCCACTCGCTTCCAACATCGATATCGGATCACTGCACCCTGATTACATCCTCCTCTCGCACGGGCATTTTGATCATGTTGCTGATGTTGAAACGATTGCCCTGACAAGTGGAGCAACCGTCATCGGCAATTACGAGGTAATCCAGTGGTTCGGCACAAAGGGGTTAAAAAAAGTCCATCCCATGAACTCAGGCGGATCATGGAACTTTGATTTCGGAAAAGTCACTTTTACAAAGGCTGTTCATTCCAGCAGCATGCCGGACGGGTCTTATGGCGGACTGGCGGGAGGATTCCTCGTAGAGACCATGGAAGGAGCCTTTTATTACAGCGGCGATACGGCCCTGACCCACGACATCAAGCTGATTAAAAGCTCTTCACCGCTCAAGTTTGGAGCTCTTTGCTTGGGAGGGAATTTTACGATGGGTGTGGAAGAGGCGCTTGTTGCCGCGGAGTGGCTTGATTGCGAGGACATTCTGGGCGTCCACTACGACACCTTTCCGTTGATTGCCATTGATCATGATGCGGCCAAAGAGTCTTTTCTTAAAAAGGGACTCCATCTGCACCTGCTCAAACCCGGTGAAGAATGGCGGTTTTAGAGGGCATTGTAAAAAGGCGTTGACACCTGCCGGCCATCTGTTTCTCTATAAACGAAGTTTCGGTCTTCTAGGCCCTTTCCCCAAAAAAGTCCGGGGTAAGACAATCTGCCAAAGAAGTTTTTTCGAAATCTTCACAACCCCAACGCAGAAAACTCCAAGGCGCACTCGTTTGTTGTCGCAGAAGATTACCGTCTTAGTGCGAGATACTGAGACACGGGTCAATCCGATTGCGGACGACGAGACATCACCTGGGAAATGACCGCTCATACCATGAGAAGGGAATCCTTCCGGGAATCCAATCCTTATGACACCAGTACATCCGGGCATCGGGAATTTTTAGGAAATCGTACCTGAATCGAAACTCCGGTTCCTCTTTTGGATTTCACCGACAGATCTATCTTTCAAGCTACCAAGCGTCCACCGCCAACAATTCAGACTTTATAGAAGTACCCAACCCAATTTTTCCAATGAGCGAAGAACCACAGAATCAACATTCACAATCATCCCAATCGGGATCTCCACAGAAAGAGAGCACCACGGCAGCAATAACTCCCGAATCTGCAGACCAACCCTCCGTCGATCCTGCCGGACAAGGGGAACGGCAATTTAACCGCCCCCGTCGCGGAGGCGGTCGCAACCCCCGCGGTCGCAGGCCGTTCAGGAATAATCGGGGTGACGATCGTGGTTTCAATGATGGAAGAAACCAAGCTCCGCGTGGCGATCAGGGGAACGGGGGTGATGATTTTGCCGGCTCGACTCCCGTGGAGGGCGATGCCGTCCGCCAAGATGGACCGCCACCTGAGCCGACTTTCGCGGAGGGAATCGTAGAACTCTCTGGGAAAGGGTTCGGATTCCTTCGGGAAGCCAAGCGTGCCTACGCGGCCACTCAAAACGACATTTTCATTACACCCGAGGTGATCCGTCAGCACAACCTTCGCGACGGCGTGCTCATCAAAGGGGAGACCCGGCGTGGTCCGCGCGGTGTTCAGCTGTTCCGTGCCACTGAAATTGAAGGGGCTGATCCCGAAAAGTATGTGAACATTCCACTCTTTGAGGAACTCACGACGATTAGTCCCAACAAACGCATCAGGTTGGAGACAACGCCCGAACGTTTTACCACCCGCGTGATTGATCTCATGACTCCCGTGGGCAAGGGACAGAGGGGCCTTATTGTGGCGCCTCCCCGCACTGGCAAGACCACCCTGCTCCAGCATATTGCCGATGCCGTGGTCAAGAATCACCCCGAAGTGAAACTCATCATCCTGCTCGTGGACGAGCGTCCTGAGGAGGTTACCGAGATCCGTCGCACGGTCCCGCAGGCAGAGCTCTATGCGAGTTCCAACGACAGTGATCTAAGAAGCCACACACGCATTGCTCAGATCGCGGTTGACCGCGCCAAGCGCCTTGTCGAACAGGGCAAGGATGTCTTCGTCCTCATGGACTCGCTTACCCGTATTGGTCGCGCCTTCAACAATGCGATGGGTGGTGGCGGACGCACCATGAGCGGTGGTATGGATTCCCGAGCAATGGAGATTCCCCGGAAGCTTTTTGCCGCCGCTCGCAATACCGAGGAGGCTGGCTCTTTAACGATCATGGCGACAGCATTGATCGAGACGAACAGTCGCATGGACGATCTTATTTTCCAGGAATTCAAGGGAACCGGCAACATGGAGCTCGTCCTAGACCGCAAAATCAGCGAGCAGCGCATCTACCCTGCGGTCGACATCTTCCTTTCTGGCACCCGGCGCGAGGAACTCATCCTATCGCCGGAAGAAATGCACAAGATCAACGTCATTCGGCGGGGCTTGGCTGGTCACAAGCCAATCGAGGCCATTGAGAGGCTTCTCTTCTTCATTCGGCGCTATCCCACCAATGCCGAACTGCTCAAAAACATCCCCGGTTAAAAGTCTTCTCTTGATGAGGTTTCATGGAAGGGGCTGCAAGCAGCCTCCTTTTCTCTAGGAACGGAGTCGATCAATGGCCTGCGTGATATCCTGAGTCGTCACCCTGTCACTGACCATAGCCGAACCTAGTTGAGCCGTCAGGACAAAGCGAACGGCCCCCCGGTCAAATTTCTTGTCACGTTGAAGGGCTGCCAGAAGTGACTCCGTTGACAGTGATTCCGGGAGTTTTTCAGGGAGTTCGCAAGTTCTGATTGTTTCACGAACCTGATCCGCCTGCACACTGGGAAGTCCTGCCAATCGGACCGAGAGGTCAAGAGCGGCAATCATGCCGATCGCAACTGCTTCCCCATGGGAGAGAACACCGTACCCTGCCACCGACTCCACGGCATGTCCGATGGTGTGACCGAAATTGAGTAGGGCTCGCATGCCCTTGGTTTCAAATTCATCCGCCTCCACAATGGTGGCCTTGATGGCGACATTCCTCGCGATCAACGGGGTTAGGTCCTGATTGCTCTCCGGAGGAAGCATTGCAAGGAGCGTTGCATCGGCGATCACCCCATGTTTGATGGCCTCTGCAAGTCCCTCCCTGAAGATCCTCTCCGGAAGGGAGGAAAGCGTTGCCGTATCCGCGATCACAAGGAGGGGTTGGTGGAACGAGCCGATCAGATTTTTGCCCAAGTGACTATTCACCCCGGTCTTCCCGCCAACAGAACTGTCGATCTGGGAGACCACCGTGGTGGGGATCTGAATCACGGGAATACCGCGGTAGAAGACCGAGGCGACAAAACCCGCTAGATCCCCGATCACACCACCCCCAAGTGAGAAGATCGCCCCCTTGCGATCGATCCCCAATCCTATCAACCGGTCGCAAAGATCCGATGCGGAGAGCATCGACTTCGATTGCTCTCCCGATGGAATCACAACCAGATGAGGATCAAAGCCAGCACGCTTGAGCGACTCCATGAGTACTCCGGAGTGAAGCGGCGCTACGTTGTCATCAGTGATTACGGCACAGCGGCAAGGGGTGATGACGGACCTGGAATATTCTCCGACAATCGGGAGGAGATGATTACCTATAAGGACTTCGTAGGGGCGTGTAGCGAGAGCGACCTGAACTTTTTGCATCTCTCGGGGCGTTTGGAGCGAGGAGGTCATGGTGGGAGTTCTATTTCATTCCAAAGATCATGGGAGTCCCATTGGCCTTAATCTCTATGACTTGGCAGCAGGAAGGCTCCGAAAAGTTTACTTCTCAACCGTGACTGGAGTCTTGAGCGGGGTTACGGCGAAGAAGATTCTGGCCATCTTGTCGGGCAGGCGAATGCAACCGTGAGAGTCTGGTACTCCAGGCAGGAATCCGGTGTGCATGCCGACTCCCGGGGCAAACTGCATGAACCATGGCATTGACGAGCCTTGAAAATGCGTTCCTGGGGGAGCCTTGTCGACCTTGAAAGTGACGTTCTTAACAATGACCTTGCCGTTGGCGTCAACAAAGTCCCCGTAGAGATTCGAGGCATGATCCTTCTCCTTCAATTGAACCTTGAATTTTCCCACCGGGGAATCATGCCCCTCCCTCCCGGTGGAAACAGCGGATACACCGACGAGTTTTCCCGCCTTGTAATAGTAAAGCTTTTGATCACCCAATTTGATCACGATAGCTGCGGGCCCATTGACCGAATCACCGGCCCAATAAGAGGCGCGTTCGGAGAGTGATGACGTCGATGTTCTAGTGACAATGGAGCCGTCTGTGCCCAGATACTGCGTGGTGGTGGAATTCAAGCGACCATCATAAGAAGCGCACGCGGAAAGCAGGAGGGAGATAAGAATAAAAGCGAGGGAGTTTGTAACCACCCTTGGATAGGTATGAACCATGACACTTATTCTTATTGCTCAACTTCCTACTGCGTCAAGAGGAGGCGCTGAAAGATTTAGGCGGTTCTGGATCCCCCCTCCTCGATTTAAAATCATCGGGAATGAAGTGTTCCTTTGCCTTGATCACTCGGCCTCTTCTGTTGGGTCCTCATTTCAGAGGGATTACTCAAGGATGATTTTGATAAAAAAAGTCGATTTTCCATTTCCTGCGTGCGTGGGATGACTTTTGGAAGGTAACCTATTGGGACTTTCATGAACGGCTCACCCGAACTTAGGATTTTTACAGGCTCAGCTCACCGTCAGCTAGCACAGGATATTGCGGATTATCTTGGCCAACCGTTGGGAGACGCCACGGTCACCTCGTTTCCGGATGGGGAGACTTTTGTGAAAATCAACGACAATGTCCGCGGCCGTGATGTCTTTATTGTTCAGCCGACATGCCCCCCGAGTAACCAGAATATCATGGAACTCCTGATCATGGTCGATGCCGCACGCAGGGCCAGTGCCAATAGGATCACGGCGGTCATTCCTTTTTTCGGTTATGCCAGACAGGACCGCAAGGATCAGCCCCGGGTGCCCATTACGGCGAAACTGGTTGCGAATATTCTGGTCGCTGCCGGTGTCAACCGCGTTCTCACCATGGACCTGCACGCCCAGCAGTTGCAGGGATTCTTTGATATTCCAGTCGACCATCTTTACGCCCTCCCGGTGATGGTCGATTACATCCGCCGCAAGAACATTGAAAATCTCGTGGTGGTTTCTCCGGACGTCGGAGGAGTCAAGATGGCTAGCTCCTATGCCGAGGCCCTCGGTGCGGGGTTGGCCATCGTCGTGAAGCGTCGACGAAACGCCACCGAAGTCGACGCCCTCCATGTCATCGGTGAGGTCGAGGGAAAGAATGTCCTGATCTTGGATGACATTACCGAGACGGCTGGAACACTGACTAGCGCCGCTAAAATTCTCCGAACCATGGGGGTAGGTGATATTTATGCTGGCGTCTCGCACGCAGTGCTGACAGATTTGGCGGTTCAGCGGTTGGAGGGCTCCGAGATCAAAGAGCTCATCACCACCGACAGCGTCCCTGTCCGACAAGGATCGGGTGATCGTGTGCGGGTTCTTTCCATAGCCGAACTACTCGGCGAGGGAATCCGCCGCATCCATGGAGGCGAGTCGGTCAGCTCGCTGTTCCAGCTCAAGCACTAACCGCACTCCAGCAATAATCGTCCCAACTTCTTAATTCTATGGCAAAACAGGTTAAACTTTCCGCCCGGCCACGCGCTGATGTCGGCCGCAATTCCGTCAAGCACCTTCGCAGTCGTGGGGTCGTTCCGGCCGTGATTTACGGTCATAAGGATCAGCCCGCCAACCTCGAGATCAACACCCGTGAGATTGCCGCTGTCCTCAAACACGCCATCGGTGAGAACATTCTTGTTGAACTCGATATCGCAGGAGCAGCCACCAAACTCTCCCTGATTCAGGAAGTCCAGCACCATCCCGTGCGCGGCGATATCCTCCATGTCGATTTCCTAGAAGTTGCCATGGATGAAATGCTTCACACGGAAGTGCCCATCGAGGCATTTGGCGATGCCGACGGGGTCAAGAACTTCGGTGGTCTTCTCGAGCATAGTCTTCGTTCGTTGGCCATCGAGTGTCTGCCGAAGGATCTTCCTGAGATCATCCGGGTCGATGTCAGTGCATTGGGACTCAACCAGTCACTTCACGTGCGTGACATCATCCTTCCAGCCGGTGTCTCCGCAACCACGGATGCTGACCTTACCGTCTTCATTGTGGCTGAGTCCAAGGTGGAGGTGGCACCGGTCGCAGGAGCCGAGCCCTCCAAGGGTCCTGAGGTGATCAAGGAGAAGAAGCCCGTTGAGGGGGCTGATGCCTCCAAGGCCAAGAAATAGCCTGGGCTTTTTCAACCAGTCCCCTTTCTTGACTCCGGATACCTCATCCTCAGGTATCCGGCTTGTGGCCGGATTGGGCAATCCCGGACGCGAGTATGAGGGGAGCCGTCACAATATTGGGTTCGCGGTCATTGATCGCATTGCTTCACTTCTTCAAGTGGAGTGTGTGAAAGAGCCGAAATGGCGAGCCTTCATCGCCAAGGGAGCGTCCGGTACGGAAGATGCTGGTCTGACCTTGATTAAGCCGACCACCTTCATGAACCTCAGTGGCGAGGCTGTTGTGGAATATGCGCGGTTTTTCAGGATTCCATCCCACTCTACGCTCGTGATCGTTGATGACATCGCCCTTCCACTCGGGGCACTCCGTTTGAGGGTAGAAGGTGGATCAGGCGGACAGAAGGGGCTGGAATCGGTGCTCATGCACTTTGCCACCGAACAGGTGCCTCGCCTCAGGGTCGGCATCGGTGGAGCCACTGCCGGGGATCTCTCCAGTCACGTACTCTCTCGCTTTCTTCCCGAAGAGCAATCAGCTGCTTCTGAAGCAGTGAACCGGGCTGCTGAAGCAACACTCTGCGTCCTCCGCAAAGGACTGCCCTGCGCGATGAATCTTTACAATGCAGCACCCTCTTCTGCTAAAACTGCAGACAACACAGAAAAACAACCATGAAAAACAGATACGAAATCCTCCTTGCGCTTAACGTGGCCGGGAAAGAAGAAACCAACAAGGACCTCATCGAGCGCCTCGAAAAGACGCTCGCAGCCGAAGGCGCCAGTGTGGAGCAAGTGCAACGCCTGGAGCGCCGTGAGTTCTCCTACCCGCACGACAAGCTCAAGAGTGCTTACTTTGTGAACTATATCGTCACAGCTGAACCTGCAGCCATTGCCAAGATTCGCACCAAATTGACACTTGATGAGGAGGTTGTGTTGCAAAACTATCTCCGCAAAGGCGCTGTCAAGGCTGTCGGAAAGGCACGCAAAGCTGCCAAGAAGACAGCGAAGGCCGCCTAATAAGGCTCTAGCGGTTTAGGCTGAAGGCTGTTAGGAAGAGATCTGACAGCCATCTTATTTTTATTCCAACTCCCAGTACCCACACCATCATGGCCAACCTTAACAAAGTGATGCTCATCGGAAACGTGACTCGTGACCCTGAGATCAAATACACCCCGAAGGGCAGTGCGGTCACTGACCTTGGCATAGCGGTTAATCGAGTTTTCACCCCAGATGGTGGAGAAAAGCGCGAAGAGACCACCTACGTCGACGTGACCCTCTGGGGCAGGCAGGCAGAAATTGCGGGTGAATACTGCAAGAAGGGACGTTCGATCTACATCGAGGGTCGTCTTCAACTTGATAGTTGGGAGGATAAAACCTCGGGGCAGAAACGCACGAAACTCCGCGTCGTTGGGGAGAGTTTTCAACTCCTGGGGCCTCGTCCAGGAGGCGGGGGCGGAACTGTTAATGAGGAGGAATACTCCGAGCGCCCCCCTCGCAGGGAGTCATCGAGCGGCGGATCAGGTGGATTCAGCAGTGGTCGTTCACCGGCACCTCAGCCACCCATTGAGGAAGACGACATCCCTTTCTAAGAAAGGGATCATCGCTTTGTTATACAGCCTTCCCTTCCTTCTTAACGGCCCCTTACCGAGGGGCCTTTTTGTTGTTCTGATTTCAGTTTGGTGACCAGTTCAAAAGAAGGGCGGTTTGAAATGGATCCTACCGTTTCAGTTGTCTCGGATGGTAGGTGTTTGTTACTTGTCACTCTGCAAGGCCAATGTCCTCAACGGGAGGAATTTTATAGTGCTTTGTTTAGCAAACAGTTTTTTGCTCAAAGGGTACGAGGGAATTGGCTTTGAAGAAAACGGGTGGCTGACGGGGCTCGAACCCGCAACAGCCGGTACCACAAACCGGAGCT
>CAINEX010000107.1 GCA_903847935.1 uncultured Spartobacteria bacterium | reverse complement strand
GGTAATGTCTTTGTGAGTGTCAAGGATGCCGACAAGGAAGCCATCATCCCGATTATGAAGGATTTTTCTGATCTCGGTTTCAAGATCTACTCGACCGACGGGACGGCTACCCTTCTCAAAAAATCAGGTTTGGAAGTTCAACGCCTCAACAAACTGGCCCAAGGTCGCCCCAATGTCGTCGACATGATTAAGAATGGCGAGATGCAGTTCATTATCAACACTCCCAGCGGGAAGCAACCGCGACAGGATGAGGTCGTGATCCGCAGTACTGCGGTTGCCAATCGGATTCCGATCATGACCACACTCCGGGCAGCTGTCGCAAGTGTTTCAGCCATCCAATCCATGGCAAAGTCACCCCTTGAAGTGAAGTCCTTGCAGGAATACCACGCGATGGTTAGGGATCAAACAGCCTGATATTTTAAGTATACCTCCGGATCTGAGCAGCATTCTATTCAGAAGAAAGTCCCCATACAAAGGCTCTGATAGTCGATAACATTGTCATAACAATTGTGAATTCAGCCCAACGGGCTTAGATTCTAAAAGTTTGAGCCAAACAATTGCATTTCTTCTCCTTTTTTCCTGCCTGATAGAAGGGGCGTGGGCACGCGTACCAACGATCTGGAATGAGTTTTCCCAAAACCAGAGAGAACTTCTCGTCACGGGCAAGCCCGTGCTCTGCGAAGAGGATATTCCAGATAGTGCGTGGCCACGGGTGACGGTCGCTTACCTAATTGACTGCTCGCCCGCTGAGGCAGCTTCCGTTTTCTGGAACAGCGAACTCGATCCCAATTACGTACCCGACTGCATCTCGGCTCGCATCCTCTCTCGGCCATCGCTCAACGTGCATGTGGCTGAGTTCCGCTTAAGAATGCCCTTCTTTCTCCCCGAGGAGATCTATGTTTCCCGTGTGGAGGTAAAAAGAACCGAGACGGATGGCTACGAGATCGCCTGGCATGTGAATCAGTCGATCTACGCCAAGTCATGCCGAGGACGCATCCTTATCGAGCCTCATGACGGCAAAACACTTCTCATCTCAAGCAATTCCGTGATCCCGAGGGGGGACTTCGCCGGCTTCCTTCGCTTTCCCGCAGTCCTTCGACAAAAGGAGAGTGTGAATGCCTTGGTTCGACAGATCCTACTCGAAAAGGGGCTTCATCCGGAACTCCTGGCCAAGCAGCAGAAGTCACTCAACGTGGCACTCGGGGTGCGATGAATTCACGTCATCCCCTCACCCGTCTTGTGATAAGGGAGGGATTTTCTTGCGGGAAGATTTTAGCCTCCTTAAGTTTGCCCCGTATCAGGGGCAATAGCTCAGTTGGTAGAGCGCGTCGTTCGCAATGACGAGGTCAGGGGTTCGATCCCCCTTTGCTCCACTTCTTTACTTTTTCTCATACCCACCAATCGACCCGGGTTGTGGTTGAGGATGACCTGGAATCGCTAGGCTTTCTTCACAAAGCAGGCCTTTAGGCCGACCGCAATTCCATCCACTTTGCAATCAATCTCGTGATCCCCGTCCACCAAACGAATGGGCTTTGACTTGGAACCACCCTTGAGAACAGAGGAGCCACCCAACTTCAGGTCCTTGATCAGGACGACGCAGTCGCCGTCTGCTAGAATATTGCCATGGGCATCCTTCACGACTCGGGGACCATCAGCAACCTCGGCTTCAGCTTCTTTAAGCCATTCAAAGCCACAGGTGACACACTCCCATTGATCGGGATGAGCGATCACCTCGTCCATGGTGCATTCGGGGCAGGTAGGATGGGACATGATTAAAGAGTAGCTAGGATGGAGTTGAATGTCTGGCTGGGTCTCAAAGCGGCGTTGGCCTTTGCCTCATCGGGCAGATAGTAGCCGCCGACATCGACAGACTTGCCTTGGACGGCGATGAGTTCGGAGACAATCTTTTCCTCATTGGCCGCGAGTTCCGAGGCGACCGGGGTGAAGTGGGCTTTCAACTCGGCATCCTGTGTCTGGGCGGCAAGAGCCTGTGCCCAGTAGAGAGCGAGGTAGAAGTGACTTCCCCGGACATCAATCATACCGAGTTTGCGTCCGGGAGACTTATCGTTCTCGAGGAACTTCCCGGTCGCCTCATCGAGGGTCTCGGCAAGCACCCTCGCCTTGGGAATCCCAAATGTCTCAGCGACATGTTCGAAGGAGGGTGCGAGTGCAAAGAACTCCCCGAGGGAATCCCAGCGAAGATAGTTCTCCTCCAGGAATTGCTGCACATGCTTCGGGGCCGAGCCTCCGGCTCCGGTCTCGAAGAGGCCGCCGCCGTTCATGAGAGGAACGATGGAGAGCATCTTGGCGCTGGTGCCGACCTCAAGGATCGGGAAAAGATCCGTCAGATAATCACGCAGCACATTGCCTGTGACCGAAATGGTGTCCTTACCCTGAACGATCCGCTCGAGGCTGTAGGTGCAAGCCTCGGCAGGAGATAGGATCCGGAGATCGAGTCCGGTTGTGTCGTGGTCGGTAAGGTAGGTCTTGACCTTGACGATGATCTCGGCGTCGTGAGCACGCTTCTCATCGAGCCAGAAGACAGCAACATCCCCCGTGGCACGGGCACGCTTCACGGCTAGCTTCACCCAGTCTTGGATCGGGGCATCCTTCGTCTGGCAGGCGCGCCAGATATCACCCTCCTCAACAGGGTTCTCGAGGAGCACCTTCCCGGAGGAGTCCGTGACTCGGACCACCCCCTTCCCTGAAATTTCGAAGGTCTTGTTGTGGGAACCGTATTCCTCGGCAGCCTGCGCCATGAGTCCAACATTCGGAACGGAGCCCATGGTCTTGGGATCGAGGGCACCGTGCCGCTTGCAGAAGTCAATGACCGCTTGGTAAACTCCGGCATAAGAGCTGTCCGGAATGACGGCGAGCGTATCCTGAGTCTTGCCGGAAGCGTCCCACATCTTTCCCCCTGCTCGGATCATTGCCGGCATGGAGGCGTCCACGATGACATCGCTTGGGACGTGGAGATTCGTGATTCCCTTGTCCGAGTTGACCATCGCGATGGCAGGGCCCATTGCGAGGGTCTGTTTGATATCGGCTTCGATGGCGGCCTTCTGGTCGGCAGGCAGAGTCTGGATCTTGGCGATGAAGTCACCGAGGCCATTCTTGAAATCGACGCCGAGCGTAGCAATCACCGCAGCATGCTTGGTGATCAGGTCACCGAGGAAGACCTCGACCGCATGACCGAAGATGATCGGGTCGGAAACCTTCATCATCGTGGCTTTCAAGTGGAGGGAGAAGAGAATTTCATCCGCCTTAGCCTTGGCGATCTGCTCGGCGAGGAACGCCACCAGAGACCTCTTGCTCATGACCGTGCTGTCGAGGATCTCGCCGGCTTTGAGCGGGATTTTTTCCTTGAGAACTTTGGTCGTGCCGTCAGAACCGACAAACTCAATCCTCACATCGGTCGGAGCAGGAACAGTCACCGACTTCTCATTGCAGAAGAAGTCGTTCTTCCCCATCGTGCCGACGCTGGTCTTGGAATCCGCTGTCCAGGCACCCATGGAGTGAGGATGCTTACGGGCATATTCCTTAACGGCCTTGGGGGCACGGCGGTCGGAGTTTCCCTCGCGTAGAACAGGATTAACGGCACTCCCCTTGATCTTATCGTAGCGGTTGCGGATCTCTTTTTCGGCTTCGTTCTGCGGATGATCGGGATAGTCAGGAAGCTTGTACCCCTTCGCCTGAAGTTCAGTGATGGCTGACTTAAGCTGTGGCAGCGAGGCGCTGATGTTCGGAAGCTTGATGATATTGGCCTCGGGCTTGAGGGTCAGGGCTCCGAGTTCGGATAGAGCGTCGCCGATCTTCTGATCCTCATTCAGATGGTCGGGGAAGGCAGCCAAGATGCGGCCGGCAAGGGAGATGTCCCGGAGTTCAATGGAAAAACCGGCTCTTTTCGTAAAAGCCTGAACAATAGGAAGGAGGGAATAGGTCGCCAGTGCGGGAGCCTCGTCGGTCTTGGTGTAGAGAATGGTCGGCATTTCGGACATGATTGGGATAGTTTAGTTCCCCTTGGAATCAGAGGCAATCGCGGATAAGGGAAAGAGAGAGTTGCCTCGAAAAATCATTTCACTAAAGTGGATGAACTATGGGCAAAACGCTTCTCGAAAAAGTCTGGGAGGAACATACCGTTCGCACACTCCCTGATGGCAGGACACAACTTTTGATCGGCACTCACCTTATTCATGAGGTCACGAGTCCGCAGGCCTTCGGCATGGTAAGAGACCTCGGACTCAAGGTTCTCTACCCGAACCGCACCTTTGCAACTGTGGACCATATCGTCCCCACAGACCAGCGTGCGGAGCCGTTCTCCGATCCGCTTGCCGACGCCATGGTGAAGGAACTACGCAAGAACTGCGCCGAGACCGGTGTCACATTCTTCGATCTTCCCTCGGGCAACCAAGGCATCGTTCACATCGTCGGCCCAGAACAGGGTATTACCCAGCCCGGCACCACAATCGCCTGTGGTGACTCCCACACCTCGACCCACGGTGCATTCGGCGCTATCGCCTTCGGTATTGGTACCAGTCAGGTGCGTGACGTCCTAGCCACCCAGACCATGGCCATCGGAAAGCCCAAAGTCCGACGCATCAATGTCGACGGAAAGCTCTCCCCGGGCGTCTATGCCAAGGACGTCATCCTTCACATCATCCGCCATCTGGGCGTGAACGGTGGCATCGGCTTCGCCTATGAATACGGAGGCTCCACCTTCGATTCCTTTACTCAGGAGGAACGCATGACCGTCTGCAACATGTCGATTGAAGGCGGTGCCCGTGTCGGCTACGTGAATCCGGATGAGACCACCTTTGAATACCTCCGTGGCCGCCCCTACTCCCCTAAAGGAGCAGAGTGGGATGCGGCTGTTGCCCGCTGGAAAGCAGTTGCCTCTGACAAGGATGCGACCTACGAAGACATCGTCAACTTTAAGGCTGAAGATATCCTCCCCACCGTCACATGGGGTATCACTCCGGCCCAGGCAATCTTCATCGACGAGAAGATCCCAGATCCTAAGGACCTCCCCGAGAAGGACCGTGACACCGCGGCCGAGGCGATCGAACACATGAAGCTCCCCGCAGGCACACCTGCCGCAGGCATCAAAATTGATGTTGCTTTCCTCGGTAGCTGCACCAACGGACGGCTCTCGGACCTCCAGGAGGTGGCCAAGCATATCCGCGGACGCAAGGTTGCCTCGCATGTGAAGGCGATCGTCGTTCCCGGATCCCAAGTAGTGGCCTCCATTGCCGAAAAAATGGGCTTGGCGGAAATTTTCCGCGAGGCCGGCTTCGAATGGCGCGGTGCCGGGTGCTCCATGTGCCTGGGGATGAATCCCGACAAGCTTGTGGGTGACCAACTCTGTGCCAGTTCAAGCAATCGCAACTTCAAGGGGCGCCAAGGCAGCCCCACTGGTCGCACCATGCTCATGAGTCCTCTGATGGTTGCTGCGGCCGCCCTCACCGGTGAGATCAGCGATGCACGCAAAGTCTTCGGCATCCAATAAACGTTCAATCCTTACTTCCTAGATCCCAGTTCCTAAAACCATGGCCCTTGAAAAAATCACACAAGTAACCGGACGCGGCGTCTTTATTCCAGGCGACGACATCGATACCGACAGGATTATTCCTGCTCGCTTCATGAAATGCGTTACCTTCGACGGACTCGGCGAATTTGCTTTTGCAGATGCCAAGGTGGCCGAGAAGGCTGCAGGACGTCTCCACCCTCTCGATGATTCCCGTTTCAATGGGGCCACCATCCTGCTCTCCGGATCTAACTTTGGCTGTGGCAGCTCCCGTGAACATGCCCCCCAAGCTCTTTACCGCTATGGCTTCCGTGCCATCATAGCGGAGAGCTTTGCCGAGATTTTCTTCGGTAACTCGACCACTCTTGGCATCCCTTGCGTCAAGATGTCCAAAGAGGACATTGCCAATCTTGCCGCTCTCATCGAGAAGACTCCCTCCATCCAGGTAACCGTAGACCTTACAGAGAGCAAGGTGACCACCGATGATATCGACTTTGCCGCTGAGATCAGCATGCCGGGTCACGCACGGGAGCCTCTGATGAACGGACGCTGGGACTCCATCGCGGATCTGGTCGATGGACTTGAGGATGTGAAGAGTCGTGTTGCGGCGATTCCCTACCTCTCGGGTAAATAATCCCCGGCATCAATCGCGATGAGTTCCATGAACGGGAACTCGTCGCTCCAAGGCAAAAGAGGGCTTACCTGATCCCTTTTCAGTGCTCGCAATGCCTTGGAGTGTCTTCCTGGAGGCTTCGGAATCTTCGTTCCGGTGCCTGCTCGGGGGAGTGGCTTAAAAAGGCTCCCGGCGCTTTTGTGACAGCGCTCTGGCGCTCCGTCAGGTTGGCTCAGGCTCTTCTTCTCCTGGGCACTCTTCTCAAGACGATGTCGACTTTTATTCCAAAAGTCGCACGCTTGCCTGACCCCGTTAGTGAGTGTTAAGGGGAGTTGATGTCCCCCTATCTAAAAGGGGCACGACCCATCGGAAAGGAGTCCACCTTCAACCTCCCTAGTTCGGGAGGCATTTTTAATAGGGGCTTTGCAGGATTGTTCCACGATTTCGATGAAAGAAATCCCCTCTTTTTTATTTCCGACCACAAGATGTTGTGTTTACTTTGTCTAAAGGATTCGGAAAAACACAATGCTTTGCCCCAAGTGCTCCACGGTCGATGACAAGGTGATCGACTCACGACTTTCAAAAGATGGCACGAGTATACGTCGTCGCAGGGAGTGCCTGGGGTGCGAGAGTCGCTTTACCACTTACGAGCAGATCGAACGCGTGGAACTTCTAGCCGTGAAGCGCGACGGTAGGAGGGAACCCTTCGACCATCACAAACTTCTCTCCAGTTTCATCAAGGCGTGTGAGAAGCGCCCTATATCCATCGATGTGATGGAGGACTCGGTCAATGCCATCCTCAACGATCTTGAATCAGGGCAGGAGCGGGAAATCTCAACGAAAGCCATTGGGGCCAAAGTGATGGTAAGACTCCATGCCATCGACCCTGTGGCCTATGTGCGCTTTGCCTCGGTCTACCGACGCTTCGAAGACATCGGCGAATTCATTGAAGAAATCCAGTCCCTGGAGAGGCGTGCGCCTCTCTCCGATGACCAGAAGGAACTCTTCAACAAGGCAACATAAATACCCCTCTCACATGATTGCATTTCTTGATGGCATGCCTCTGGTTGCTCTCCCCGATGGGAGGAACACCAGCTTTGACAAACGCTGGATCACCGCTTCCATCAGTAATGCTGCGGAACATGCCGGCTACCATCGCTGGTGGCTTGCGGAACATATTGCCGAGAGTGTCACGGTCTACCTGCATCGTGATTTTGCGGAAAATAGTGTCGGTATCCTAAAACTTCAGGAAGCGGTGCTTGAGGTTCTGCAGTCGCTTGGGTTTGAGGATGTGGCCGGTCATTATCGTCTCCCGGACCCACCTGTAAGTCTGTCATTGAGGGAGTTAGCACATGAAGCTGGGGATAACTATGAATTGGCCTTCTTCGGCCTTCTCGGAGAACGACTCCGCCGCCTCGCCATCTCGCCCGCAGAGCACATTGAAATCAGGGATCTCACCGAGTGTCTTCGACTCTTGGAGGGACGCCGTAAGAGATCACAAGGCCTTCGGGAAGAAATTGTCACCTTCATTCGTAAGCAGGGGGAGTACTCCGGGGAATCTCGTCAAGGAGCCCCCCTCCAGATTCAATTAAGCTGACCGGTTTGGTCATGACACTCTTTGAAAAGATCGCCTCTCGCGAAATTCCGGCGGAAATCCTCGGTGAAGGAGCTGACTGGATTGCTTTTCGTGACATCGCACCCCAGGCTCCCGTTCACTTTCTGGTTGTTCCGAAGCACTGCATCCCGAGGATCAACGAGGCTGAAACTTCCGACAACAATCTGCTTGGGAACCTTCTGATCGCAGCAGCCTCCACGGCGCGTCAGGAGGGGCTAGCTGAAGATGGTTACCGCATTGTGGTCAACAATGGACCCAATGGAGGCGAGACAGTACCACACTTGCATCTCCATGTGCTTGGCGGACGCCCCATGAACTGGCCACCCGGTTAAACGCCTTTTGCCCTTAGAAAAGGGAGTGAGGTTCAAGTCTGCTGGACTTCTAGTTCTGAAAATTCCGGGGTGGGAGTCTTAACAAATCCTAGGGTTTGAGAAGATTTCAAGTCGCACAAGCGCAACCGTTGGAGACATACCGCAAGCGCGGAGCAAGACTACCAGAACTCAAAAGCACAAGCGCCGGTCATTATGGGGTAATTTCAGTCCCAATCCCCTCCTCGGAGAAAGCTTCAAGGAGTACCGCATGAGGGACACCGGCGCCGAGGATATGGACTTTGCCCAGACCAAGGGAAAGCGCCTTCGTTGCTGACCGTACTTTGGGGATCATACCGCCAGCGATGACCCCACGATCGATCAGTTCCTCGGTCTGGATGGCGGTCAGGCTATGTATCAGCGAGGAGGGGTCCTGAGGATCGTGCATGAGTCCCGGCACATCGCTCAGAAAGATCAACTTGGTGGCGGGCAATGAGGCAGCCAAAGCGGCGGCGGAGACATCGGCGTTGATATTCATCGCCTCTCCGGTAGGGAGCGCGCCAAGGGGAGAGATGACAGGTATGGCACCGGATGCCAGAGCCTCGCGAACGGGAGTCTCATTCACCTCCTCGGCTTCACCGACAAAACCCAGATCGACCTCCTTCCCATCATAAGTCGTCATGGGGGCGAGTTTGCTCGCGGTGAAGACATCCCGTCCCGAAATACCGGTTGCCTTGACACCCAGTTCTGCAAGTTGCTTGACGATCCCGGGATTCACCTCCTCATCGAGTGCAGAACGGACAATCTCCACAGTGACAGCATCTGTCACACGCAAACCTCCCACAAACTGTGGCTTCAAGCCCCTCTCCTTCATCTTGGCATTAATGGCTTTGCCCCCTCCATGGACAAGGATGACACGGATGCCAACGGCATCGAGGAAGGCGACATCGATCAAGAAACTCTCCACCTGCTCCTCCGACTCCATCGTGCTACCTCCAAACTTTATCAGAAAAATTCCACCACGGAATTTCTGCAGGTAAGGAAGGGCCTCGATCAGCGTTTCGGCACGTTGGCGTGCTGTGATTTGTGAAGACATGTTACTTAGAGAGAAAACTCCGAAAGATTCAGGCGAACATAATCCTCCGTCAGATCCGTTGTCAGCAGGCGGGCTTCTGCCTTGCCGAGGTGTAGATCAACCATGACGGAGAACTGCTTCTTGGCAGCGATCTTTCGGAGACGAGCCTCACCTTTTGCATCCTGGCACCCCATGCCCTTCTTGGCCGCCGCAACCCCATCGTAAGCAATTTCGACCTTATCGGGGTCAAGCACCGCTCCCGCATACCCTGCAGCGTCAAGGATGCGGCCCCAGTTCGGATCACTTCCTGCCCAGGCGCACTTGACCAACTGGGAGTTGGCTATTGCCCGTCCGACCCGGTGCGCATCGGCCTCGGACTTGGCCCCCTTCACGGTAAGTTCGATCACTCGGGAGGTCCCCTCCCCATCGGCAACGATGGCTCGGGCAAGATCGGCGCAGACCGCATGCAACGCCTCGGCAAACGCTTTTTTCTCCTCGGCCGAGCGAATCGCAATCTTCGAGACGCCATTGGAAAGCGTCAGAACCGTGTCGTTCGTGCTGCAGTCACCATCCACGGTAATGCAGTTAAAGGTCTTGGAAGTCACCTCACCAAGAATCTTACGCAGGTACGATACGGGAACAGCTGCATCCGTTGTGATGACGCAGAGCATGGTGGCCATGTTCGGAGAAATCATGCCGGCACCCTTGGCCATACCGCCGATTCGGAACGATTTCCTGCCGACACTCACTTCATAGGCCGATTGCTTCGGCACGCTATCGCTGGTCATGATCGACTTGGCAGAGGACGTGGCAGCAGCAGGCGTCCCCTTTAACGATTCTGCTGCCGATGCGATCCCCGGAAAGATTTTGGGGAGTGGAAGCTGTACACCGATGCGTCCCGTGGAACAGACCAGCACCTCATCGGCATCGATTCCAAGTGCGACTGCGACGGCATTCGCCATCTGCTCCGCTGCACGTAATCCTGGTGTGCCGGTGCAGGCATTGGCATTACCACTGTTGAGAACCACGGCCCGAGCTTTTCCACCTTCCAGATGACGTCGAGAGAGAATGACAGGAGCCGCCTTGACGAGGTTGGTGGTGAAGACACCGGCTGCCGTTGCGGGCACTTCTGAAACCACAAGGCAGAGATCGGGACGAAGAGGGCCTGTGCGTTTAATACCACAGGCGGCGGCGGCTGAGAGATATCCTCGTGGAGCGTTCACGCCGCCGGGAATGCGTTTGAGTTTTTTTGAGATGGATCTACTCACAGAGATGAACGGGATTAATGAGATGGGTGAAAAACGTCGTGGAATTCAATGCTGTCTGATGACCTAAAAGGTTCAACCCTAAAGCTCCAAACTTCGGCTCCAAACTTCGAGAGTGCTATTACATCAGTCCCTCTGTCTCCAGAAGGCCTGCCCTAATATTAAAGCACTGCACTGCCTGGCCGGCAGCTCCCTTCACGAGATTGTCGATGACGGAGAGGATAACGATGCGTCCGGTTCTTGGTTCATCAAAGAGGGCGATGTCACAAAAGTTGGTGCCCGCCACATGCTTGGTCTCGGGCGGAGTTTCCCTCATCCGCACGAAGGGTTCGGTGGCGTAGGTCTCTCGGAGGATTTCCCTGAGCTCAGAAGCTCTTTTTCCGGCCGTGGGGGTCGCCACGATCGTGGAGTGAATTCCCCGGTTCATCGGCGCAAGGTGAGGAATGAAGGTAATCGCCATCTTGGCTCCCGCAGCCAAGGAGAGCTGCTGCTCAACCTCTGAAATGTGCCGGTGTCTTGGTAGCCCATAAGCCCGCATGTTCTCGTTGCACTCGGCGTAGAGATAGTCAATCGAAGCCTTCCTCCCGGCACCACTCACCCCACTGGCACTCGAGACAACGATGCCGCTCGAATCGAGGAGCCCCCGCTTGAAAAGAGGCACGAGCGGCAACTGGATACTTGTGGGGTAGCAACCCGCACAGGCGATAAGGGGAGAGGATTTGATCGCCTCCCGCGAGAGCTCGGGGATTGCATAGATAGCCCCCCTCAGCAGTTCGGGAGCAGGATGAGTGCCTCCATAGTAGTCGGCATAGACCTCCGCTTCGTTTAACCGGAAGTCGGCGCTCAGATCGATCACGATCTTGTGTGCCTTCAGGAGCGCAACCGCATATTCAGCGGCCACCCCATGCGGAAGCGCCAGAAAAACAATGCCGGCATCACAAGCCGCCACTTTGGCAGGCTCCGCTTCCGTAAAGACCAACGAAGCGATCTTGAGTCCCGAGAAACGGGGCATCACCTCGCCCACCGTCTTGCCCTCATGCTGCCGTGAAAAGACAGCCGTGACTTCTGCCGAGGGATGCCGATCCAGCAATGCGCAGAGCTCCTCGCCGGAATAGCCACTGGCACCGACGATGGCGACCTTCAGCAATGACGGGTCAGTCTTGGCGGATTGGGAACTCATAATCCAGTTACCATAGTTAATCCGACGTTGCGCGCAAAGTAGGAATGAGCCTATCGAACAATGCACCTTTGGAGCCCAAGAGACGAAAAGGAGGGGGGAGTGATAATTTAGAGCGGTGATCAACTAACCGGAACATCATGCTGAATTTAATCCATAGGTTTTTGCAGACCTGGGTTCTTCAGTGCATCCGCTGTTCTTCTCCTTCCCTTATCTCCTCGACTCTGAGCCTCTGCGGGAGAACATTCATTCGGGTCACGGCAAAACGATCTTGCACGTAGCCACAAGAAATCAGATGCTGTTTCGCTCGAGAACGGGCTGTAGCACAGCTTGGTAGTGCGCTTGAATGGGGTTCAAGAGGTCGTGGGTTCGAATCCCGCCAGCCCGAGT
>CAINEX010000106.1 GCA_903847935.1 uncultured Spartobacteria bacterium | reverse complement strand
TGGCTGACCGGCCTTGACCAGCATCATCACGCGGCGCGGACGCTTCAGCTTGGAGACCATCTCGGCGATGGAGTGAGCGCCCTGCACTTTGGTTCCCTTGGCCTCGTTGGCAAGGACGTGATCCACCTTGTCGGTGCTCCTGTTGTAGGCGACGACCGTGTTGCCGTGGTCGTTCATGTTGAGAATGAGATTCTGGCCCATAACGGCCAGACCAATGAGTGCGATGTCTCCTGTGGGTTCCATGGTTGTTAAGTTAGAGCGCATCACCTTAACGTCACCTTCCGCGAGGAAAAGCAGAAAATGCCCTAGCGTTTGAACTTGGCTGGGAATGAGGGGTAATCTTTATTAGAGAACATGGTCAAAAACCCGTCGACCCGGCACGCCGTCTTTCTGAAAAAACCATGAGCCAGTACGTCGTGATGGGAGTCTCGGGTTGTGGAAAGAGCAGTGTCGCCAAGATTCTGGCGGAAGCAACTGGAGGGGTGTTTCTTGATGCTGATGATTTTCACACGGAGGAGAACAAGCGAAAAATGAATGCCTGCGTTCATCTCAACGATCAGGACCGCTGGAATTGGCTGAAGGAACTCAACGCGGAACTCCGTCGGCGCGAGGCGGATGAGCGCCCCACCTTTCTTGCCTGTTCCGCCCTAAGGGCCAGATATCGCGAACAATTAAGTTCGGGGCTCTCACGGTTGGATTTCATTTATCTCAAGGGGTCTCAGGCTTGCATCCGCCAACGCATGGAGTCCCGGAAGAATCACTTTATGCCCTCTGAGTTACTCACAAGCCAGTTTGAGACTCTGGAAGAGCCATTGACTGGGGAGGCCCTAGTGGTTTCGGTGGAAAAAAGCCTGCCGGACATCATCAGCACCATCATGGATCATATACACTTAACGGGGGCAACCACTCCTCAAATCAAATCGACAGAATCATCCTCTTGATCGTTAACTGCCTCATTCCCTCACATTTCCCATTTCACAATTCAATCTCACCTCTAACATCAACTGACACATCATGAGAGCAACCACATTCATCACGGACAGCTTCCTTCTCGAGAACGAAACCGCCAGAGAACTCTATTCTCAGTATGCGTCACCTCAACCCATTCACGACTACCACTGCCATCTACCCCCCAAACAGGTTGCGGACAATCATCGTTTCACCGATCTCGCCGATATTTGGCTCGGGGGAGATCACTACAAGTGGCGGGCCATGCGGGCTAACGGTATTGCGGAACGTTTCTGCAGCGGTGATGCCAAGGGGTATGACAAATTCCTGGCCTATGCCAAGACGCTTCCCTATGCACTCGGCAATCCCCTCTATCACTGGAGTCACCTTGAACTTCTTCGCGTTTTTGGAATCGACCTCCTGATCAACGAGGCGAATGCACCCGCAATCTGGGAGCAGGCCAATGCCCGCCTTCAGTCGAACGATCTTGCCGCACACGGAATCCTCGCTTCCAACAAGGTCGCCGTCATCGGCACAACCGATGATCCGGCCGATTCGCTTGCCGAACACGAACGCATCGCCTCCTCCGGAATCCCAACCAAGGTCTATCCCACATTCCGTCCGGACAAAGCGCTAAATGTACATCAACCCGAACTCTTCAATCCCTGGTGCGACCGACTTGCCGCGATCAGCGGGGTTGAGTGCCAGACACTCGGGGGGTTGATGGATGCCCTTAAAAAACGTCATGATGACTTCCATGCGATTGGGGCGCGACTCTCCGACCACGGCCTGGAGAGTTGTTTCGCCAGCGAATGCACGGAAAGGGAGGCGCGGGAAATCTTTGAAAAAGCACGCTCTGGCAAAGCTGCAACAAGCGAAGAACAGCAGAAATTCGGATGGTTCATGATGCTTTACTTCGGCCATCTTGACGCCGCCCGCGGGTGGACCAAACAACTGCACCTTGGTGCAATCAGGAACACGAATTCCAGGATGTACACCCTTCTTGGTGCCGACACGGGCTACGACTCGATCAGTGATGCCCCCCAGGCGCGAGCGCTCGCCGGATACCTTGATGCCCTGGAGCGCACTAACCAGCTCCCCAAGATGGTGCTCTATAATTTGAACCCCGCCGACAATTACGTCTTGGCAACCATGGCTGGAAATTTCCAGGACGGTAGCGTTGCTGGGAAGATCCAGTTCGGCAGCGGTTGGTGGCATCTCGATCAGAAGCAGGGTATGGAATGGCAACTGGAGGCACTCTCCCAACTGGGACTCATCCGTAGATTTGTAGGGATGCTAACTGACTCCCGGAGCTTTCTTTCCTACACGCGCCATGAGTACTTCCGGCGAATCCTCTGCAATAAAATCGGCAACGAAGCAGAACGCGGACTCTTGCCCCGTGACTTGGAGATGCTTGGCTCGATGATCAGGGAAATCTGCTTCACGAACGCACGCGACTTCTTTGGTCAACCTTGTGGTTATGACGCTGTGGTTTAGATTTGAAAACTTCGGTTACTAAGGCTCATTTGAGTCGGAGACGACCCGGTTTTTCATCATCTCGGGCCGCAGGGATTCGAACCCTGGGCCTCCACGACCCGAACGTGGCGCTCTACCAAGCTGAGCTACGGCCCGATGATTTTGTGAGATCAAATGAATCTCCATGGATTCGTCATCGCAATGAGATTTACTCAACACACTCTATGGAGTGTGTTTGTAAAAAACTTCATCCGCGAACGAGTTTCAACGACACCCTGAGATAAAAAACCGCCAGAAGGGGTTACCACTCGATGACTGACGAGGCCCAAGTCAACCCACCTCCGAAGACGACAAGATGAATTAATTCACCACGCTTGAAGCGACCTTCGCGCGCCGCTTCATCAAGGGCAATCGCAACAGCTGCTGCAGATGTGTTGCCATAGCGGTCGAGATTGATATGGAAACGTTCCATCGGGACATCAAGACGTCCCGCGATCGCTTCAATGATCCGTAAATTTGCCTGATGAGGGATAAAACAGGCGATCTGATCTGCAGTGACCGCGGCCTCCTCCAAGGCCTGCCTTGAAGCCTCAACCATGGCGGTGACCGCATGTTTATAGGTCTCTCGCCCGTTCATACGAATAGTTGCCGGCTTCTGATCAGCATTCTCCGCCGTCACGGGGCAAGCGCTCCCCCCCCCGGGGATATGAAGGATCTCTGCAAGACCACCATTGCTTCCCATCCTTGTGGCAAGGATGCCCCGGGATCCTTGACGATGGCGAAGGATCGCCGCACCGGCACCGTCGCCGAAGAGAACGCATGTATTTCGGTCGGTCCAATCGACAATGCTGGAGAGTTTATCGGCACCGATCACGAGAACCGTTTCATAAGTTCCCGTGGCAATAAATTGGCGCGCCGTCTCGACCCCGAAGAGAAAACCGGAACAGGCGGCCGAGATATCAAAGCAGGCGGCATTCACCGCTCCGATCTTGGTTTGCACAAAGCAGGCCGTGCTCGGGAAAAACATATCGGGTGTAACGGTGGCGCAAATGATGAGATCGATCTCCTCCGGTTTGATCCCGGCATTTTCCATGGCGGCTTTAGCGGAGTTTGCCGCGAGTTCGCTGGTGGGTTGTTCGATACTGGCGATGCGGCGTTCCCTGATGCCCGTCCTTGAATGGATCCAATCATCGCTAGTCTCGACGATTTTCTCGAGATCGGCGTTGGTCATCACACGCTCGGGCACGTAACTTCCCGTGCCGATGATGGAAGCAGTACGATTAGCCTTCATGGGCAGTAATCTTGGAAACGGAAGCCTCAGGAGAAAACACTTCTTTCAGAAGTGACTTGGTCAGGGCTTCATTGTTCTCATTATAGGCTCTGACCGCTTCAACTATGCGCGGATTAACCTGCTCCCTAATGAAGTCCATGGCCACACGGATCGCGTTCTTAATAGCCAGAGGTGTGCTAGACCCGTGGGCAATGATGCAGATGCCGTTTACGCCAAGCAGGGGACTGCCCCCGTAATTCTCATAATTGGTACGGCTACGAATGGTTCGGAAAGCATTGCGAGCGATCCATGCCCCGAACATACGGAACTTGGTCTTGATCAATTCATGCTTGAGCCAACGGAACACGGCACTTGCAGTGGCTTCAGCGGTCTTGAGGACAACATTACCCGTGAAACCATCGCAAAGAATGACCTCGACGGGGTGCTCGAAGAGATCGTGCCCTTCAATGTTGCCACGGAAATTTAGTGAAGATGCTTTCAGCAGCTTAAAGACATCCTTGGTGAACTCGCTACCCTTCACATCCTCACCACCGATTGACATGAGGCCGATCTCCGGATTCTCGTAGCCCAGGACGTGCTTTGAGAGTACCGATCCCATGATGGCATATTGCAGGAGATGGACCGGACGGGCATCAACATTGGCACCCGCATCAATGAGGACGCACACGTTCTTTTCCGTTGGCAGGTATGAGGCGATGCCAGGGCGTTCTATTCCCTCGAGCGTGCGGAGCTTGATCGTCGTGGCCGCCACGGCGGCTCCTGTGTGTCCGGCGCTCACAATGGCGTCGGCATCACCTTTTTTCACAAGATCCACGGCACGGGAAACGGAGGAATCCTTCTTACGGCGGACAGCTTCCACAGCAGCATCACTCATCTCCACGACCTGAGTCGTGTGGACAATCTCAATGCGCCGGTCCGTGCAACCAATCCTCTCGAGTTCAGCCTTGATTGAAGGTTCGTCACCCGTCAGGAAGAGACGGGTTATTTGGGAATACTCCTTGAGAGCCAGTGCCGCTCCGGCAACCGTGTTCCGGGGAGCATAGTCCCCTCCCATCGCGTCGAGGGCAATCCTCATGAAAGGTAAATCTGAACAGTCGCTAGACCCTTCCCCCATGGAAAGGAGAGGTTTTACTAGGCCACCTCGACATCAAGTACTTGCCGTCCGCGATAAGTACCGCATGCTTTGCAGGCAGTATGAGAATTTAGGGGAGCCCCGCATTGGGTGCATTTGCCGAGCTTTGGCGCATGCCAGCGGTTTGCAGCCTTGCGTGTGCGAAGGCGCATCTTTGAAGTTTTACGTTTAGGGACTCCCATCGGATGGCGGTGTTTTGAGTTGGTCGAGTGCCGCCCAGAGGGCCTGGGGCGCCGCTTTCTCCACTGACAAAAGGGAGTGATCGGAGCCCTCAGGAAATTGGGCGGGGCAGGTCTTGTCTCCACCCGAATCGCATCGGGGATGCGCGGGCAGAAGTAAATGAATATCTTCCCTGATCTCCGGGGTCAAGTCAACTGATTCACTTCCTTCAAGTTCCATCTGGGTGACAAAAGTATCAGAAGTCATCTCCCGTTCAAAAGGTTCAAGGCAGGAGACGCAGGTCATCCTGACACGCTGGGCCAATCGGCCCGTTGCAAAGAGCCCGCCACCAGACAACCCCACGTCGATGGCGTACCTCAATGGCCCTATCGGCTCGGCTCCCGCAGAATCAAGCTCTAAGGCTGCAGCTTCTTCCTCCCCCTCCAGGTGAATGCTTTCTCCCTGGGGAATCTGTCTCAAGTGAACTTTCATCGGGATTCTTTACAAAGCCTACAGCAAGCCTGTGGAATTAGCCCTCGGGAATTTTTCACGCAGGGCGGTAAGCACGGACAACGAGACGAAAGGGGAAACATCCCCACCCAAACGGGCCACCTCTTTCACAATCCGCGAACTCAGAAAAATACAATCTTCCCGTGGGGTAAGAAAGATTGTCTCTATCTTGGATTCCAAGCGTCGATTGGTCAGCGCCATTTGAAACTCGAACTCAAAATCAGAGACAGCACGCAGTCCCCGGATCACGACAAAAGCCTCCCGAAGGCGGCAAAAATCGACCAGCAATCCGTTGAGAGGCTCCACGGTGACCCCCTTGTGATCACCGATACTCTTTTTGATGAGTTCTATTCTCTCAAAGGTGGGAAAAAGGGGCTCCTTGGCCTCGTTGTCCGCAACGCCGATGATCACCTCATCAAACAGACCGATTGATCGCTTGATGAGATCAAGGTGACCGTTGGTCACCGGATCGAAGCTTCCCGGATAAATCGCGCGGCTGCGGCTCATGAAAAAATCACTCCCACTCGATTGTGGCCGGAGGTTTGCTTGAGACGTCCAAGACACAGCGGTTCACCCCCTTGACCTCGTTGATAATGCGGCTCGAAATTTTTCCGAGCAATTCATGGGGGAGACGGACCCAGTCGGCCGTCATGCCGTCTTGGCTCTCCACCACACGCAATGCAATGGTGTAGTCATAGGTACGCTCATCACCCATTACGCCAACTGACTGAACGGGCAGTAGGACGGCGAAAGACTGCCAGACCTTAAAGTACCATCCCGACTCTTTCATCTCCTCGAGCACGATCCGGTCGGCGTCGCGCACGATGCGCAGGCGGGCGGGCGTGATTGCTCCAACAATCCGAACGGCAAGACCAGGACCAGGGAAAGGTTGACGATCCACCACCTCACGGGGGAGACCAAGCTCCCGTCCAACTTCACGAACCTCGTCCTTGAAGAGTTGTCGCAGCGGCTCCACCAGCTCGAACTTCATATCCTTCGGAAGACCCCCGACATTGTGGTGGCTCTTGATAAGTGAAGCGGGATTACCCGCGATCGGGACACTCTCGATGACATCGGGGTAGAGCGTTCCCTGCGCCAAGAACCTGAAGGGTTTAGCCGAACCCTTGGCCGATTTTTGAAGGTCGATCGCTGCCTGCTCAAAGATTCGGATAAACTCAGCACCGATTACCTTGCGTTTTTTTTCGGGATCGGTGACCCCTTTGAGCTTACCAAGGAATCGGTTGGTCCCATCCACGATCTTGAGGCGGATCTTAAAATTACGCCCGAACAACTTATCCACGGCGTCGCGTTCCCCGGAACGCAGGAGCCCGTTGTCAACGAAAATGCAGGTGAGTTGGTCTCCAATGGCCTTGTGGATGAGCGCGGCGGCAACGGAGGAGTCAACTCCACCGCTCAGGCCGAGAATCACCCGTCCATCGCCAACCTGACTTCGGATCTGCGCGCAAATGCGATCGATAAAGGAGCCCATCGTCCAGTCGCTGACGCATCCGCAGACACCATGGAGGAAGTTCTGGATGATTGCTTTGCCTTTCGGGGTGTGATGCACCTCGGGGTGGAACTGCATTCCATAAATTCGGCGCTTTGCATCAGCAATAACGGCATGGGGGGCATTCTCCGTGGTACCGATCGCAGCAAAACCCTTTGGCAGCTTCTCAACGCGATCGCCGTGACTGTTCCAGACATCAAGTTTCTTTGGTAATCCCTTGAAGAGTGGCGATGAACCGATGGTCGACAGGAGTCCTTTGCCATATTCGCGGTGGGTGGAGCGGGCAACGATCCCTCCAAGATCCCTGGAGAGAAGTTGCATGCCGTAGCAGATGCCGAGGATCGGCAATCCGAGTTGATAGATTGTCGGATCAACCTTCGGGGCTTTCGGGGCATAGACGCTAGCCGGACCACCCGATAGGATAATCCCCTTCACCGTGCCATCGGCGATGATCTCGCTGGCCATCGTGGTATGGGGTACGATCTCCGAGAAGACGCGGCACTCGCGCACACGGCGGGCGATAACCTGAGTATACTGCGATCCGAAATCAAGAATAACAATCTTGGAAGAGGCCTTCGGATCAAAAGGGGTCTTGGAAGATTTGACTGACAGTTTCGTAGAGTTGCTATTCACAGGTTTTTTGGAACGGGATGCCATAAAAAAAGAAGCGGCCCTGATTTACTGGAAGTCGTTTCCAAACGATTGACCCGATCCCATGTCACCCTTCATGACTTTTTCGTTGGAAAGCTGACCTTGACCACTGAGGCCTTTTACCGCTGTGTCGGCAATCGTATCAGCATCTTCCTCGGCCGTTGCACAGCCAGTCAGGCCAGCCAAAGGAATCATCAAAATGAGCAGCAGAATGAGAAATTGCATTGGTTTCACACGCCGAACGTAAAAGATCCTGTGGATAAGGCAATCCGAGAAGGCAACTTGAACAACGAACACTCATTTACAGGGCTCTTGCTTAAAGCATATGCCTCGGGAATCTTCCCGATGGGCACCCCGGAGGGTAATATCGAATGGCACTCCCCGGACCCACGGGGAATTCTTCCGCTGGATGAATTCCACACACCGCATGGTCTTCGCCGGGCCCTCAGGAACTCTGATTGGGAAATCAGGATCGATCATGATTTCAGAGGCGTTCTGAGGGGGTGCTCCTTCAGGAGGGAGACCTGGATCACACGGGACATTGAATGTGGCTACATCCAGCTTTTCGAGGAAGGACACGCTCATTCCGTCGAGGTTTGGCTTGAAGGTTCTCTTGCCGGAGGCCTCTACGGAGTCTCTCTCGGTGCGGCTTTCTTCGGCGAGTCGATGTTTCATCGGGTAACTGATGCCTCAAAGGTCGCCTTATGGCATCTCGTGAAGATCCTGAGGCAAAACGGTTACCTTCTCCTCGATACACAGTGGAACACTCCTCACCTTGCCACATTCGGAGCCCGTGAAATCTCCAGACATGAATATCTCTTGAGACTGTCCGAGGCCCTTGAAAAAAGGGCCTCATTTCCTACAGCATGAGTGAATTTGTTTGAACGCCCGACTCCAAGGCGGTGTCAAAACATCATGACAGTACAACTCGCAAATCTGGTGATTTCGGCGTTGGGTGGTGTGGTCACTTACACTCTTCTGAGGTGGCATCACACCAAGTCACAAAAACACCCGAAAACCACCCACTAAAAGTCTCTTAAGAATTGTCTGATCAGGTGCCTCTGGCGACACGTTCAAGAACGCTTGTCGTTGAACGCCCCGGTACCAAGGGAAGCAATCTGATCACGGCGCCGACCTCCTCAAGTGCGGCACGTTCTCCCAAATCCAACGTATCAAGCGTGTAATCGCCCCCCTTGACGTAAATCGCGGGACTTAGGGTGCGGATGACGTCGGTTACCCTCATTCCCTCAAAAATTGTGACCTGATCGACACACCGCAGCGCAGCAAGGACTTCTGCACGATCTAATTCACTGTTGACTGGCCGTGACGGTCCCTTAAGTTCCCTCACGGATGCATCGCTATTGACTGCTACAATCAAGGCATCTCCCAGTTTCCTTGCCTGCCTGAGGTAACGGACATGTCCAGTATGAAGAATATCGAAGCAACCATTGGTCAGCACGAGCTTCTTCCCATTTTCTGCATAGCTGGCACCAAGGGCTTGGAGTTCGTGGCTTGCTACAAGACGATCCATGATTTCCATGATGCCTATGGGAAACAGAAGGAGGCATACTGAAAAGAAGATTCTCGTGTCTCCTATCAATCTCCCAAGACTTCTTTCCGAATGAGATTGCAAAAAAAACGGAAACTGAAAATTTCACCATGAGCTTTAGGAACCCCTGATCATGAAAAGACCCCCTGCCCTTATTGCCTGCCTGACAATCTCATTCCTTTCCATGGGACACTTTGTGCTTATTGCCCAGACAAGCAATCCAGTACCGGATTCAACGGGCACATCGGCCGATCCAACAACAAATTCTCAAGTCGTCGCGGTTGCAACTTCTCCTGCAACTCTTCCGGAGTTGAAGATTGCGACAGTGACAATCACTCCCGCATCAACGCTTGAGATCATGCAGAAAGTCGCCGACTGGCAATTGGCGCATCCGGCCACAAACAAGCCCTATGTCTGGATCCAAGCTGCCGGATACACAGGCTTCATGGCTCTAGCGGGCATCTCGGCCGATTCCAAGTATCGCGAAGCGATGATGGCCATGGGCGAGACGAACCATTGGCAACTCGGACCAAGGCCCTATCATGCCGATGATCAGTGTGTCGGTCAGACCTATGCAGATCTTTACATGCTCAATGGAGAGTCCAACATGATCACCCCTCTGCGGCAGAGGTTCGACTTCATCCTCTCCCATCCGCCCGCCTCCGACAGCCTCGACTTCAAACAGCCCGGACATAGTCAGCAGAATTGGTCATGGTGTGATTCCCTCTTCATGGCGCCCCCGGCTTGGCTTCGTCTCTACTCCATTACGGGGGATCATCGTTACCTTGACTTCGCTCTTAGCAACTGGTGGCGCACCACGGACTACCTCTACGACAAAGAGGAGCACCTCTTCTATCGTGACAGCACTTTTTTTGACAAACACGAGTCAAACGGAAAAAAGATTTTTTGGGGGCGTGGAAACGGTTGGGTAATGGCCGGGATTGTCCGCATGCTTCAACTCCTTCCTGAGAACAATCCTGCCTATCCCCGCTTCGTAAATCTCTACAAAGAGATGGCACCGAAGATTCTCTCCTGCCAGCAGTCAGATGGTCTCTGGCGGGCGAGCCTCCTCGATCCAGCCAGTTACCCCCTTGAAGAAGCCAGTGGATCGGCATTCTACACCTACGCTCTGGCTTGGGGCGTGAATCAGGGGATCTTGGATCGGGCTACCTATGAACCAGCGATCAGCAAGGCATGGGCGGCATTGGTTGCCTGTGTCCAACCGGACGGCAAACTAACCCATATCCAACCGGTGGGCTTCGACCCAAAGAATTTCCCGACTGACTCTACAGAGGCCTATGGTGTCGGAGCGTTCCTTTTGGCGGGAAGCGAGATCTTCCGGATGGCCGTTCTTGAAAAGGCCCGTCCAATCATGGTGAAGGTTGGTAATTCCGCCGATTTCTGGCGGGAGAATGAAACGGTGGAAATTCCCCTCGGCGGAAAGCATGTGGTGATGGATGGACTCTCCTCCAGGATCCTCACCTCTCAGAGTTACGAGCCAAAACCCGGTGAAACCAGATTTCTCTTCCAGGTGAACCTTGCCCCCACGGAGACCCGCACCTATGCGATCCTGGATGCATCGGACTTGCCTTCCATCCCTCCTGCGATTCAAAAGACCTCGGCACGATACGTGCCGGAACGCTTCGATGATTTTGCCTGGGAGAGCGACAGGATCGCCCACCGGATCTATGGACAAGCCTTGATGACGAGCAAGGAACACACGGTAAGTAGCGGCGTTGATGTCTGGATCAAAAAGCACCGTATCCTGACGGTCGAAACCATGTACAAGACCGGTCACTACCACGAGGATAACGGCGAGTTTATGGATGATTACCGTGTCGGCAAAAGCCGCGGATGCGGCGGCATCGGGATATGGGACGGTAAGAAATTGCTGGTTTCACAAAATTGGCGGAACTGGAAGCTGATTACGAGCGGCCCGATCCGATCGGAATTTGAGGTCACCTATGACCCTTGGGACGCGGGCAATGGACGCATGGTCTCGGAGACAAAACGACTGAGCATTGATGCGGGCTCATGGTTCACCAGAGCAACATCCACCTTTTCAAGCCAAGATCAATCCCCCCTGACCATTGGAGTCGGTCTTGCCGAGCGTTCAAGCGGACCGGATGGCAATCCGATCATCGGAAGGGATCAGGCTGAGGGATGGATGACGTACTGGCAACCCGAGGACAAGCCGAAGGGAATCACAGCCACCGCCATCGTTCTACCGAAGGGTAGCGTGAAGGAATTCACAACCGACCTGCAGGATATGCCGGAGGCAAAGCTTCATGAAGTGGTTCCTCAACCCACCCATGAAGGGGCTCCAGCCGTGCGAAATCTTCTCGCCATCTCCCAAGCTGAGGTAGGTAAGCCCTATAGCTACTATCTCGGCGCTTGCTGGGATCAGAGCGGAGACTTCACGAACAATGTGCAGTGGAATAATCAGACCCGTCGTGTCGCGGAGCGACGCGACCATCCGCTGCAGGTTGACATGACAAACCCCTAGCCCCCTTGGGGGATGCTTGAGAATACTGGAACCTTCAACGATTTTCCACAGAACAAGTTAATCGAGAGGCAATCTTGATCCTCAAGTTGCTTGGGAATCAGTTAACAGGAGCGAAGCTTCCGTTGGGAAGCTGGCGGTAAAGAGTCTTGCCTCTCGGATAGGAGGGGGCATAGCTGCCATCCGGTTGTTGGAGATAGCTAATCTTGGCAGGCACAAAACCATCACCCGAGTGAACGTAAAGTTGCTGATTCGTCTGTTGTTGGGCGCCACCATCAGAGCCGCTCGCCTTTGGAATAAAGGCATTGATGGCCTGGGATCCAATGCTTCCCGCTCCTGCTGAGATGGCACCAGCGGCAACAGGATTCACCCCCTTCATGAGAGCACCCGTTCCCGCACCGATCGCGGCGGCAGAGAGTCCCTGCACAACAGCGGCCCCCATGGGCGTCATCACGGAACGGGGTTGCCCGTTGGGACCTGTTTCTGTCGTGCAACCACTTGTGAGGAGGGCTGAAACCGTCGCGATGGAAAACAAAGGTAAGATCTTCATACCCTTTCAGTATCAAACTGACTTGAGGAAAATCAATGGGATATATGGCCTAGATTCGCCCCCTCTCATGATCTCTTAAAAAACCTGGATCCGGTGTAGGGATGGAGTCAATTCCTTGGACCACGGGAGCTTGGAATCCGGCCAACGCTTTCGTTCAAGCTCTCCCCAGTAAACATAGGCAACACCTAATCCGGAGGCTTTCTCTTGCCATCCAGGCTCGCCCATCATCAAGCTGTTCAGCGATTCGAGCCTCTTTTTTGTAATCGAGTCCATGGCTCCAGAGGTGCCCCTCGTACCCGCAAACCACAGGGTGCCCTAGCATCAGGACCGGGTGGTTATATTCAGGGGCACAGGCGATCACCGCCTCGGGGGGGAGGCCGCGTAAATCCCAAGCCGTTTTGTCTAGGGTACTGCGCCCGATGAGTGTGTAGCCATGCCTGCCATCGAGCCCCGCGGCAAGGGTGACGGCTCCTGATCCGAAGAGCAGGATGACTGCACACACACGTATCGCGATGGAGCGTCGGGCCAGTAATCCATCCCAAAGAAAAGGAGCCACTACGATCCACGACCAGATCATGAGCTTCGTGTTGTCCCAAGGCCAGGGTGCAAAGCGTATGAAGAGACACATGGTGAAGATGAGGCTTGCAGGCCATACAAAGGCGCGCTCTTTAGTACTCCCTCTGTTCCCAAATAAATGAAAACAGCGAAGAAGGGCAAGCGGCAGGGTCATGCCGAAGTTCCAAAACCAAAACCAGAGAGTGCCGTCCGACATCCAACCCATCCGCCAACCGACCGCATGCATGGCCGAAGAACCGCCCGCGCCGGTGGTGATCATCCATCCGAAGAGAGCCATCGGAGGCCACGCAACGAGGGCCAACCGACCGATCCGTTCACGGGAAGAGGGAGCAAGAAGAGCGAGCCCCGCCATGGCTGCTCCTAGAAAGAGAGCGGCGTGGATACTGAACAGGGGCATCACTCCTAGAAGAAGGGCTTGAATGCCAAGTGGGAGGACTCTTTTTTTCCCTGGATCAAAACTCTCCTTGCGCCATGTCGTGAGGAGTAAAAAGCCCGCAGGCAGGGCGTAAAGAAAGCCGCGCTGAGTTACAAACAAGGTCAGGAAGAGATTTTTCCACTCACTCACTTCATCAGGATTCCCCCCCCACCCCGTCTTGAGAAGGACGACCCCGGCACACCCCCCATTGAAGAGAAAGGCCGCCAGTGCAACCGCCCCACCCCAACGCCAGAGAGCATAGCCCGTGAGTGCGCAACCGATCAAACCGCACCAAAGCAATCCCATTGCGGGGGGAACTCCAGCAACCAGAAGCAACGC
>CAINEX010000105.1 GCA_903847935.1 uncultured Spartobacteria bacterium | reverse complement strand
ATACTCGGGTCTCTCCCGTTACTACAATCTGGAGGCCACCACCAACCTCACCAATGCCTCTTGGACTCCTGTAGCTGGATATTCAAATATCACCGGTTCCAATCAGATCATTTCCCTCTCAACCAACGCTTCCATCGGTCCCAAGTGGTTCTACAGACTCAAGGCTTGGTTGCAGTAAGGCCTCTGACACTCAATCGGGTGGATTATCCGATGAATAGTGCTACTTTTTAAGTTGAGTACCTCTTTGTCTTCACGATGCTTTCAAATCCCCCAAGGCTCACCCGTGTAGCCGAACTTTCGAGGTTTGGTGCCCTCGCTCTATTGGCTTCCCTCTTTACCTCGCCGTCAGCAAAAGCCGACCCCTACGACACCCTGCGTACCAATTGGGTCTCCATCCTTACCGGGATGACAAATTTTACTCCTGGCGCTACGAACAACTACAACATCAACGATCCCTACATCAGCGCCGCAGTAAGCCAGATTGCTTCTCAAGGATCCACCTACCTTGGCTATATGAAGGGCAATACCAACACCAATTGGCTCTTCAGTAATATCCCGATCACGAATGGTTCCAACCAGGATTCAACGTTTTTTGTCACCACTTACCAACAGCTTCAGACGATGGCTGAAGCCTATATCCTTCAGGGATCAAGCCTACAGGGGAATACAAACCTCCTAACCAACATCATCCATGGTCTCGATTGGATGAACGCCAATTGGTATAACTCTAATACCCCTCACGATCTTACCTCCCAATTCCCTAAAGCATGGGGTTGGCATGATCTGGAGGTTGTTGCGCCCCAGGCACTGGTGAACACGGTAGCGATACTCTATACGAATCTGAGTTCCAATCAGATCTCCTCTTACATGGCAGCTGTCAACAATCAGGAGCAGTACAACACTAACTCCCCAGGCAGCACACCTCACTTCACGGGAGCCAACTGCGCCAACAAAGCCAATGTAATCACCGTGGCCGGTGTCCTGCTTAAAAATTCAACCCAAGTCACGGAGGGGGCCTCTGCTTACGGAAGCTTTGTATTTCCGTTCGTGACCAATGGAGATGGATTCTATGCGGACGGATCCTTTGTCTTTCACTCCCAATCCAGTCCCACCGGATCGAATCCCCCCTACTATGGAGGATTCCCCTACAATTCGGGTTACGGGATAGCCTTACTTGATATCACCCCTTCGACGCTGCAAATGCTCAGCGGTTCTGCTTGGGACATCACCAACTCAACGAGTCTTGGTTATGCATCCAACTGGACCAACCTCATCACTTGGGTCTTCAACGCCTTTCAGCCGATCATCTACAATGGGCAGTCGCTTACAATCTGTTCAGGACGATCACGGGATAATAACAATCAGTTTTTCAGCGGCGGGGAGACCGCGAGCGAAGATATTCTCCGAATCGCATCGTTCGTCCCGGCACCTTACTCGGGTGCCATGCAATCGATGGTGAAGGCCTGGGCCCAAACCAACACCTACTTCACCTTGTTGGCAAATTGCTCCCTTTCGATGCTTCCAGCCGTCGAGATTTTGATGACAAATAACAACGTTATTCCCCGCCCCCCATTGGTTGGCAATTATATCTTCCCATGCATGGACTGTGATGTTCACTTGGCCCAAACATGGGGATTCGGTATTGAGAGCTACTCGACCCGGATGATGAATTACGAGAGCATCATCGGGGACAACTATCAGGGCCAGCATGATGGGGATGGCTCCACCTACATTTACAATGCCGATCAGGGCCAATACTCCGACAATTACTGGTGGACGGTTAATAACAACAGGTACGCGGGCATTACAGTCGACTCACAGCAGGTTTTCACAAACATCGTCGTTACGGCCAGCACCTCTGTAAATGGTCAGGATGAAGCGATTAACTCTACCGAGAGCTGGGTGGGAGGAGTCTCTCATGGCGGCTACGGGGCTTTCGGCATGCAACTCAATGATCAGGCTGCATTACAAAATAACCTGGTGGCCAAGAAGTCCTGGTTCTTCTTCACGAATGAAGTTGTCTGTCTGGGTGCCGGTATTACGAGTTCCACCAACCACATCATCGAAACGATCGTGGAGAACAGGATCATCAGCCAAGCGGGTAATGATGCCATTCAGGTAAACGGCACAAATTTTGGTACTAATCTACCTACTTCAAATGCAATCGCCGGGGTCAGCTACGTTCACTTAAGCGGGAGGGTAACAGGAAGCGATATCAGTTACTATTTCCCCACAACTCCCACCCTCCAACTGCTTCGAGAGCAAAGAACCGGATCACAGTCGCAGATCATGAGTGCCGGATCCACCACAACCAATACGAACAACTTCTTCACGATGTGGTTCAGCCACGGTGTCAATCCTACCAACGCGAGCTACTCGTATGTCGTGATGCCGGGTTATTCAGCATCTGCTGCCGCCGCCTATGCCTCGGATCCGCCGGTATCAATCGTGGAAAACTCCACCAACGCGCAATGCGTCCGCCAGACCCAACTCGGGATTACCGCAGCCAACTTCTGGCAAAGCACCAACTACACCTCTGGCTCGATTTCCGTGAATGCGAAATCAAGCGTCCTGGTCCAAAGCAACGGAGCCTACATCGACCTTTCCATCAGCGATCCGACTCAGACCAACAAAGGATCCATCAGCGTCAGCTACAATGCCCCGGGCAACTATCAGTTTCTCAATGGTAGCTCTGGGATCAATAGCATCGTGACTAACGGTAGCAATATCGGCTTTACCGTTCCGGTCAATGCGGCCGCCGGCCAAACCTTTTCTGCTCGCTTCTACTCGACTGTTCAGGCTAGCGCCACTTACGGCAACACGAACCAGCCGTATTCGGGTTCTGGTGATGCGGCAACGGTAAGCGTGCTCCCCAGTGGAGAACAGGCGCTCTGCTCCGTGGTCTATAGCAATTCTTTCTATGGACCTTCCCCCCTACCTCCAACGAATGTGGGGAGCTATTCGCTCATCACGACCTGCGCTGACTCTAATTATATCATCTCGGGAACAGGCGTGCTGACAATTACTCAGGCAACTCCGACAATCACAGTTGCCAACACTAGCCAACTGTACTCGGGCTCTCCGGAGTCAGTTTCAGTAACAACTCTCCCCCAGAGTCTCCCCGTTGTTGTGAGCTACAGCAACAACGCCTATGGTCCCTCGACCAATCCCCCGAGTGCGGCTGGTAACTACTCTGTCATCGCCTCAATTTCCGGCACAGCCAACTACACCTCTACCAGCACAAATGCCACCCTCCTGATCAGTAGCAACCTACCCGCTATCACCGGAAATTTGAACCCCTTGGCCCTGCAAGGGGAACCCTTCATCTACCAGATTCTTGCGACCAATAACCCTACTGGCTTCGGCGTCAATAATTTGCCGACAGGCCTCACCCTGAACACGAACACAGGTATTATCACCGGCACGGTCGCCAATACAGGATCAACTCCCTTCACGATCGTTGCTTACAACCAATACGGTACAAATGCAGCTGTCATCCAACTCACGACCACAAACATTTCCAGCAGCTACTCCATAGCCGGCACTTATAGCTGGACCTGTCCCTCCAATGTCGCCTCTTTGCAAGTGCAGTGCTGGGGGGCGGGAGGAGCCGGCGGCAGCGCCTTAAAGACAACCAATGGCAGTACCCAGTATGCAGCAGGAGGAGCGGGTGGCGCCTTTGCCTTAACAAGCAACTATCCCGTCACGCCAGGGGCGATGTATGTGATCAATGTAGGTGCTGGAGGTTTTAATAATTCCACCAATGCAGGATCTGCCGTGGCAGGCGGAGATTCCTGGATTGGGGTCTCCAGCAACGAACCAACATCAGGATGCATCGCCAAGGGAGGAACCGGCGGAGGCAGTGCTGTCGGAACTGGACAAGTCATTGAAAATGGTGGAAGCGGAACAACAAACGGAAGCAGCGGCAACATCCTCTATGCGGGAGGAAGCGGCATGCTGGGAAGCCATGCCAATGGATTTTCAGGTGGGGGAGGAAGCAGTGCAGGAACAAACGCTTCCGGCCTAAGCGCGACCACAATCACCGGTGCGACAGCCCCAACTGGCGGAGGCAGCGGAGGAACCGGCGTAACAACATCAGGCGGCGGCGGGAATGGCTCCTCACCTGGAGGTGGCGGGGCGGGAGCCGTCGAGGGCACAATTGGTGGTCAAGCCGCAGGAGGCCAAGGCGGCACAGGGCAGGTCGTCATTACGGCATCTCAACTTTCAGGAAGTGTGTCATTGAGCAACTTGAATCAGAGCTTCTCTGGTCTGGCCGAACCAGTCTCTTTGAGCACAACCCCCAGCAATCTGCCACTCTCCGTCCTGTATACTAATTCCAATTATCATTCCACCAATCCCCCCACCAACGCCGGATCGTATACGGTGGTCGCATTGATCACCAATTCCACCTATGTGGGGTCGACCACCGGAACGCTGCTTATCTCCCCCGCTTCTCCGGTAATCACGATCTATGGAGCCACCAATGTTCCCTACAACGGCAGCCCCT
>CAINEX010000104.1 GCA_903847935.1 uncultured Spartobacteria bacterium | reverse complement strand
GTGGCTCATGCCGAGGCCGCCGCCTACGGTCACATTATACCCGGCGAGTTTTCCATTCTCGACGATCGCGATGTAGCCCAGATCCTGGGAAAAGACATCGACGTCATTGGAAGGAGGAATGGCGAAGCCGGTCTTGAATTTGCGTGGGAGATAGGTGTCACCGTACATCGGCTCAATCTCGGGTTCTCCACCAGCCACGAGTTCCTCGTCGAGATAGATCTCATGATAGGCGCGAGTTTTGGGGAGGGCGTAGTTGCTCCAGTTCGCAGCATCCTCGTAGACCTGCTGAAGGATCTCAGAGCGCTCGGGATTCGGAGGGGCCATGACATTGCGGTTCACGTCGCCGCAGGCAGCGATGGAGTCGAGCAGGACCTGGTTCATCCCCTTGATGAGCTTTTTAACGTTTCCTTTCAGCACGCCATGGAACTGGAAGGTCTGGCGTGTTGTCAGTCGCAGGGAGGGGGAGGCAACTGCATCAGCAAGTTTGTCCAGGACGATCCACTGTTTTGGTGTGGCCTTCCCCCCGGCTAGGCGGACTCGGAGCATGAAAGCAAAGGCTTTTTCCTTTCCTTCTTTCTTAAGGGTGTTGCGCAGATCACGGTCATCCTGCATGTAGAGACCATGGAACTTGGAGAGTTGATTGCTCTCTTCGGAAATGTTTCCCGTGGATGTGTCGGCTAGGTCCTCTGCAATATGTCCGCGTAGATGTCGGGAATTGATTTTCATTCCCTCATTTGCGGCTAGGGGTTTGGCTGCTGTGGGTTCAGTGCTCATGGTGTATTGTAAATTATTAATGCGACCTATTATGGCGTTGATTAATGTTGTGAAAGGTCTTTTAAGTTCTGGAATGTTCCGTTTGATTGGCGGATTAACAGAGTGAAAGATCTATTTTAGAAGAAATAAATATCCTGACGAGAAAAATCAGGTATTTTTCAGAGATATAACGATCTAATCAATCGATATAGAATCACGCTCTCGGATGGGCTGCATCGTATGCACGCTTGAGGCGATCAGTGGTCACGTGGGTGTAGATCTGGGTCGTGGTGAGGCTAGCATGTCCGAGCAGTGACTGAACGCTTCTAAGATCAGCTCCATTATCCAGCAAGTGAGTGGCAAAAGAGTGACGGAGTTTGTGAGGACTGAGCGTCGATGGAAGTCCGGCGGCCTGGACATACTTTTTCAACAGGAGCCAGATCGATCGGTGTCCCAGTCGCTTGAGGCTTTTGTTCAGAAAAAGGGGGCCACTTTGCACGTTCGCCTGATGGCGGTAATGTGACAGGGCTTCCAGCGCAAGTCCTCCTACAGGGACGATTCGCTCACGCGACCCTTTTCCCATCACACGCACCGTCTCCCCGATCGGATCAAGATCCCTTACATCAAGGGAGGCAAGTTCAGCAAGACGTAGTCCTGAGGAGTAGAATAGTTCGAGGATTGCGGCATCACGGAGATGCATCCACCCTGGTGCCTGTTTTGACTTTAATTGTACGATAGGCTGATCGAGCAGTGCGCTTACCTGAGGCATGGTCAGGAACTGGGGTAGCTTTTTCTCGAGTTTTGGGAGGGAGACAAACTTTAGGACATTTGAAGGAAGAACATCCTGCGCCGTCAGATAATTGAAAAAGCTGCGCAAGGCCGAAAAGGTGAGGCGGATCGTCGCGCGGGAGCGCCCCTTTTTCATCATCTCAAAGAGGAATGCCCTGAAATCATCGGCTGTTGCATGGTTCCAAGCCAGTTGAGGGCGGAATTTTTGAAACTGTTCTAGTGACTGGCCGTATGCTTTGAGCGTTTGAAGGGAATAGTTTTTACCCTCACCTAAATGCTCCAAAAACTCCTCTTTGAGGAGATCGGAAGGGACCGGCGTTTCCGATTTGTTAAAGGAATTTCTTGATGGGGAGCGGCGGCTCATCGTTTCGGAAATGTAAACAAGCCCAGCTACCGTTAGCAAATTCTGTGATCGCCATGACATGGAATCTTGGAAAATGTAGGAATGATGACTGGGCCACTTTTTACGATAGGATTCCTCCGGAGGGGGTATTCCCCAACCGGAGGTGTAGAGGTCTATCTCAAGGGGTTGGCAGAAGGTTTGCGCAGGGAGGGGCATCGTGTCGTTCTGCTTGGCACTGAGGAGTGGCCTATTGAGGAGTGGCCCGGGGGTGAGATTCTCAGGTGCAATGGACAATCTCTCTCCAAATATAGTGCTGAAGTGGCGAAACTGAGGAATTCCTCAGGGATCTCCTTTGACGTGATTCTTTCGGTCGAGAAGGTTCCTGGTTGTGATCTCTACCGAACAGACGAGGGGCTCCATGCTGCGTGGCTAGAGCAACGTTCCAAGTATATGAATCCTTGGGCCAGGATCTTTCAGAAAATCAGTCCTAAGCACTTGGAAAAACTGAGATTGGAGAGGGAACTCTTCACTGCTTCCTCGACGAGGCGAATTATATCTCTCTCCGATAAGATCAGTCGTGAGATCAAGAGCCTCTATGGCTATCCGGAGGAAAGGATTACCCTCATTCGCAACGGTGTTCCCAGCAGGGCCCCAACCAAATCAGATGAACGATTGAAGGCCCGCATGGACATCGGCATTCCAGCAGAAGAACAAGTGGTTCTCTTTGTGGGAACAGGTTGGGAACGTAAAGGCCTCCGTTTCGCGATTTCCGCAGTCGAGAAGCTCAATGCAGAGGGGTATCCGAATGTGAAGCTTTTCGTCGCGGGGAAGGGGGATCGCAGACGATATGCCTCACCCTGCATACGGTTTCTAGGAGGAGTTTCGAAGATGTCTGCGGTTTACGATGCCGCTGATCTTTTTCTCTTTCCTACCCTCTTTGATCCTTTTCCCCTAGCTACCCTCGAGGCGCTGAGTGCTGGATTGCCCGTCATCACGACGGCTGCCAATGGCGTCTCAGAAATCATGACCCCCGGAGTTCACGGGGAGGTAATCGCCGAGTCCTCGGATCTTCAAGCGCTTTCCAGTGCTCTTCAAAAATGGTTCGGTATCCTGAAAGATCCCGCTCGATCGGATCAGGCCCGCTCAGACTGTGCAAAGCTGGCCTCGAAGCTTACCTTGGATCAAAACCTCAGGGAGACGCTTACCGTGATCAGCGAAGTGATCGCGGAGAAGAAGAACTAAAAACTGAACCGCGGGATCGTTTCGCACTAAACAACCCGGTCCACAGTGACCTCGACGACCATTTTACGAGTTCCCTTGCCCCGGAAGGTGCCTCCAACAGGTCTGATGTCGCTGTAGTCACGGCCAACAGCCAGTTTCACGTAGCGGGTATCAGTTTCACGGCGGTGCGTAGGATCATATCCCTTCCAGCCATATCCAGGAATAAAAACCTCGAGCCATGCATGGCTGGCCTCAATTTCCCCTGGAAGGCGGTTCTTGTTAAGGAAATATCCACTGACGTATCGCGCCGGGATGCCATGAGTCCGGCAGAGTCCAAGCATGAGGTGGGCGAAATCCTGGCAGACCCCCTGCTTCTTCTTTACGACCTCGACGGCTCGTGTGTTCACGTTCGTTGAGAGTGGTGTATACTTATAGTTTCGATGAATGTGTTCTCCGATTGCCACCGTATCCGGCCAGATGTCCGTGACCCCAGAGGGAAGAGCATCAACGGCTTCTCGCCAGACATCCGCCTCAAGGGATACGAATTCCGAGCTATGGAGGAAGTCGAAAAACTGCTCTTTCATCGGTGATGCAGAGATTGCATCGGGTCCGGCAACAGGTATTGGTCCACGGCTTTCCGGGAGTGTCTGGACACTGGAGATGGCCTGAACCTCAAGTGACTCGTGCGGTTCGGGCACATCAAAGTAATGGACGCAGTTCGCGTAGAAGTCCGGATAATCCCGGACGGGGGAGTTGGGATTAATCTTGAAATGAAAATCGCGGCACTGCTGAAGTGAGTCGCTGACCGGTTGGAGTCGAGCTTCGTTGAAACTGTCCTTGACCTGCCCCTCGTAGGTATAACGCGTGAGGTGAGAGATGTTGAGAAGCAGTGGCTCTGTCCAAGGAAGTTCCTTACTTCCCGTGCTGGCATTATCAGTGAAAATCATGGCTATTGCTGCTGCATCTGCTGCTGTTGAAGGAAGATCTCTGATTCGAAATCCACCGGTGGATGGTACATGTATTCCTGATAAATATGATCATCGAGGTTATCGAGTGTTGCCTGTACCTTTTCCAAGAACTGATGAAGTCCGCTGTTAAGAATCTCATCGATGGTCAGGAAGTTCAGGTCGGAGAGTAACTTCCCGAAAGCCCGCTCTTTATCGCTCTTGTATTCACGACGTTCCTTACCGCTCAGCCGGTGCAGGTCTTCGTCGAGATGCCGCATGCAGGACATGATCGATCTTGGAAAGGTGGTGGAGAAGATCAGGAACTCGGCTACTTTTTTTGGCAGGATATCTTCCACATGAAAGCGACGATAAGCTTCAAGTGCGCTTGCAGAGCGGAGGATGGCTTGCCATTGGGCTGTATCGATAGCTCCACCCACATCGGCCACGCTGGGAAGGAGAATATGATACTTGATATCCAGAATGCGGGTGGTCTTGTCCGCACGCTCGAGGAACTTGCCCAAGTTGATGAATTCGTAACCTTCGTTGCGGGTAAAGGTCGATCCGGTGAGCCCCTGGAAGAGGTGGGAGTATTTCTTGATTTGCTCGTAGAACTCGTGGGCACCTGTCTGCCAGACCTCCCTTGCGCTCTTGGACTTGAGGAAGAGGTAACACTCGTTGAGGGTCTCAAACATTTCCAACGAGATTTGGTCACGCACCTGGCGGGCGTTTTCACGGGCTGAAAAAAGGCACGAGATAATGGAATTGGGATTCTCTTCACGGAAGGTCAGAAACTCAGTGACTGTCTCACTGTCTGCCTTGTCATAGAGCTTGAAAAAGGTCTCCTCGTCTCCGGCCGAGCAGAGGATGGGCAACCAATGATCCTTCAGTTGTTGGTCATTAAGATCAGAAAAATCGAGCATCAACTGAAGGTTTACGTCCAGCAAGCGGGCGATATTTTCGGACCGCTCGATGTAGCGGCTCATCCAGTAGAGGGAGTTGGCCACTCTGGAGAGCATAACCAGATTATCGCGCCGGTTTGAAATCGGCTTCTGGTTTGTGGAAATCGTCAGTTCACTCATGAATTGAAAAATATAATTCCTCGGGTCTTAAGGTTTAAAGGGTCTGAAATCTTGAGCCTTAGGAATCGCCGTTGAGTACCCATGTGTCTTTTGAACCGCCACCTTGGGAGGAGTTCACTACAAGTGATCCTTTGCGCAGGGCGACACGGGTCAGGCCGCCTGGAGTCACGGAGATATTTTCTCCATAGAGGATATAGGGGCGGAGATCGACATGACGCCCCTCGAGAGTGCCTCCCTCGTCGCTACTGCACCATGTGGGATGACGTGAGAGCGAGATCGGGTGTTGGGCGATAAAGTTGCGCGGGTTTGCTCTGATCTGATCCCGGAAAGTTGAAATTTCTTTCTGTGTGGCCCAAGGGCCCATGAGCATGCCGTAGCCACCCGCCTCATTGGCCGATTTAACGACCAGCTTTTCCAAATTATCAAGGATGAAGAGCCGATCCTCGTTCTCACTGGCCAGGAAGGTATCGACATTCGGCAGGATCGGCTCCTCCCCGAGGTAATACTTGATAATCTTCGGCACGAAGTAGTAGACCACCTTGTCATCGGCCACTCCAGTCCCGATGCTGTTGGCTAGGCTCACATTGCCGGAGCGATAGGCATTGACGAGGCCTGGAACCCCGAGCAAGGAATCGGGACGGAAAACGGTGGGATCAAGGAAGTCATCGTCGATCCGGCGGTAGATGACATCGACCGGAACGAGTCCGGAGGTGGTACGCATGTAGACACGTGCATCACGGACAACAAGGTCGCGACCCTCGACGATCGGGATTCCCATCTGTCGAGCAAGGAATGCATGCTCAAAGTAGGCGCTGTTGAAGACTCCCGGAGTCAGGAGAACGACGTTTGGCTGGGAGCTTGGCAGCGAGGCAGGTGCTACATACTGGAGGACTTTGCGGAGTTCCGCCGAGTAACTGTCGACCGGGTGAACACGCGCGGAACGGTAGAGATCGGGAAAGGCCCGCTTGAGGGCGGCGCGGTTCTCAAGCATGTAGCTGGCCCCTGAGGGACAACGCAGATTGTCTTCAAGGACTAGGTAATTACCCTGCCGATCACGGATGAGATCAGTTCCGCAGATGTGGATGTAAATGTCCTTGGGGACATTGAAACCCATGAATTCCCTGCGGAAATGTTTGGCTCCCAAGATATAGTGCGGCGGGATAATCCGATCCTTCAGGATCTTCTGATCGTGGTAGATGTCGTGGAGGAAGAGATTGAGTGCCGTGATGCGCTGAATGAGTCCCTTTTCGATCCTCTGCCACTCGGTGTCAGGGATGACTCGCGGCATGAGATCGAATGGAAAGATGCGCTCGGTCCCCTGATCATCGTTGTAGACGGTGAAGGTCACACCGCTCCGCATGAAGGCAAGGTCCACAGCTGTCTGCTTGCGCCGGTGTTCGGCTGGATCTAGTGCCTTAAGTCGGTCGGCAACCTTCTGATAGTGTGGTCGTACCCCTCCCTCTTCACGGAACATCTCGTCAAAAAAATCTTCCGTCTTGTAGTCGTCTGTCAGCATGGGATGGGGAATTTGTGATGGTGTTGCCTTGAGTAGGCAAAAGATAAAAGCAAATATCAGGCCAAAATACTATCTTGTGGGGACCTCAGTGTTGCAGAAGCAACTCCTTGATCTTCAATTGATAGTTATCCCGGGCATTGAGAGCACGCAGGCATCCATGACGGTCGATCAGCCAGAGTGTCGGGAGCGCATTGATCCCAAGGCGTCGAGCCATGCTGGATTGCCACCCTTTTCCGTCAAATGCCATGGGCCAGTCGATATGAAGGGCTTTTGTTGCCGCCGTGAGATCTTTTTTATCCTGATCGAGGCTCACTCCGATAACTTTAAGGCTGGGTATTTCTGAGGCATAGGTGGCAAAGTCGCGGATCCAAACCAGACAGGGAGCTGATTCTGCCGCCCAGAAGACAATGGCCACAACATCACCACGGTATTGGGAGAGGTCAATCTGTTCACCATGAGTGTCCTTAAAGCTGAGTTGGACAGGCTTACCCAGTTGATCCAGACGCCGCAGATCATCCTCCAACTTCATTTTTAAAGCTTCATCGCTCGATGTGATTCCAAGGGCTATTGCCTCGTTGATGAGTTTGCGTTTCTGTACTGGATCATTGTCACAAAGAACCGAGGCTTCGGCCAACAGTCGTGGAGCCCTTCGGTCGCTTGGAAATTCGTTTGAGAAAATACGGGCGCTGGTCACGGCACGTTCACGTCGCTGATCCGCATCATTGCCAAGATTCTGCCACTGCAGGGAGATTCTCCGGAACATTGTTTCCGCACGTTGAGTCGGATCGGAAGCCTGCTTTTCAAGCTCCATCAAGCGCACAAGTGCCACATTGACTGCTCTGGGATCCGGTTCGAGGGAAGCAAGCCGTGCTCTAGCGACTTCCAGTCTCACCTTTGATTCATAGGAGTGGGAGTCATTTGGGAAATCCTTGAGGAACGACTCATTGGCCCTGATCTGCTGATTGAAGTGGGAAGCCATGGCTGATTTTGCCTTGGCAGGGTCTGACGAGAGTTTGGTAACGGGGAGATCCAGTGCTGTCACCTCGGCCCAATCCGCGTGACCCTTAGCCAGTATGCCTCCAATAAGGGCAATAATCAGGAAAGCTGAGCGACGATTCATGGGATGTCTTTGGAAGGGGCAGGATTTGCTTTGAGGGTCATGTAGACAGGGCAGTGATCACTCGCCTCGTTCCAAAACGAAGGGCGACAGATTCCACATTGAGACGGCTCCATGTCGCTTTCAAGCTTCTTGGAAACCATCAGGTAATCGATGCGCGAATAGACGTCGGCGTATGCCCAGAACTCCGTCCAAAACTCACCCCGATCATCAGTCAGTGGGAGTGCCTTGAGGCTGTCAGGCCATTCCGGTTTTCCCATGATTTCCCAGATCGTCTTCTCGTTCTTCGTGTCGTTGAAATCTCCCATCAGGACAAGGCGTGCCGATGGGTCCGTGCGCAATATATCGCGGACATAGCGCCTGAGATATTGAGACTCAGCCAGCCGCATTTTAGCCTCATCGTATTCAGCGACTTCGAGCTTGGCTTTCAAATGGACGCAGAGGATGCGAATCCGCTTTCCGGGGTACGGCTCCACCGTGACGTCCAGAATACCCCGTGGGCTGTGAAGAGTGATGCCGTTTACCCGTAGTGGCATGTCGTTCTGCGAATGGTTCTCCACGATAGGAATGTGGCTCAGAAGGGCGACGTGGCGGGTAGTGTCGGCGGCTTGGAGGTATTCTGAATAAGGAAAATCAAGGCCCTCCTTGCGTAGTCGACGCTGCAAGTCCTCAAACTGCCTGGGCTCCCCGATCTCTTCCAAGCCTATCACGTCGGGTCTTATCACACCGATCATGCGGACGACGGCGTTGCGTTCCCTCTCCGGTTTCCCGGCTTTCGCCCTTAGGACTCCATCGATCCGACGCGGCATCGTGATGTAGTTCTCCACATTGTAGGAAGCGATCCGAAATCCGTTCGTTCCTCCGCCATAAACGACACCGACGAATAAGAAATAACTAAGGACGATCCCCAGTGCAGAGATCGTCTTCATAAACTAGCTCCAACTCTCAGTCGATAGTAGCGATCTTATCTTCAGGAAGGTTTCTGCTCGTCCTTGATGGGAGCAGGTGATGTTGAAATTGACTCCGATGTGGCAGGAGCGGCGGCTGCGATCTCTGGATTGGAAACTGTATTCGTCTTCGAGACCTCCTTATCAAACTCATCCTTGGCTTTTTTAAACTCGTTCACGCTCTGGCCAAGGCCCCGCGCAAGCTCTGGAAGACGTTTTGCGCCAAATAGAACCAAAACGATCACCAGCAGGATGATCAAGTCAGGTCCGCTCGGAATACCGAAGGCCAGCAGGGGATGAAATCCGGAGTGAAGAGTGATATACTGCATGCTTATTTCCTAACACTCTGGGGGCGTCATGCAACATATCTTCACGTTTCGGGTGTTTCTTCCTGAATGAATTGGTGTCCTGTGGAGTCAAAAGAGGGAGGCATGACGAATGGTTGCCCAAGTCTCAGGCGCAGTTGTAGGATATAGCGATGAGTCGGGTGTTCTTTCTGATTGTTATGTTTTTGGGATCTGCTGATTTGGCCATGAGTAATAATGCTGGAGCAGATGCCGCTCCCAAGGAGAAGGGAATGCTCGATCGAATTCTCCATCCCGATACCAAGTCCAAGAGCCCCTACAACGATAAAATATACCACCCTTTGGGAAGTGTAAAAATGAAGGAGCTCAACACCAAGGTGTATTCCGGAACCAAGGAATTCGGATCAAAGTCATTCGCGACCAAGTCCTTTGACGGGATCAAAAAAAACTGGCTCGGACGTTTTATCTTTCCGGATAAAAACATCAAAGATTATCAGGTGAAATCCCTCGGTGGCCCCAAGAGCTTTCCAACCAAAGAGGTCGCGACGGGCAGTTACTCTGGCTTGGATAAGAAAAGCCCTTACTCGGCCCGTGATTCGTACGTCACACGCAACTACACACCGAAAGGTGCGACCCAAGGGGCCATTGATAACAATGAAAAGCTTCAGCAGGCGGTCAAAAAGGGTCTCACCATGGATGAGGTGAGGAATCTCCTCAACAAAGCGCCCTGATTCTGTTCACCTCAAGCTTCTATTTTTCAGTAAAGAACCCACATGATTGCTCCCGCTGACCAAATTGCCCCGCTCGTATCTGGATGTGCCCAAGTCCTCAGTGAGAAAGAACTTGCCGCCAAGTTGGCTCTTGGACGCCCTCTCAAGGTGAAACTAGGAGTGGATCCCACTTCACCTGACATCCATCTTGGGCACACGGTCGGTCTCTCGAAGTTGCGCCAGTTTCAGGAGCTTGGCCATGAGGCGGTCCTAATCATCGGTGACTTCACGGCCATGATCGGCGACCCGAGCGGTCGCTCGGCCACCCGTCCCCACCTCTCCCACGAGCAGGTGATGGAGCATGCCAAATCCTATCAGGATCAGGCGTTCAAGATTCTGGACCCCGAGAAAACCTCGGTCCGCTTCAATGGTGAGTGGTTCGGCAGGATGACCTTTCAGGATGTAATCAGGCTCAATAGCCGTGTCACACTCCAGCAGATGCTCCAGCGCGAGGATTTCCGCGGGAGGATTGACAAGGCGCTCCCTGTGCGTGCCCATGAGATCCAGTACCCGATCATGCAGGGATGGGATTCTGTGGTGATCAAGGCTGATGTGGAACTTGGTGGCACCGACCAGCTTTTCAATATCCTGGTTGGTCGTGATCTCCAGCACGAGGAGGGCCAGTATCAGCAGGTGGCGATGATGTTGCCCATTCTAACCGGACTCGATGGGATCCAGAAGATGAGCAAGAGCCTTGGTAACGCCGTCGGTGTCACCGATGTCCCCGGCGAAATGTTTGGGAAGCTCATGAGTATTTCTGACGAGCAGATGGGCGAGTACTACCGTCTTCTACTGCAGGAGGAGCTTTCCCCTGAAATCCATCCCATGGAGGCGAAAAAGTCACTGGCCGAACGTCTCACTGCCCGCTTCCATTCCTCGGCGGAGTCCCGACATGCCCGAGAGGAGTTTGAACTCCGTTTTTCAAAGAAGGATCTTGATGCGGCCGAATTACCGCCCTATTCGCCGGCAGATGACTTTCCCCGTGATATTATTTCCCTTGGTGTCGATGCATTTGAGCACGCCTTTTCTGTCAAGAAGTCTCGTGGTGACATCCGCCGTCTCGTGGAAGGGGGTAGTGTTTCGTGGAGGGGTGAGAAGATCACCGATCCGAAAGCTCTGCTTACTTTGGATGGACCGGGGGTCTTGAAACTCGATCGTAGGAACGCCGTTCGGATCGGGTAGGGGAAGAGGGATATTCACTCGACCCAGATTCCTACTTTAGATGGACTGCACCTTAATTTCAATGTGACGATTTCATCACTGAAAGAGTTGAGGCTTGCGGGTAGAACCCCTCAACTGGCACAGATAGGCGATTACCATGACTAAGAACCTCTTTGGAAAAATTACTCCTGCCGGTCTCTCCCAAGCAAAAAAGAAAGCTTCTGAAAGTGTGACGGATCACGAGAAACGCTTGCTTGAGGTCTGCTGTAAGCAACTCGAGAACGCGCTTTGGTTCATGAAGAGCGGCGAACAGGGACTTGCCGAGAAGGATATCGAGGCTCTCCGTGCCGAATGGGGCCCAAACGACCTTGGCCAGAAGAAAAAGAACGGATTCCTCATGGAGATCCTGATGCGTTGCAAGAATCCGCTTGTCATTCAGTTGCTTGTCATTGCTGCTATTTCCCTTGCTACAGGCGATCCCGCCTCCGCCACGATTGTGGGCCTCATGGTTGTGATTTCGGTTGGGCTCTCCTACTATCAGGAGAGCAAGTCTGGTAAGGCTGTGGAGGCACTCAATGCCATGGTGCAGACCAACTGCCATGTCATGCGCGAGGGAAAGGAAGTGGAGCTTCCCATGGCAGATATCGTCCCTGGAGACATTGTTGTCCTTCAGGCCGGATCGATCATCCCCGCCGATCTACGACTCATCACGGCCAAGGATTTCTTTGTGAGTCAGTCCTCCCTCACCGGTGAGTCGATGCCCGTCGAAAAGCATGCCGAGACCCCATCTGAACCGTCCAAGGCTGTCATCGAGATGCCGAATGCCGTCTTCCAGGGTAGCAATGTGGTAAGCGGCACGGCCAAAGCCGTCGTTGTGAATACAGGTACTCGCACACACTTTGGCTCCATATCCGAGAAACTCGGTAGCACCCCTGTCCTCACCAGCTTCGATAGGGGTATCGCCGGATTCACCTGGCTCATGATTCGTTTCATGCTGGTGATGGTCAGCGTCGTCTTCCTAATCATTGGTATCACGAAACATGATTGGTCCGGAGCACTGATGTTTGGATTGGCCGTATCGCTCGGCATGACCCCCGAGATGCTTCCGATGATGGTGGCTGTGAACCTCGCCAAAGGTGCCCTTGCGATGTCCAAGAAGAAGGTGATCGTGAAAAAACTTCACGCGATTCAGAACTTCGGCGCGATTGATATTCTCTGCACGGATAAGACCGGCACGCTGACACAGGACCGCGTCATTCTGGAGAAGTACGTCGATGTGACAGGCCGGCAGAGCGACGATGTCCTCCGCTATGCCTACATGAATAGCTACTACCAGACGGGACTGCGCAACCTGCTTGATAACTCCGTTCTCTCCCACACCGATCTTGATGTGGATCGTGGATGTAAGAAGGTCGATGAAATTCCATTTGATTTCCAGCGTAAGCGGATGAGCGTGGTGGTCGATTACGAGGGTGATCATGTCTTGATCTGCAAGGGCGCCGTCGAAGATATCTTCAAGAGTTGCACCCACTATCAGGTAGACGAGGAGGTCTACATGATGATTGATCTCATTAAGAATGATCTCCTAGAGGAATTTGAGGCTTTGAGCCGCGATGGTTACCGTGTTCTTGGCATTGCCTATCGGGAGTATTCCCGGGAGAAGGGATCCTTCTCCATTGCCGACGAGAGCGATCTGGTTCTGCTTGGTTACATCGCCTTCCTTGACCCTCCCAAGGAGTCTGCGGCAAAGGCCATCGCCTCTCTTGCTGGTTACGGAGTCACCACGAAGATCCTTACCGGTGATAATGCCCTCGTTACGCGTAAGATCTGCAAGGATGTCCATCTGGAGGCTGGAGAGATCATCACAGGCGATATGATTGTCGGTCTTAACGAAGACCAATTGGGTGACCTAGCCGAGAAGACCAGTGTCTTCGCCAGGCTATCACCTGCCCAGAAAGAGAGCATTATCATGGCTTTGCAGAAAAAAGGTCATGTGGTCGGCTATATGGGCGACGGCATCAACGATGCTCTTTCCATGAGGGTTGCCGACGTCGGTATCTCGGTCGATACCGCTGTCGATGTGGCCAAGGAATCGGCCGATATCATCCTGCTCGAGCGGAGTCTCATGGTGCTTGAGGATGGCATCCTCGAAGGTCGGAAGGTCTTTGCAAACATCATCAAATACATTCGGATGGGAGCAAGCTCCAACTTCGGAAACATGTTCTCGATGGTCGGCAGCAGCTACTTCCTGAAGTTCCTGCCAATGCTTCCGGTTCAAGTGCTGGTAAATAATTTGCTCTACGATTTCTCCCAGATCGGCATCCCTTACGACAATGTCGATGCGGAGTTCATGCTGAAGCCCCGCAAGTGGAATATCGGCAATAT
>CAINEX010000103.1 GCA_903847935.1 uncultured Spartobacteria bacterium | reverse complement strand
TTGCCCGGAGTTCGTTGGAACTTCGGGAAGAGTAGCACCTCTCTCAGTATCGGGGGGAGGGGAGCCCACTACACCTTTGGGACCTCCGGGAGCCGTACCACGGTCGGCATTCCGGGCACCGGACTCTCCTACACCGACATCCACAGCAGCCATCGGCGAGTTGCCGAGCTACATGCGGGCATTCCGATGCCCTCCGAATCTTGGGTGAGGTCCAATCAGGTCGACAGGACCCTCCACATCCCGGATCGCAAGCCCGATGAGGCCCCGATCCGCCCCGACCAGATCGCTCAGTTTAGCAACCTCCATCACGTCAACTTCAAGGGCTACGACTTCAGCACCCTTGGCTCGGATCAGGCCGACGCCCTCCTCCAGCAGGTCAAGGAGCAGCAGAGAGAGGTTTCCAAGACGTTACTCAAGAAATTCTACGCTGACCACGGGCATGCCATCCCGGATGACTTCATCGACCACTGCTACGACCATCCTGATCAGCCTTGGACTGAGCGGAAGACACACGGCTGCCTTCTCTTGATTGGGATCCTTCTCCTGATCGGATTTATCGGAAGCTTCTTCAACAAGCCGGGTGCTGGCCCGACGTCAGTTCCGGCCGACTCCACCCAAGTTTCAGGCCTTAATCCTCAAGTTTCTCGACCGTCCTTCCCAGATCCTAAGTTCTGGCCCAAGCAGGTCCGCATATTCAAGGAGGTCCAACTCAGTGGCATCGTGGATGGAGGGCTCATTCACATGACCGCCAAGCCGGGAGATGTCTTGGATGCCACCCTCTCCGATGACCACAGGACTGTGACTCTGCGACGACTCGACATCACCGGTACCCTTCCTATCGAGGAGACGGATTTTGTGGAGAGGTCTAGTAAGGCTGCGGGAGAGTCAATGAAATGAATTCAAAGGATCTCTCAGAACGTCTCGGCCGCCCCGCTCTCTGGATCACCCGGATGAGGAAGAGGTTCGGATTGCCGGTCCTTGAACAGTACCCCAAGTACTATGAGGCCTTTCTCAGGAAGGTGAGGGATCTGCGCAATCTGGGCGTGTCCGAGGAGAAGCTTGGGGAGCTCTGGGATCTCGAGCGGAAGCTCATCGACATTCTGCACCTGGATCTGGGGGGAGGGGAGTTGTCCTTGATCGAGGGATGCTCCGTGGAGGCTGAACCAGATCGCAGACTTCTGCTTTCGAATGCCGATCTCGGCGTTCCTATCATTGCCCTAGATCTGCAGGCGGGCTTGGATTTTCAGTCCCGGCCTCGGGAACTGTTTGAGGGGAATGCGATGGGGGAGGATGCTTTGCGGATGCTGGGAGAGTATCGGAGGCTGCTTCAGAAAATCAGGGAGACCGTGGCTAGGGAGAGTAAGGTGCTGAAAGATTCACTCCGTTGGGCAAAGACTTTGGGGCTTGGGATTTTGGCGCAGGGCGTTGTTGCTGCTCGCTCGGCGTAGGACTACTACGCCTTCCCTCTCGACGCCTAGCCCTACATCCAAACTTCCGAGCCATTTGAGTTAATAATCGGACGCCATACAGCTTAGTACTCCCAAAGGGCTCACTTCTCGAATAATCTATCCATTAACAATCTTTGCTCCATGCCCGAGAGTCTTAAACAGAACATAGAAATCTTTGGAGGTAGACCCAATGGAGGTCTCCTCAAGGGGATTCGCTCGGTTTTCGATCATGCAACTGAGTCGATTCTCTGCGTTGCTTTCATCAATCGCGCTGGGGTCGCTCTCATCGAGAATGAGCTACAGAAACTCGGTCCGAGTGCACGGGTTCTACTAACCTCGGTCTTTGGCAGCACCACACAACCAGCTCTACATACCCTGCAAAGACTCGGGTGCCGGGTCAAAATTCTTAATCTCTCGGGAGGGACATATCACCCCAAGCTCTACCTTGCGAGAGCACCGCGATTCTCAACTGCCGCGATAGGCTCGGCTAATCTCACATCGGGTCTCATCAAGAATGTCGAGGTGATGTCCCGCTTCCGTGGGGATCCAGACTGGAAGCCGATCTGGGAGTCTTCCACCATTGCAGAGGATCTCTGGAACCATTCTGGCGCATTACCTTCCATGGAGGCAGTCGCCGAATCCAAGGAGGAAGTGTTTAGCCCGGATCTAGAGTCGCTGATTCGTAGGACTTTCCATCTCGGGCAAACGGTAAAGACAATCTCTCAAGGTCAGGCCAATAGGATCATGGAGATCCTCCCCATCGGAATTCTTATGGAAACTGAAAGGACAGAATCAAGGGGAACCGGACCCCAACTCGTGGATGCCTGGATGATCGAGCTCGCATGGGATAGTTTGAAATCAAGTGGGGAGCTGTCCAACACCGCCCTCCTCAACGAATTGAAAGTCCATAGATCCTCAGCGGTATGCGCATTGCTTGCTCACTTGGAGGGTGTCCGGGTGGAATCAACCCGTCCGATTTTACTCTCCTACAAACAGGTTAAGGCAGACTCATTTGAACGATGAATATCGACCAATCCACTTGGCTTGCCAAACTTAGCAAACTCAACCCGAGTGTCAGTCATGCGAAGGGAGAAGGAAGTTCCAGATTTGCCCCCCACAAGCCACTTTTGCTTCTTTGTATTCTGGATCTGGCGGATGAATCCGCAATTACCTCCAGCTTAGATAAGTCGCCCGAACTGCGTCTGAGGTTCGATTCCTACTGGGCGATTGTTCAGCCCCGATGGGGTGGGCGGCCGGGCGTTGATTTACCGTTCCACCATCTCGGCACTCAGAACTTCTGGACTACCCTGCAGGAGGATGGTCGTATGAGCAACTCTGAGAAGTCGACGGTTAAAATCTCATTAGATCCCACCTTTCGAGAGTGTCTACTCGATCCCGGTTTCCGTAAGCAGGCTCGGTTCAAACTCATCAGGACATGGTTTCCCGAAAACGAGCAAGAGGCATTTCTCACGGCGATGGGGATTTCAAAGTCCGAGGCGAGGCGAGCTGATTTTTCCCTTCGGGAGGAGTCTCCCGAGTACCAGGCAAAGGGCCGAGACGCCCGGTTCCGCATCGTTGTGGTCACCCAGTACCGCTTCACCTGTGCTTTGACGGGCTATGGGTGTCACACCTCCAAGGGTGCGACTCTTGTCGAGGCGGCCCACATCCATGCATTCTCCAAGAGTCGCAATGACAATTCGGATAATGGATTGGCTCTCACCCGGGACGCTCATTGGATGTTCGATGAAGGTCTGTGGACAATCGATGAACGCAGTTGTGTTCGAGTTGCAGCTGAGGTTTTCACTGAATGGGGCCCTGAAGCGTCATGGCTAAAATCCCGAAACGGTAGTTCCTTGTGCTTCCTAGAAGGAGTGAGTTTGCGTCCCTCGGATCAGCATCTCGCATGGCACCGTAAAAATGTATTCTGTGGATAAAGTAATATAACATATAACTAGTCCCTTTATTCCTCGTTTTCCATGCCCCTCCACACAAAGGCCAGTCAGTTTGTGGCATCCGGTCTCTTCATCGATATCACCTGCTTTGAGGAACTTGAAAAGCGGATCAGTTCAATTGCCGATAAAAAAGAGAAGGGTGATGCTTTCGAGGTCTTTGCCGAAGCCTACCTTGCCACCCAGCGTATTCACGAGATTAGGGAGGTGTGGCCCCTCGACGCAGTCCCCTTGGATCTACTCAGAAGGCTTAAACTGCCGATCAAGGATTACGGGGTGGATGGAATCACTGAGACCATCCTCGGAGGCTATCAGGTGTATCAGGTGAAGTTTCGATCTAATCGCAC
>CAINEX010000102.1 GCA_903847935.1 uncultured Spartobacteria bacterium | reverse complement strand
TTCACCCCGAGGCCGACCTGACCTGGGGCCACATTGACGAGTTCCGGCAAGAAGAGCGCCTCAGCCCTTGTAATATGAGGCGGCATCGCTGTGGTGTAATATGCTGTATCCGGACCGTTAGTGAGGTTTGAGTTCTTCAGATCAAACGCCCCTGCATAGTTCGTGGTATCCTGGATGGTCAGATAGGGAAGACCGGCATGAGTAACATTCGTCCAACCGGTGATATTCGTTCCATTGGTCAATCCCTTATAGGCACCAGTGGGATTGATCGAGCCATAGGTCACGGTATTGGAGGCAACCGCCACGGCCCAAGAATAGAGGGTGTTGGTAGATTTGAAGGTATTCGGAACAGGAAAATTGGTCTTATAACCATACTGTATCGAATTCGTGGCACCTGGTGCCGTCAGTGAACTATTCGGAGTTACATAAAGAAAGGCGGAGTTGGAGCCGTTAATGGCATAGGAGGGATAAGTGCGCGTGCTCAGAGGATTCGTCTGGGTGCGCCCAGTAACCCCTCCGTTATTGGTGATGAGGTTAAAGATCGGATAGATATTGGTCGGAACATTGGTAAACCATGAGGAAGGAGGTGCATCATTATTGGTATCAATCTTGTAAGGAGTTGCAGAACTATTAACTACAGAGGCATTTGTATCCGCCATCACGGCATATTGAGTACCGCCATTGGTTGCCAGCAACTGCGGAACCATGATGTGGCCATTGATGACAGGGTTGGTAACAGGACATGTCCAAGGATGAAGGGGATTTACCATGGCGTAGGCGTTTCCAGAAAGCACAGTTGTTAAACTTGCCCAGTCCTTGATGGAGGAGACTCCGCCTACATTGGTGCTGAGTTGATTTCCACTCCCATCATAGACGATCGGCCTGCGATCAGGATGGCACATGAGTGGGGGCTGATCGGCGGAGCGGGCGATGATCCAGAGGGTGCCAGCCCGTACTGTTGGGAAGCGACCGATTCCCTTGGTGGTGGTGCCATCAGGATTAGAGATCGTGATCGGGATCACCTGAGCTGACCCATTGGTCAACGAGGCGACATTATAGACAACATTCCAGTTATTGTTAGTGTTCGTTAATGTCTGATTGACAGGAGGGGCCGTGTAGGCAAAGGGGTACGAAGTAGTGGAAAAAGTAGTGAAAGAAGCAGGGTTCGTGACGCTGCTCGAATCCACTAGATTAATACAACTGCGGATATAGTCGAAGATCTCAGTGCAGATCTGATCGGCCTGCTTGGCACCCCATTTGGTAGACGTGAAGGCCCCTCCCTTGTAGCCTGGGATCGGCTGATTGAGCTGATTGCGCAGATAATTATAGACCTGCACATTGCGGGGGGTCGTCGCTGCGGAGAAATCATGAGAGGGATCAGTCGCGTCGTAGCGGGTGAAGTAGTAGGCATTCGTTCCCAGCGTGGAGCAGAAGGCAATCGTCTGGTCTGCTATCGTGCGGTTTGAAGAGCCACCTGGGGAGTTGGCATTGGCAGTCATCGTGTGATTTGTATCTGGCTCAGGCCACATCGTGATCTTGGGCAGATTCAGCGGATTCACCTCTGGGGCACGGCTTTCGGTCGTGAGGAAGAACTTAAGCTGGCTCACCTGAAGCGGAGTAAGGCCGACATTGTTGGTAGTAGTACTGATTATCCTGTTGGTAAGAGTAGCGTTCGTCGCCGAGAAGAAGAACTCATCGACCGAGGAGTAGAGTCGGCTCGTGGGGAGATTCGTATAGGGAATCGCACTGTTTCCTGAGAGTGTATTGCTGATACTCCCAGCATAGGAACCGCCCCAAGCATAGCGGGGTGTCACATTGCTGAAGAGATTCGTATAGTAGTTCGTGGCAGCGGTCGGGCCGAACGAGTTGCCGGAATTGGTGGTATTCGTGAGGGAGTAGGCATTTCCTGGATTCCCTGGAATCGGGCCAAGATAGGTGCCGGGATTGGTGATGCCCATGTAGCTCCAGAGGACGGGGCTCAGGCAGGTGGAGGCGGGATGACCGGGGAAGCGGTTGAACTCATTGGCCACCGGAGGGGTCAGTGCCATCGTGGAATCCATGAGCGTTGCAAAGGAGGGAGTGCCCCAGAAGGAGCCCTCGCTGGCGGTATTGAGATTCAGCTTACAGCTCTCGTCATCAGTCCAGAAGGCGATGCGCCCGACGATGGGGTTGGTCTGGGAGGGGGCGTTGCTTGTAAACGAGGCGATATTTCCGGAAACCGAACTGGGAACCGTCAGCGTTCCGTTCTTGAGTTGATAGATCCATTGCACGGGCATCG
>CAINEX010000101.1 GCA_903847935.1 uncultured Spartobacteria bacterium | reverse complement strand
ACAGTCAGCGGGGCTGCCACATGTACTTCCAGAAAGACAATTCCTTGTTCTTCACATCCCTTTCGAACCTCGTCACGTTCCTGACGAAGAGGAGATATCAGGGAGCAGATCGAGACAATCCCGGAGCGCGCCGCCATCTTAGCGATTGCGCCGGCTCGCCGAATATTCTCCCTCCGATCCATGTCGGAAAATCCAAGATCCCGGCAAAGTTCATCCCTCAACCGGTCCCCATCAATAATCATGGGTGTATTGCCACGTGAACGGAGAAATTGGGCAACCCCCTCTGCGAGGGTTGATTTGCCTGCACCTGAAAGCCCAGTAAGCCAAATAATCATAAAAAGTTTTGAAAATTATCTCCTTTAAAGATCCTCCACCATTTCGCCCTCTTTCCACTTAAAAAGGGCAACTCCCAAGCAAAAGATCAGAAAACTGATGCTCATGTCGTAACAGTAGCCCATCTTAGTAAGGCTCCCAATCCCAACAAGGATATAGCGGGAGTACTCCACGATTCCACTCATGGGATTGATAAATTCATAGAATCTGAATTTTTCCGGCACATTACTCATCGGGTACATGATGGGGGTAAACCAAAAGCCGAGTTGAGTAACCACTTCCCAGAGACTGAGCATATCCCTTACTTTAACGACAATGATGCTGAGTATCAGCCCGATCCCAGTGGCAAGCAGGTAGAGTGCGATAACCAATGGGATGAACCAGAGCATCCGAGGTGACCATTCAACTCTGTCAATCAGAGCAAACACTAGAAAAACAATCAGATTGAAGAAAAAGCCGATGAAGGCGCTGGAGACGGCGGCCATCACAAGAATGATCCTGGGAAGGTAGACTTTTCGGATCATCTGGTAGTTACCGATGAATCCGTTCATGCCTGCGTTGGTGGCCTGCACAAAAAAATCCCAAATGATGATTCCGAGCAGAAGAAAGAGCTTATAATGAGGGGTATTCTGCTTCATCACCACCGTGAAGACGACATAGAGAACGCCGAACATGGCGAGCGGTTTCATCAAAGACCAGACATAGCCCAAAATGCTGCCGTAGTAGCGCATCTTGAAATTCGTCCATGTCAGCGTCGTAAAAAGACGCCATGCATAGGCTAATTCAGGATGAATGAAGGAGATCAATGAAGGATATTCAGAGTTGGATTCCCTAAAATAGGGGAATCAATACTGCTTTTCGACCCAATTCTGGTAAGCCCCGCTGGTGACGTTTTTCACCCAGTCCTGATGATCAAGATACCATTGCACCGTTTTGCGAATGCCGGTTTCAAAGGTCTCAAGCGGCTTCCAGCCAAGCTCCCGGTTGATTTTACTGGCATCAATGGCATAACGGCGGTCATGACCAGGGCGGTCAGTCACATACGTGATCTGCTCCTTGTAGCTCCTGGCATCGGCGCGGGGAGAGAGTTCGTCCAAGATAGAGCAGAGGGTGTGCACGACGTCCAAGTTCGGTTTTTCGTTCCAGCCACCGATATTGTAGGTCTCCCCGACTCTCCCAGCTTCCAAGACACGGCGAATAGCAGAAGCATGGTCCTTCACATAGAGCCAGTCACGAATCTGCTGACCATCACCGTAAATCGGAAGGGGCTTCCCGGATAGGGCGTTGTGGATGACCAGGGGAATGAGTTTCTCAGGAAAGTGATAGGGGCCGTAGTTGTTGGAACAATTCGTCGTGAGGACAGGCAGGCCATAAGTATGATGATAGGCACGAACCAGATGGTCGGAAGCCGCCTTGCTCGCGGAGTAGGGGCTATTCGGTTCATATTGCTTGCTCTCGGTAAAGGCGGGATCTGTCACTGCCAGAGATCCATAGACCTCATCTGTCGAAACATGGAGGAAGCGAAAGTTCTTCTTCCCCTCGTCATCAAGGCCATTCCAGTAGGCACGTGCGGCCTCGAGAAGGGTGAACGTACCGACGATATTGGTCTGGATGAACTCAGCCGGTCCATGGATGGATCGGTCGACATGGGACTCGGCAGCAAAATTCACAATGGCCCTCGGCTGATGCTCTGCAAAGAGGCTTTTGAGCAATTCAGCATCTCCGATATCACCGCGTACGAAATGATGCTTTGGATTGCCCTTGAGAGAAGCAAGGTTCTCAAGGTTGCCCGCGTAGGTGAGCTTGTCGAGATTGATGACGTCGTCTTTTCCTAGAGAAAGCCAATCAAGCACGAAATTGGAACCGATAAAGCCGGCACCACCGGTAACGAGTATTTTATTCATACAAAGATTTGGTAATTAATTTGAGCACTGGGAGCAACCTAGTCGTACTTCTCGCATTCTTCAAAAGAGGCAGCAGCAGCATCCTTGGGGGAAACCATGGGTGTGATTCCGATCTCGATAGGCCAAGTAATGGCAAGCTTGGGGTCATCCCAACGGAGAGAACGCTCATCCTTCGGTGAGTAGGGTGCCGAAACCTTGTAATGGAAATCAGCTGAGTCACTGAGAACCAGGAATCCATGCGCGCATCCGGGAGGGACCCAAAGACGCTCATGAGCATCCGCTGTCAGCATGTAGCCATCCCAGACCCCAAAGGTGGGTGAGCTTTTTCGCAGATCCACAAGGACATCGAAAACGCTACCGGAAGTAACCCAGACAAGCTTTCCCTGTGCTGCATTTCCGGACTGGTAGTGGAGCCCTCTCAGCACATGCCGAGCTGAACGGCTATGATTGTCTTGGACGAAATCAATATCCAATCCGAGAGAGCGGAATTTTTCCCGGCTCCAAGACTCAAGAAAGAATCCACGAGCATCACCAAAAACCTGTGGTTTCAACAGGAAGGCATCATGGATTTTTGTTGGAAGCTTGGTCATTTTTTCCTTCGGGTAAGTACTTCCCTGAGATAAACGCCGTAGCTCGACTTCCCGAGATTGGCGATCGAGCGTTCAAAGGCTGCCTCATCAAGGAAGCCCATTTGCAATCCGATCTCTTCAAGGCATGAAATCCGAAGGCCCTGCCGATGCTGGATAACCTGCACGAACTGTGCCGCATCAAGCAGGGAATCATGTGTTCCGGTGTCGAGCCAAGCCGTACCTCGACCGAGTTTCTGTACGCTCAAACGCCCCTCCTCCAGATAAACCCTATTCAGATCCGTGATCTCGAGTTCACCACGTGAGGATGGCTTGAGGGTTCGAGCTTTCTCCACAACGTCTGAGCTGTAGAAGTACAGGCCGGGAACAGCAAAGTTGCTCTTGGGTTCTGCAGGCTTCTCTTCCAGAGAGATCGCGCGTCCCTTGGCATCAAATTCCACAACTCCGTAGGAAGTCGGGTCGGCCACTTCGTAACCGAAGACTGTTGCGCGATCCTGGAGGGCATCCGCCTCGGCCAGCGTCTCGGTAAAATCATGTCCGTAAAAGAGATTATCCCCGAGCACCAGGGCAACTGGCGCGCCAGCCAGAAAGTCGGCCCCAATCAGGAATGCCTGAGCAAGCCCTTCGGGACGGGGTTGTTCGGCATATTCAAACCGCACGCCAAACTGCGAACCATCCCCCAGTAGCCTGCGGAAAGCAGGGAGATCATGTGGGGTCGAAATAATCAGGATCTCGCGAATCCCGGCCAACATCAGTACCGAGATCGGATAATAGACCATCGGCTTGTCATAAACAGGCATCAGTTGCTTGCTGACCGCGAGGGTCAATGGATGCAACCGGGAACCGGAACCTCCAGCAAGAACGATTCCTTTGCGATTAGTCATGACGGGCATAGAATTAAAATTGTTATTTTAGCATCTCTGAAGAGAGACGCTCAACTTGCAAGAATCTGGGATTTGTGACCTTTGGTATGAAAATAGACAAGGGTTGCCGGCACAAGGATCCAGCTCAACAAGCCAAGGAATAGGCAGAAAGAATACCAAGCTGGCGCCTTGAATTGGAAAACAACCTCATGCGACCCTTGGGGCACATAGGTAGATATCAAAGCAGCCTCCGCCGGATAGACATCGGAAGTTTTGCCATCGACCGTGGCAGTCCAATCCGGATGATAAGCTTGAGTCACGACAAGCCATCCTGAGGCTGCTGAGGGGACGTTGAAGTGCAGCGCTTGATCCATGGAACTCTGTTGAGCGGCTAAGGGTATTTGCTGAAAAGGCTGCCCTCCAGAGGTCTGATATTTTGCAAGAAGTTCTATCTGGTTTGAGCCTTTCGCAGTCCCTGCAAACCCAGGAATCGATTGGTCAATGAAGCTCGTCTCCACTGTAATCAGGCTCTTGGGAAGAAGTTGGAGGACCGCAGGGGCCAATGCATAACTTTTATGGGGAAGCACCACGAAATCATGTGCTAAAAAAGCGGGATAAAGTGACGTTGTATTTGCTAGAACTACGAAAAATTGATTTTCAAACAATACAGGGAAGATTCCACGCAATGCTTTCTGCAAATCCTGGGGCGTGTTGATATCCTGCTTGTCGATGAAGATGTAACTGCATCCCATCAGACTGAGTCCGGCCCTGATTCCCTCTTGAGAACTCATTGATGCATTCTGAAGGGATCGTCGCCAGACAAGACCAAAGTAGCTGTTGAATGCTTCCTGCTCGATTGGTTTGCCGGTCAAGGAGGGTAACTGAAGGTAAAAGTAACGGCCCGAGAGTGGATAGATGGCCCCCCTATTCTGAGCAGCCTTAAGGCTCGCCGCGATCTGCTCAAAAGCCTGATAGGTTCCAGAGGGAAGACTGCCGCTACTGTATCGAGACAGGTAAGCTGCGTAGTCAACCACCAAAAGAATGACTAAAAGGGTCGTTACGATCCCCGAGGAAGATTCCTTAATCCTGAAACTTTTGATGAAAAGAGATGCACCCAAGCCGAAAAGCAATGCAACGGCCAAGGATCCACCTACCTGCCATATCGACCAAGGAGCGCGGATATCGTGTGCAAAGGGCATTAACTCATAGATGCGGAAAGCAGGCACCAAAAGATATACAATGAGCGCGGCAATTCTGGCCAAGTCGCGGCGGGGATGGTCAGGCCAAAGCATCCAGAGAAGAACCCCCTGACTGACCGCAACAACCCAAAAAATCGGGATCGTAAAATCAGGAGCGCCTGCACCAGCTTTCAAAAAATCAAGCAACCCTTGTGCGATACAACGAGGTCCTGCGCTCATCCAGCTTAGGAAGAGCAACATCCCAAAAACCACTTTGAGTGCGCGGAGCAAGTTGTCCGAACTTTCCTTGGAGGACTCCCTCGAAGTGCGCCACCAGGCAAGCAATCCCACGGAAAGAGCCACGATTCCGACATAGAACCCTCCCTGATCAGCCAGATATCCGGCGGGCATACCCTGCTGAAGAACGCTCCCACGATCGAGCCACGACAGAACAGTCTTGAATGAAAAATTCAGCTGCCAGGAGGCAAAGGGATCAAACTGAAAAAGCGCCAACCACTGCATCTCGCGCAAGGTCGGCAGAAGGGGAATGACAGCCAATGGCAGGTAAATGATGAATGAACGCCATAGACCGGACAGAAAGTCGGACCTTTCGTCACGATTTGAAACCAGAAGACAGAGAGTAAAAAAGACCAATAATGGTGCAAAAGCGACAGCCAACTTCAAAAAGGTGAGGGACATCCCAGCGCCCAGCAGGGCCAAGATCAGCGAGTTTTTCCATGACGGCACATAGCAGAGTTCAATGAGCGCGCGCAGAATCCAGGGAGCAAACACCATTGCAAAAACAACAGGGAGATGTTCGTTACCTGCTACACGCAGGGCCATCTGTGGACCCAAAATATATGCCAATCCACCCAGCCATGACGCCGTATCATCACCAGACCATCGCTTCAACAAGGAAGCCACTCCAAGCCCACCCAAAAAGAGGGCTGTTATCGTTGCAAGTTTGGCACCAAGGATCAAACCAAAGGGCAGGATAAAAAGTTTTAGAACAAGATATAGAAGCGCAGTGGTCAGTCCAGGGGCTTGAGATCCCCCCCCAAGAAACATGGCACTCCACCACGAACTCCATGGATGAAAGTCGATCGCCTTGGAAACATTGGCCAAAAGTTCCTGATCTGTTGGGTCCTTGAAAATCCAAAGAGAACCGATGATGAGACTTGCCACTAGGCAGGCGTTGAACGCTTTGGAATTTTTCATGTGAAATGAGGTTTTACCGGGTAGGGGAAGGCATACGCTTAAAGACATAAATAGCCTCCGTTTCAAGATCATAACCTTCAATTGACCTGAAACTCCGCCAAAATAGTTCAGGCCGATAAACGTCCCGCCAGTAGGCATCAATCATCTCCACTTCCTTATAAAAAATTCCTTTGCTCTTGTAATCTTCAATTACCTTGAGGACCTGCATGACTTGAGATCCAAAAACAATGATGTAGTCGGGCATCGTCAGGCCCTTGAAATGGATTTGCGGGAGATTCTTGTACTGGTCCTCCCCTTGCTGATGCGGATTAAGCTGCCAGGCATAGAGGGCCTTTGGAGCATGATACATCAGTGGATAGGTCATGTAATCCGGGAGAACCCAGATCGTGTCGCCCTCTGAAAGATGGGTGTTAATCCAATCAGCGGCGGGGCGATAAGGCTCCTTTATTGGTAAGAGAAGTTCCCTGATAAACTCGAGTGCTATAAAACGGTGTTCCTTTTTAACCGTAGAGGAGGCGTGCAGGAGGTTGGTCCAAAAGCAAAGGAAGGCCACGATCACGAAAAGAGCCCGGTGACTTCCGCACAAAAGCAGGAGTGTCCTGACTTCAAGAGCAATGAAGACTGGTATTAAGGGGACAAGATAGCGGATGTCGGCTAACAAGGAGAGCGTGGTAACCTGCGGAGAGAGCAAGGAAACGCCAGCTGTATAAACCATCACGACCATCAATCCCCGCCACAACCAAGCATCCCGCTTGATGAAGGCGACCACCACGGAGGCTAGGATCACCCCGCCCACCATGAACTGGGCCGCATCCATATCCCTGAAGCTCAATAAAAAGAATCTAAACCGTTCCCATATGCTGACTGATTGCACATAGGCGCCGTATTTGCAGGCAAAAGGATTCCAGAAGAGGGCAACAAGCAGGCATCCAATAACTGAGATTCCGCCCAACTTTACCAGCAGGCCTAAAGGAATGCGATTCTTGTGCCGTTCCCAGAGGTAGTAATCAATCCCCAGACAGCAGAGCAAGGCGGCACAGTTCAAGTAGCTCGCACAAAATAGAATGATTATTAATGCTGCCATCCAGAAGGCTTTACGCCTATCCCAATCCGCTTTGAGATAGAGCATGGTGATCAGAGCGCTCAGTAAAAGTGCCGGCGCATAATATCTGGACTGTCTTAAAAAGAGCATCAGCGAGACGTTTCCCAAAATGCCCATCACTACCACCAAGATCGTGGAGGGGCGCAACTGCTCCTTCCATGCAGAGAATGCAAAACAGCACATCAAGGCAAACCCGATCACCGCAAAGGGGAGTCTTGCGGCATAAGAGGTTGGCCCCAGAATCCTGATAGGTAGGGCAGCCAAGTAGGCGGATAGCGGAGGAGTCGATCGATCATGCAGATCCCTCAGCAGGATTCCCTCCCTGTAAGCGGTTATATTTCCACCATGTACAGCCGACGTATCTCCAGTCTGAAGGATCCCTTGGGCGGCCAATGAGACCATGCTCTCGTCATCCCAAAGCGAATAGCTTCCGAGATTCCAAAACAGCATGAAGCCCGAAACTGCTAGAAAGCAGAGAAGAATCAGTAGGCTTAGCGAATTGAAGTTGAGTTTCTTCTCTTGGTTCATGGAGTGCTTGGAAGCAGCGAAGGAAATAGCGAAAAACTTCTTTTAGATAACTAGAATAAAGTTAATTTTTCAGCTTATCGAATTCAACTATGCAGTCTCCCTACATTCTGAAATTTCAAAAACTTCGCCGGAAATTTTTCTTGCAAGGAGGGCTTCTGATATTGGTGTTTTGGGCGATTCTGTATCTACCACACCTCAGAACCTCTCCGAGATGGTATGGCGATGAAATCCTGACTTTGGATATCGGCAAGTCACTTGTCCACGGGGATTTGGCAAATCGTGCAGTCTACTGCACCTTTGTTTCTCCGACGTATAATTATCAGATGGGGTTTGCGTTTTTGACGGGGCTTTTTTCCAAAATCACAAATGGAGACATTCTGGGGGGACGTTTGTTTTCCGCTCTGATTGGTTTGCTCACAGCGTGGACCGGTTTTTATTTTATAAGCCGAAAAATTGGGTTCATTTGGGGATTGTTCTTTGCATTTTTACTCTTGGGATACTCTCAGTCTATTATCCATTATCGGTGGATTTATCCTCATGATGCCGTTGGATTGGGAGTATTGGGATCGACATTACTTCTTATGCGGCCCTCTAGTGCAAGGACTGATTGGAAAGCGGGGCTCTTCCTGAGTATTGCCGCCTTTTCCCACCTGCTTGCCATTCATGCAACGGCAACGTCCTTGCTATGCAGATTGAAACGCCCCTCTTCATGGATCCGAATCTGCACACCCCCTTTCTTAATAATTACCGGTAGCGCTTTCATTGTCTGGTTGCATTTCCATGGTTGGCTCTTTGAAGATTTGTGCTCCTTACGGGATATTTACGGACGTTACAGTGCAGAAAACGGAGCTGGCTTCCAAAAAGTCATTAATTTCACCCAGTTTTTCATTCAGGATTATTTTCACTTGCTTGCTTTTGCAGGGTGCCTTCTCTGCCTGCGCAAGAGGACTTATATCATTCCTCTAATGGCCATAGTGATGGTTTTCCTGTTAACCCAGAATCGCAGGAACTTGCCCCTGTTTTACTATCAGGCAATGACTGTATTGCCTGTTCTCGTGGTGGGCTTAACTTTCGGGGCCCATTTTTTAATTTGCAGCTTCGCAAAAATTATCCCGGTAACATTTCTCCGCAAACGTTTCTTGGGAGCGCTTCTAGTCCTACTCATGATTGTCAACGGCGCTTGTAAACTCCCGGCCGTCCTCTCAGGAAACATTGTCACCCGAGTGGATCCTTGGGTTATCTCATCCATCGAGGACTATGATACCACTGCGGCATGGCTTAACCAACACACTGGAACAAATGATCTGGTCATTGCTTACTGGACGCTTGGATGGTTATTGAAATGTCATACTGCTGATATTCTGACAGCAACAGCTTGGGCGGGAGCGGCAGCAGGAGATTATTACCCAACACCGCCAAGTCATGAGCGGTTTCGTTGGGAGGCTGATATCAGAAAGGCCAAATATTTTGTCCTCACAGATCTGGACCAACGCTGGGCGCTGGGGCAAGGAGATGCCATGAAGGTGGTAGAAGGCGCTGGAGTCCCAAATTGGCCCGTCGTCTATACTTGCGGAACCACAAAAGTACTGGCAAACCCTCAACAAGTACCAACCCAATAATCAAGAGGTCTTGATGGCGTAGATTTCAAAAGTGGAGGGGCGGGCAAAGAGAGCTTCTCCTGCCGCCAGAAGAATAGCTAAAGGGGTTAAAAACGCCGCCAGCAACCAGACAAGCTTATTTCTGATACCGGGGAATCCGGTTTTTAGGCATTTTAGAAGCCTGTCCCTTTTTTGATCCACAAGATTAATGATACTATCCGCGTAGCCAATAGGTCCGAACTCCATAAATCTCCATCTTCTTTTCACAATGCTGAACCCCTCTTTTATTAAGGTTTTTTCCAATTCCTTGCGCTTAGGCAACCAAAGATGACGCGGAGGATCAAGATGCAGCCATTTGGATCCGAAAATCGAAGCCTGCCAAGATTCCATATTTACCGTTGAAACGGCAAAAACTCCGCCCGGCACAAGATTCTCCCGTACCAATCTGAAATAGGCGATGGGGTTATCCATGTGCTCGATCACCTGCCATGTTGTTACGATATCATAAGGTGCCGAAGTCTTATCAAAAGCAGCTTGATGGATCGAGCATCGAAGGTGACTTTCAGCCTGCTCGCGTGCTTTATCCATCGGTTCACATCCGCCCACCTCGAAGCCCTGTGTTCTACAAGCTTCAAGGAATAGGCCATCCCCGCAACCCACATCGTACAATCGACGTCCCGCTCCCTTGATTAGGGATCTAACAGTACGCGCACGACGTTCGTGCCAGTATTTTCTGGCGGTCCCAGCAATACCTCCGAACTTTTTTTTGTTTTCACCACCAAAATATTCGTCGGGGTAGGCCGGTTCTCCCTCTGACTCGACAAGCGTTTTGGTGCCACATTGATCGCATGTAAAATGAGTGAACCAGTCTCGCCGTATGAAATTCCCTTCAACCTCCAAATCACATAGGGGGCATCTTCCGATCATGATTTTGAGGATAAGAAAGCGTCCGTTTTACGCAACATGGGCTTTAAGGGAAGACGGGCCCCTGGAGGATACTTCATGGCGGAAGCTAATGTTTTGAGAGCGTAGTCAAAGAGTTTGGGCAGCGGAACCGATGAACTTTCTTGCTCATATTTGGCTGGGCATGGAACTTCTGCCACCCAGAACCCATTCGCCACTGCAAACATCATGATATCACTTGCAAAGGCATGAGTGTCAGAAAAGGTATTGAGTGGAGCAGCCTCCAGAAGACGGCGGGAGTAGGCGCGAAGTCCGCTATGCCATTCTCCAAAAACGGTTCCGAACCACACATTCTGACCAAGTGTCATGATCCGATTACAGATATAGCGATAAAGAGGCATGCCTCCCGCAAGCGCTTCCGAACGTGACCGGATACGACTACCCTGAATCATGTCAAAATATCCCCGGGATACATACTCGACCATGAGATCCGTTAATGAGGGGTCATACTGAAAATCACCATGGAGTTCGACTGCTACTTCTCCACCTTCATCCAAGAATGTCTTCATCAGACGCTTCAGATTTCCACCATAATTGAAATTCTGTTCGTGGCGGATGGTTCGAATCCCCAGTTGTCTGGCGATTTCACTCGTCCGGTCTTGACTGCAATTGTCACCCACAACCACACAGTTTTTAAGAGTATCGGGGACGGCGTTATAGGTTTTCTCCAAGGTCTTTTCGACATTGTAGGCCAATACCATGACCATGGTTTTTGAGTTCAGGTTCATCGGGGAAAATAATTTGAATTCAGATTTTGGAGTAGGTTCGCAGGCCGGATTCGATACCATGCCTCGGCCTCCAACCCAAGGCTTTTAGTTTGCCAATATCAGCAACCACCGAGTCCGCCGGCAACGAATTGGCAATGTTCATGCTCGCCTTCATCACTCCTCCCGGCAGACCGATCATCGCACCAAGATCTCCCAACACAATTCCCCGACCAGTGCCGATATTAATGCTGCCGTGATAGCGCCTCTGGCAACACAGTAACAGGGCCGATGCGACATCCTCAACGTGGATATAATCCCTCACACCCATTGGATTATTAAGCTGCAGCGATCTTCCTTCCCGGCGACTTTGAATTATTTGACTGATCAATCGACCGGGGTGCTCGCCAGGCCCATAGGGATAAAAAATCCTTGCCCATGCAAGGGAGGCTTCTGAGTCCGAAAAGATGTTTTTTAATTCCTGATGCAGCCTGTGCTTTTCCTCTGCATAAGGAGATTCGGGCAATTCCAAGCTTGTGTCCTCCATCAATGGAAACGATGCGGGTGCATACTCTGCACACGTTCCCAGAACGACGAAACCACTTGTTCCCAAATCAATCAAACCTCGAATCAATTGAAGGCTCCAAAGATAGTGCGATTTATTAAGGGGTGAAGTGGTGTATTCCCCGGGAGTTGCGATCCATGCCGCATGAATGCAGGCATCGGGTTGAAAAGCTTTCAACTCATCCCACGGAGGATTTTCCATACGGTTTGGTTTTTCCAACCCCATGATCTCATGCCCGAGAGCCCGAGACTGCCTGCATATTTCACTCCCGATAAATCCCTTGTGTCCGGTGATAAAGATTTTCATCAGATGCTTGATAGCACCGGCAACTGTGAGTCTCTTTCTGATACCACCGGATTACTCAACGGCCATTCAATCGCCAAATCGGGGTCATTCCATCTCACCCCTCCTGACAGCGAAGGGTCATATGCCGAAGACATCTGATAGGAGACCCGGCAATCATCGCTAAGACACTGAAAACCATGGGCAAAACCAGCGGGAATGTAGAGAGCCCTGTGATTCCTCTCCGATAATTCATAAGCCAGCCAGCGACCAAAAGTAGGTGAGTCTTTTCTGACATCGACAACGACATCCTGGATGACTCCTGTCACACATTGCACCAGCTTGATCTCCGGAGAGGGATCTCTTTGAAAATGCATGCCCCTAAGCATTCCACGAACCGAAGTGTAGCTCATGTTGGACTGCACCCAATCAGTATTGAGAGCGTGCCTCGCAAACTCCCCGGCGCAGAAGGTTCTGAGAAAGTACCCACGGGCATCAGGATGAGGCGACAACTCAACCAACCAAACACCCCGAAGAGAGGTCTCTTGAATAATCATCACACAATCGTTGCCTTGGGGAGAGGAATTATGAATTTACCACCCCTTTTCCTGTATTCCTCCTGCTGCCTCAGGATCTCATCGGCAAAATTCCATGTCAGCAAAAGAGCATAATCGGGCTGTTTCTCAAGTAAGTCCTCCGAAGAGACAATCGGAAGATGAGTGCCGGGGGTGTATCTCCCCTGCTTGTAGGTGCTTCTATCAGCCACAAAATCAAGCGTCTCTAGTCCAACGCCGCAAAAATTCAGCAAGGTACTTCCCTTTGCTGAGGCGCCGTAAGCGGCAATGCTTGCGTCTTTATTTTTGAGGTCGGCAAGAAGATTGACAAGCTCTTCCTTGAGGATCACTACGCTCTTGGCAAAATCAGTGTAATAAGCAGCTGTTTTAACCCCCTCATCCTCCTCCTGTTCAAGGATTTCCGTCACAGAGGGATCCACAGCAAATTGCCCGGATTGAGAAGCAAAAACCCTTAGCGAACCACCGTGAATGGGTAACTTCTGAACCTTTATGATTTCCAATCCATGACGCCCAAAGAGCGGTATTAGAGGTGTTAGATTGAAGTAAAAGACGTGCTCGTGATAAATGGTGTCGAATTCCAAATTTCGAACCATCTCGTGACCCCATGGAAATTCGAGAACTGCTCTTCCTTGCTTTTTGAGGAGCGCCGCAATCCCCGCGACAAAGTCATTCGTATCAGGAACATGCGCAAACACGTTATTACCTAGAATAAGGTCTGCTTGACCTTTTTCAGCAATCACACGACCTGCCAAATCCAAGGTGAAAAATTCCGTAACTGTTTCCACTCCTTTTTTGCGTGCCTCCGAGGCAATGTTTGCGGCGGGCTCGATACCGAGCGCGGGTATGCCGCTCCTCACAAAATATTGCAACATATACCCGTCGTTACTGGCGACTTCAACCACCTGACTTTCTTTTCCCAAGTCAAATTCCTTGATGTAATCAGTGGTGGCTGCCTTTGCATGCTTCAGCATCGCGTCGGAAAACGAGGAAAAATAGATGTACTCGGAGAAAAGTTTTGTCGGGGGAATGATTTCGGGCAACTGCATCAGGAGGCAGTCAAGGCATACCGCGAGGCGCAACGGGTACTTAGGCTCTTCACCATCGGGAAGATTACTTTGCAGAAGAAGATTATTGGCAAGGGGCTGGACCCCCAGATCAAGTATCAAGTCACCCTTACGGGAGCCGCAGGATTTACAAAGAAAATCTTTCATATTCATGGAATCAGGTGATTGGCTTGAAGCGTATATTCGTTGATTTGTCTGTTGCATATTTTTTCAGTGCTCATACCGGCATAAACGCTTTGGTACCATTCAACCGTCTTTTCTACAGTTGCCTCAAACCCCCAGACTGGTCGCCAATGGAGAACACGATCAGCTTTTTTAATCGAAAGATTAAGTAACGTGGCTTCATGAAGAGCCCCAGGCTCACTTGCATCAATCCATTTCCCTCTACGGTGCTTGAGGATTTCGCTCACAAGATCAGCGACAGTCCGATTGGAATCCTCTCTAGGGCCAAAATTGAAAGAATCAGCACAGGCGACTCCTGATCCTAGTTTGGCGGCAAGAAGCAGATAGCCTCCCAAAGGCTCAAGAACATGTTGCCATGGGCGCACTGCAGTAGGATTTCTCACAGAAACAATCCCTGCTCCATCCAAAGCACGGATGGCATCGGGCACAATTCGATCAACGGCCCAATCACCTCCCCCGATGACATTACCGGCCCGTGCACAAGCAATACGTACAAGACCGTGTTGAAAGTAGGAATGACGGTAGGCTGCAGTTGCAATATCTGCCATCGCTTTGCTGGAACTGTAAGGATCGTGGCCACCCAGCGGATCTGACTCCTCGTACTCTCTTCCGGATTCAAGATTTTCATAGACCTTGTCCGTTGTCACAACAACGACCGAACAGGAATGATCGACTTCGCGCAGAGATTCCAAAACATGAACTGTCCCCATCACGTTAGTTCCATAGGTCTCAACGGGAAATGCATAAGAGCGCCTCACCAAAGGTTGGGCTGCCAGGTGAAAAAGATAGTCGGGACGAAATTCAAGGATCGAGGCGCGTACGCTGTCGGCATCACGAATATCGGCCACTTCGTGCCTCATCCTGGACTTCAAGCCAAGGAGATCGAAGAGCGATGGAGTCGTATCCGGCTCCAAAGCATAGCCGTGAACGATAGCACCCATTTGCAGAAGCCATTCGGTAAGCCAGGCCCCCTTGAATCCGGTATGTCCGGAAACCCACACCCTTTTATCCCGAAACGTCTCTTGGATCGGGATCATCACCAAACCTTCCAAGGGGCATGCCCCTCGGTCCAATGCTGCTCAAGCATCTGTTTTTCTCGGATTGTATCCATCGGTTGCCAAAAACCGTGGTGCTTGTAAGCATTGAGTTCACCCTTCATGGAAAGTTGTTGGAGCGGCTCTTTCTCCCAGATCGTGGCATCTCCTTCAATGAATTCCAGAACACTTGGCTCAAGTACAAAGAACCCTCCATTAATCCAACCACCATCACCCTCGGGTTTTTCCAAAAAACCAACGACGGAACTATCGGCAAGGTCCATCGCGCCGAAGCGCCCCGGCGGCTGGACTGCAGTGACAGTGGCTTTTTTTCCTGATGCATGGTGCTCCTCGATTGCGGAAGTAATATCAATGTCACCGACTCCGTCGCCGTACGTCATGCAGAACCTATCGTTTCCAAGATAATTTGCCACCCTCTTGATTCGCCCCCCCGTCATCGTATTGTCACCGGTATCGACAATAGTTACTTTCCACGGCTCGGCATGTCGTTCATGCACTTCCATGGAATTGTTTGCCATATGAAATGTTACGTCGGACATGTGGAGAAAGTAGTTAGCGAAGTACTCCTTGATGAGATACCCCTTGTAGCCGGCACAAATGATAAATTCCTTAATGCCGTGCGCGGAATAGATTTTCATAACGTGCCAAAGAATCGGCTTTCCACCTATCTCCACCAAGGGTTTGGGACGAGAAGCCGTCTCCTCGCTGATGCGAGTCCCAAGTCCTCCGGCAAGAATAACGCATTTCATCTCGGTTTTTTATACCCGGCGCCTTATCATTGAAAGCCAGTATTTTCAATCGGGAGGCTT
>CAINEX010000100.1 GCA_903847935.1 uncultured Spartobacteria bacterium | reverse complement strand
TTGAATGCTTCTTTAGCCATATGGGTGGGTTGTGCTGGTTGTTTTTTTGTTTTTGGTGATTCGTTCTTCTGGAGCCCATGACCGGGATTGAACCGGTGACCTCGTCCTTACCAAGGACGTGCTCTACCAACTGAGCTACATGGGCCTGCCCGATCGTAAGATCGGCCAAGTTATGAAAAGAACAGAGGCCTTCGGGGTTGCTTCGGGCCGTTCCGCAACTTCTTTAAGAAGTCACCGACCACAGCACGAGCCAGTTCATCTGGCGGCGGCGCAACGATGCTTTCCGAGAAAAAGCGGATTGAAAGAATGCTTCCTGGAAGTTCTTCTGTCAAAAGCAATTTGCGTGCAATTTTAGGGGTGCCTTGGCCCACCCCCCTGTTGCATGATGGAATCCATGAACAAGGAAGAGCGCCCCGACCTGCTTGATGTGGCCTCCTTCAGGCGGGATTACCGGCAGGCCTCCCTTCGGAGGGCCGACCTCCCTCGCGACCCCTTCACCCAGTTCCATGCATGGCTCAATGAAGCGGAAGCATGTCCAGCCATCATGGAGTCCACGGCCATGGCCCTCTCAACATCCTCCCTTGATGGGGAGGTCTCCTCGAGGATGGTCCTGCTCAAGGGGTATGATGTGAGCGGGTTTCGTTTCTTTACGAACACGGGAAGCCGGAAAGCCGCCCAATTGGCCGGGAACAATTCCGCCTCACTACTTTTTTACTGGGAAGCTCTGGAGCGTCAGATCCAGATCAATGGAAAGGTCTCGCAGATCGCCAGATCCGAAACGGAGGCCTACTTTGCCAGCCGCCCTCATGGTAGTCGTATCGGTGCCTGGGCCTCCCGCCAGAGCGAGGTCGTTGCCGACCGTGCCAGCCTTGAGCGGCAAGTCCTGGAATGCGAAGAACGATTCAAAGGGGAAGAGGTCCCAGCCCCGGAGTTCTGGAGCGGCTATCTTCTTGTTCCATCGAGGATCGAGTTCTGGCAGGGGCGCCCCAACCGCCTCCATGACCGCTTCAGATATTCGAAGAATGAGGAGGGGTGGTCGATCGACCGGTTGAGTCCGTAATCTGCCCTCAACCTCTCTTGGAGGACCCGACGGGCAGAGCAAATCAATAATAACGGCATGTTTTTAAAGCGCTATTTCGATTCTTGCTCCCGTGCCTGTTCGAACGCTCACTCCATCAGGCACCATCTTTTCTATGTCTGGCGCCTCCTGCGTGAGACCGTCACAATCTACAATCGCATTGCCGGCGGGGAGAATGCCGCCGCCTTTGCCTATTACGCACTCTTCTCTCTCGTGCCTCTGGTTGCCCTCTTATTGACAATCGGTTCCTATTTTTTTCCAGGGGATACGGCGCTTACGACAATCCATCGCTTTGTTCCGCTCGGTGCCGACCAGCAGGAACTTCTCTGGAGCATGGTGAATGGTTTGGAGAAGGCTCGAGGTAGCGTGAGTATCGTTTCGCTTCTGATTTTGATTTGGGCCTCTCTTCGCTTCTTCCACTCTCTCGTACTCTCGATCAACTACGCGTGGGGGACACGCCGCCTCCTCTGGTGGCAGATGCCTGTGAAAAATCTCCTGATGATCCTCGCGATGTCCGGAGCACTGCTCATCGGAACAATCGTTCCCGCCTTGCTTCAGGCGGTGGCGCGCCTACTCCATTCCCTTGAAGCGGTGATTAACCAGCATCTGCCGATGCTCAATGTGGAACGAATCCTGGCCGTGGTGGATATAAGCCGCTACATCGGCGGAACCCTGGTCCTGTTTTATTGCTTCGCGGTGCTCTTCATGCTGGCGCCGCGTCATAAGATCCGCTTCGACCAGATCTGGATTCCCGCGATGCTTGTCGCAGTGCTTCTCCAGGTGGGACAGGCTTGCTTCGTGAACATCGTCCCTAAACTCGTCAACTACAACGCCATCTATGGCGCGATGGGGAGCATGATGTTTCTCCTTCTCTGGGTCTATGTGGCTGGCACGATCATCATCGCAGGAGGATGCCTCTGCGCCGCATTGGCCCACCTAAGCGGTCACGCCTACATCAACCATCGTCAGATTGGAGCGCATCCGAAGGATGTTGACCATCCGGAGCCATAGCCCATCAAGCAGTATCATGGGCCGAAGGGAAGATCCCGATCTCCTCTTTCTTGACAAGATCACCCGTTACTCCACCCAACCGAGAATGTTGAAGTTGGAGGAAATCAGGATCGCCACAAGGGCAAAGGCTCCAAGAAGATGGCCGATCAACACGACAGGAAGGACCACAAGAAGCCATCGGCCAAGGCCGTTTTCAAAGTTGGCATAAGCGGGTGATGGTTCGGCCAGCTTGGGAAATGTTTCCATAATAATCGGGATATCCGTAGGGGCTTCCAGTGTCAACGCCGGGGAGCTCTTCCCTTGCGTGGAGCTGCGGTTTTTTTACCTCCAAGCCGTTTCTGAGGTTTGTGAGAGGGGGCTCGACGCCGTGGCACTGGTTTAGCCACGGGGCGCTTGGGTGCTTTTTTCACCACCTTATCTTCGTCCGAAACATCCTTGCCAACATTGACAAGAATCGCACTGTCAGCGACCGCACGACTCTCTTTCTTCCGATCCTGAACTTCACGACTTTCCCGACCCTTCATGCGCAGGCGAATAGGAAGACCCGGATAAGGCCAACGTTCACGGAACTGGTTGAAGAGGTACTCACGGTAGGCGTCGGGGATAAGGTCGGGGTCGTTGACAAAGAGCAGGAACTCGGGCGGATGGAAGGGCCTGATTAGCTCGGGGACGACCTGTGTGGCGTAAAGAAGCTTAAACCTCTTTCCCGCTTTGTTCGGCGGCGGGTGCTGCTCGAAGACATCTTTGAAGAAGCGGTTAAGTTCTCCAGTAGCGATCCGGGTTTCACTCTCGTTGCGCACGCTCTGGAGAGCCGTGAAAATACGGCTAAAACCCTGTCCCGTCTTGGCCGAGATACAGACCACTGGAGCATAATCGAGAAAGAAGAGATCTTTGCGAATCACATCGGCCTGCTCCCCTTGGGAGGCACGCCCGCCATCCTCTTTACGGACGAGATCCCATTTGTTCAGGAGGATAATGCAGGCTTTCTGGGATTCCTGAAGCATTCCAGCGATCCGCTTGTCCTGACTGGTAACTCCACTCTCGGCATCGATGACGAGCAACCCGGCATCGGCACGGCGGATCGCCTCCTCCGAACGCATGGCGCTGAAAATCTCTACCGAGGTATCCGGACGGGATCGATGGCGAAGTCCGGCCGTATCGACCAGCACATAGGGCTCCCCCGCAAGATCGCATTTCACATCCAGAGCATCACGCGTGGTTCCCGAGATATTGCTCACGATGCTCCTCTCCTCGCCAAGCAATCGGTTCAGGAGGGATGACTTGCCCACATTGGGACGCCCAACAATCGCAAGACGAGGGGCCGACATCTCCTCCGAAACCTCACCTTCATCATTTCCTCCAATCAAATCTCCGATCCTGGCGAGAAGATCATGCGTGCCCCGTCCGTGAGCAGCGCTCACCGTCATGACCTCAGGCAGGCCAAGTTCATAGAAATCGGCTGACATCGATTCGTGCATCTCCTGATCGATCTTATTAATGATGAGAATCAGGGGCCGACCTCCGGTGCGAAGCATGTGGGCCAGTTCACGGTCCAGAGGGGTGAGCCCAGCACGGCCATCCACCACGAAAAGCAGTAAATCGGCGCTTGCAATGGCGGCTTGAGCTGCCACATGCGTGGCTTCCGCAAAATCTGGATCAGGTGCGTCACCGATTCCTCCCGTGTCAATGATCTCAAAGGGAACGGGCCCGGTCTTACAGATCCCGGCAAGACGATCGCGCGTGACTCCCGGTTGGTCATGGACAATGGCGACGCGACGTCCCATCAGCCTGTTAAAAAGGGATGACTTGCCCACATTGGGGCGACCGATAATGGCAACGCGTCTCATGAAAATAGTTGAAGTTTTCCCCGCATCAAGGAGCGGGAGGCTCGGATCCTGTCACGGGAACGGTATGACCGCCATCCCGGAGTTGTCGTATCCCGGTGATGGCATAACCGATCCCACTCACCAATGTGACGGCTCCGGAGACCCAGACTACAGGATCGCAGTGCCCCCACTGCAGCATCACGACAGCCACCGTCAGCATCTGCAGAAAGGTTGAGGCTTTTCCAAGCAGGGAGGGACGCACCTCCAGATGATCGTTCAGGAGTCGAAGAACCCCGCACCCGGTCAGAATGATGATATCGCGGGAAATCACCAGCACGGGATACCAGACGGGAAGCTCGTAAGGCCACTTGGTGACACTCAAGGTGATGATTGCCGTGAGCATGAGTCCCTTGTCGGCAAGGGGGTCAAGGACCGCTCCGAGGCGTGATTTCAGATGAAATCGACGGGCTAACCAGCCATCAACACCATCGCTCAGGGCGGCAAGCAGAAAGACCCCGATCGTCGCTACCCTAAGAGACTCGTTCGGGTGTCCCGTTACGGCTGTCTTGCCGTAATAGATGGCAAGCACAACAAAGATCGGGATCATAATGATCCGAGCAATGGTGATCTGGTTGGGAAGGGTCATGAGGGGATCGTGAACTTGGGAATGACTAAACCGACGTTCCCAAGAGCAGGATGTTGCATTATTCCTCTAAATGCCATGAACAGTCCAGAGGTACAAACCTGCATTCCGCAGGAATTGAAAGGATTCGTGAAACGACACTCATCCAATCTTATCCCCACCCTGCTTCTTCTCAAATCGGAACGGCGTGCCGACGCACTACTCTTCGGGGAGTGGTGTCGACTTATTGATGACCTCGCAGACAACGCCTCATTGGCCCCCTCCGAAAAACGCAGGGCGCTGGAAGGGTGGTTGTTGGCAATCAAGGCTGAATGCCTTCCAACAGATTTTCAAACCATGATCCAAAGACGCAATCTCGATCAGAACCTCCTCACGGAAATCGTTCGCGGGATGATCATGGATACAGATCGCAACCGCTACGAAACGTTCGCTGATCTCGAGATTTACTGCCGTCGGGTCGCCTCGGCCGTCGGCCTGACCAGCGCCCGGATCTTCGGAACCCAAGGCGATGATGTCGAACGCTATGCGGAGCAACTCGGCCTTGCACTGCAACTCACCAATATCCTGAGGGATGTCGCCGAGGATGCTGCGATGGGCCGGATCTACCTTCCGCTGGAGGATCTAGAGCGCTTCGGCGTAAGCGAGATAGAACTTCTCGGATCAGTCTCCTCTCCCGCCATGACCCACCTCCTCAACCATCAGGCCGAGCGTGCCGACTCTTACTTTGCCAAAGCGGAAATCGCCTGGTCAGAGATGTCACTGAATCAAAAGCGCCTGATGCGCCCCGCCAGATTAATGAGCGCGATCTACCGTGATCTCCTCCTGCAAATGCACAGCGACCGGTATGACGTCTTCTCGAAACGCTATCGGGTTTCAAGTATCAAGAAACTGGCACTTTTGCTACGGGTGATGACTGCCAAGAACTAACAAAATACTCCCCCAGTGGCATGGAGAGTCTAAGAGGCGATCAATAGGAAGGGATTCATTCCCCCCTCGCTCAAACCTACATGACAAGAAGAGTTATGATCTCTTTATCCCCATTTCTTTCTCCGCGCCTCTGCGGGATAGTCCCTTAACTTATCCTCGGAACTCGTCCGCCCAAGCTTTTGTAGCTGGATCCATTTTCACAAGATCGGGCCAACCTCGCGTATAACCCTCACCCGGGATCTTCTTCGTGGCGTCGAAGCCCATGTGACCTCCCATGTTCGGCACGGTGGGTGCATGATCGAGGCTGTCGAGTGGGTTCTTGGTCAAAATGCTGTCGCGCTGGGGATCCGTGTTGGCCATCCAGCGGAAGAGGACTTCCGAGGTGTTCTTCACGTCACAGTCCTCGTCGACGACGACGATGTACTTGGCGAACATCATCTGGCCCATTCCCCAGAGCCCGTGCATCACCTTGAAGGCCTGCCACGGATACTGCTTTTTGATGGAGACAAAGACGAGGTTATGGAAAGTCCCCTCGGCCGGCAGGGCCATATCAACGATCTCAGGGAAGTTCATCTTGAAGATCGGCAGGAAAATTCGCACGCTCGCCTCCCCCATGTAGAAGTCTTCCATCGGAGGAATGCCGACGATCGTGCAGGGGTAAATTGCCTGCTTGCGATGCGTGATCGCGGTCACATGGAAGACAGGATAGTCATCAACCGGCGTATAGAATCCGGTGTGGTCGCCGAATGGCCCCTCGGCCCGGATCTCCCCGGGCTGAACATACCCCTCGATCACGAAATCACTCTCAGCTGGGACCTCCAGCGGTTGAGTCACGCACTTGACCAGATCGACCGATTTCTTGCGGGCGAATCCGGCAAAGAGGATCTCGTCGATCCCATCGGGTAACGGGGCCGTGGCTGCTAACGTGAAGGCGGGATCGCCACCAAGACAGATAGCAACGGGCATTTTCTCCCCGCGCTCATAGTAGCGCTTCCCGTGGCGGGCGCCGACCTTGTGGACCTGCCAATGCATGCCGGTGGTCTTTCCGTCGTAGATTTGGATGCGGTACATGCCGACGTTCCGCTCACCGGTGTCGGGATCCTTCGTGTAGACCGTCGGAAGTGTGATGAAGCGACCGCCGTCCTGCGGCCAACACTTTAGGATCGGCAACTGATCGAGGGAGAAATCCTCGCCATCACCAACCTTGCGGACAACCTCCTGGCAGGGAGCACTCTTCACGGCGCGGGGACGCGCATGAATCAGATCGATCCCGTTGCGGAGAAGTTTCAGGGCATCCTTGAAACTCTTAGGAGGCTTCGCCTTCATCAGGAACTCGAGCTGGGAGGCAAGGTCGTCGACAGAGTCGAGACCCAGGGCCATGGCCATCCGGCGCTTGGAGCCGAGGGCATTGATCGCCACCGGAAACTCCGACACTTTTCCATTAATCGTCGGTTTCTCAAAAAGGAGGGCCTTGCCCCCGCCCGGCGACTTCATCTCACGGTCGGCAAGTTCCGTAATCTGGAGCTCTGTAGCCACGGGTTCGGAAATGCGACGGAGTTCACCGGCATCTTCAAGTGCTTTTAGAAAAGCGGCATAGGATGGATAAGCCATGGCGTGTTGATTGAGAGAATGCCCGTTGAGAGCGGTAAAGTCACAGAAAAGATCTCGTTTCTGAAAAATCAGCGCCCGAGTTGGCGCAGTCGTTTACCAGCCATCAGATTAGACTCAATCGTTTCAAGTGAAACCCCCTTTGTTTCAGGAACAAAAAACAGGAAAAATAGGATATAGAGAATATTCATTGCCCCGATCAGTAAAAACGTATTCCCCATTCCTAACCTTGTGGAAAAAGGCAGGAAATTTTGAACAATGAAGGCACTCACGATAAAATTGGTGGTCGTGCTGAAAGTGATCCCAAGTTCGCGGCCTGATAGGGGAAAAATCTCGGAGCATAGGACCCAGATGACCGATCCGGCACTAATGGCGAAGCCAAAGCAGAAAAAAAGGATCGAGACGACCGCCGCGATTGCTAACTCAGGGTGAGACGCTGGATTCCTATCGAAGAGAAGGCCTAGCAAAGTCATGGCGACCCCCATGATGACAAATCCGGTGTACATGATCGGTTTCCTGCCAAGTTTATCCAAAAACAGGATGGCCAGAAGAACTGCAACCAGATGGGTTGTCCCGCAGAGAACAGTACCCCATAGCTGCTGACTGACCTCGGTAAAGCCAATCATCCGATAGATCCTCGGTGCATAAGTGATAATGATGGTGATGCCGGCAAGTTGTTGGATGGCTTGTAGGCCGATCCCTAGAGCAACAGCCCTGCGGAAATTACCGTTTTTAAAGAGTGAGCGGGCGCTCTGACTCGCGTTGAGGGTTGTCCGAATGGAAACCATCTCTTGTTCGATTTCAACCTCACTGAGATGCATCCTGCGGAACTCTGCGACCGCCTCCTGATCCCTACCCATGAGAGAGAGCCATCTTGGGCTTTCCGGCACAAAGAACATACCGATTAAAAGAAGCATCCCCGGCAACGAGATAAACATGTACATCAGGCGCCAGTGCCCCCCAACGGAATGATCCACATCAAGATAACTTCCCAGCCACGCGTTTCCCAGAAAAGCCATCAGGATACCGGCTGCTAGCATGAATTCATAGAATCCGATGATCACACCGCGTACTTTTTGTGGAGAAATCTCCGAGAGATAAAGCGGCGTGGTGAAGCAGGCCATGCCCAACGAGACCCCCATGGTGAATCTGAAAACGGCAAGGATTTGCCCGTAAATTGCAAGGGAGCAACCAAGACATCCGATGCTAAAAATCAAGGCACTGATCATGATCGTCTTACGTCGACCGAGTTGCCTGGAAACAAAACCACTGGCAACCGCACCGCAGACTGCCCCCCAGTTTAGCATGCTGACAAGGATCCCTATACTGGCATTGCCAATCCCGAAGGTTTTTTGGACAAATTCTTGGGCGCCCTAGCTAACCCCAAAACCGAGGCCGTAGAGCATGCCCGCCACGGCAGCTGTGATTCCAAATACATAGACGATCGGATGAAGACTTCTGCCGATTGCTTCGCCTGAAGATTTGGGTGCTGTCATCAAGGAGGATTAACATCACCTCGCCACTGAAGAACGAGATTTTTCATCTTAACCGGGACTCCATTTTAAAAACGCCCCGAAAAAACACAAAAAAGATTGAACAACGAGCAATTGCATGGATGATTACCACCCCTCGGTAATTTACCGAGAGATCCCTGGAGTTGTAGCTCAATTGGTCAGAGCACCGCCCTGTCACGGCGGGGGTTGCGGGTTCGAGCCCCGTCAACTCCGGTGGGATTTTTTCTCTTTCAGTATCGTAAATAAAGCCTCTACGGGTGATTAGAGCGAAAATGAGTTTTCGCACCAATACGCACGAAAACCCCATAAAATGCAGTCTATCTGACAAGTATTTGACAAGCGGATATACCCTTTTTTGACGGCGTCAAATGTGCTTTGTCTATCCACAGAGAACCAACTTCAATCTCGAACTGCCCTGAAGACCTGAAGGATTGAAGCATTTTACCCTGTAGCACTGAATCAGTGTGGCAGGGTTAGAGGGAAGAAATGTGGCCCTCACTATTTGGACTGCTTCTTTATTTGTGTCGCCCCATCGATCGGTGATGCCTCAAGAAATCGATCGAAATAGTGTGGTGAGGGTGAGTCCTCAAAGTCCCTCCATGCTCACCACAAATTTTCAAATCATCATCAATCCATACCGCAAGCTCATCAAACTGCACGTGGCAGTTGGGGCAAAGGCAGAGCATATTCTCACTCGTATCCGGCCCCGAATGAGGGCGTCCTAGGGGTTTAATATGGCACCCCTCCGCGTATGCACCGCGAGGCGTCACAAGTCGAGTTTCACAAATCTGGCAGGTATAATCGTGAATCTCCTTCACCGAGTCGGAGACATCTGAGTCCCGGACGATACGCGTAACACGGGACTCCTTCCGTCCCGGAGAAACATTCCCGGCCGGCAGCTTAAGGCCAGACGTTGATGGAGTGGTATCTTCTGGCTCCTTATCGCTGATTTTTTCCAGCCGGAAACGGCAAATATTGAATCCGTCCCGTCCTAACTCATCCCAACACTCGGCTACTCGGTAGAGTCCGTCGTAGCGATAACGGAACTCGTCTGGCATTTTATCTGCGTATTTTCTCCCGCGGTGGACTCGCACCGGAATACCGTTGAGATGGTTCTCTGCAAGATTCTTATTCCCCCCCACAAACTCCTGATCTTGAATCTGACGACTGGAAGCTGGGTCTCTACCACCCTCGCCGGTGTAGACAATCTCGTTCCCAAGATCTTGATCGTCCGGATAACCTCCTGAAAGGACTACAGACGAACCGTGAGGTGCAATTCCGCGCATTAATCCGCGATGCAGGCCTAAATCATGCAACTCCTGTCGATCCCTGAAAAATCTCCCCTCCGGAATGCCGGGGACTTCGCCTAAAAAAGTACCGTCAGGTAGTTTTTTTGAGTAACTCATAGATTATCGGAATAATTACGCTCCACCAACTTTCGTGCAATCGGAATGTCTGCCGGTAGAAGTTCGTAGCTCTCAAGATTACATGCTTTAACCCACTCGGTTTTATCGTGGGCTTTCAGAGCCATGGCCCCGCTGATCCATTTGACATAGAAAGCTTCAATCCTGAAACTCCCATGCTCGTAATGGTAATCGCTAGAGCAGAGGTGCTCTCCTATTTCAGCCTGAATATTAAGCTCTTCGAATAGTTCTCGCCCTAGGCACTCTTGAGGCGTTTCACCCGCCTCCACTTTCCCGCCCGGAAACTCCCATTGTCCGGCTAGTTTTGAATGCTGGGCACGGCGGGCGATCAAGACCCTGTCGTCCTTTTTAATAATCGCAGCTGCAACAATTCTCACTCTTTTTCTTTTCCTTAAAAAAGACTCTCTGGCGACTCAATATATTTAAAATTATTAAATTCGGAACCGCTTCGGAAGCATAGCGCAACAACCAGTTCTTAATGGCATCAAGAGTCCTACAACTAAAAATACTTTGTCCTTAATTGCTGCACTACTCTACATTCACGAGATGCCCAAACGTCGTGATAGTTTCATGACAGTCGCCATTCCTTCGGACGAAAAAGCAGTGCTTCAGGCCATAGCCGACAAGGCAGATCTATCCCTGAGCGATGCTGTGATTAAGGCCGTCAGGGATTTCATTGAGACACACCACAATATGCGCAAGATTCTCAAAAAATCTTAGGACACAAGAAACCCCGACATGAATTACCACTATACAGTTTTTTCTGGGCAACCTCCCTCTCAGGCAAGTGCTGCTTTATTCCAACAGTCGGTAATAAACCCTGAAACCAAGGAGAAATCGCAACTTGGTATAGAATTATGTTCTAAAACTGCAAAGGCAGTTTTTACTAATGAGAAAAGCCCAGTTCTTGCTGTGATCACTTGGGGCTCAAATGCTAGTGGACAAGCTTTCTTCACTAGAATGATTGAAACACTCAAATCTATTGCAGAGTGTGATTCAGAATGGAATGCAGAGGGTTTTGGTAGCGATCAGTCGCTTTGTTTCATCGCGTTTCCCTTGCAAATTAACGGTGAAAAAGCTGCCTACGTTTATGAGCAAATTGGGGTGGCAAACAATTTTGATAAGTTTAGAAATGTGTTAGAGTCATGGAATCAGCATTTTATATCTCTGCTTGCCAAAAACGATTTTCAGACATTCTTGGTACTAGCTGTCGCAGATAGTAAAGAGACTGCGATCGAATGCTGCTTATCCGCACAGAATGCAATAGACGAGAAAGTTGTGAATGCTTGCATCTGAAGTGGCGGGTTCGAATCCCGCCAGCCCGAGTCTTTTTACTCTGTAAATCGACAATTCTCGTGACGGGACTCGGGAAGTTGGAGATTTAAGCCAGGTGGTGCGTATTAGTCTTTGGGGCAACCAAACCTAAAAACCATGAAAATAAAAGAGATGCAGCACAGAGGATAAGATCAGGATCTTGAGGCAGGCGGACTCAGACCACGAATCATGCATTCGGGGATCAGATAAAAGTCTCCAACGGCTAAAAAAGGGACAGCCGAGAGTGCCCATCTCCTTTTTTCGCCACTCCCTAGGGAGAGACTCGCAATCCATCCTTCAGATTGCTCACCCAGAACCCTACGGGCGGATCGTGCTTCCCTTTGCAGGATGACGGCGGATCATCTCTGTGGCCCCATTTTTCTGAGGCTGTTTTCGAGGTGTTCCAGTGCCTCCTCGCTAACACGGTTCAGGGGATGAAAAGTGAGCGGAGGAAGAAGACGGCTTAAAATATTTTCAGACTGACAAAGAAGACCCATCTCCTTCACTGGGGATGGGTTTTATGACACAAGTGGGACTTGCAGCCTTAGGCGGAGAGTGCTTTCATATTAACAACATCAGGAATGAGCTTGGGTAACGCCAAGTTCTGCCTACCGAGGATTGGAGAATCCCACGGTGGCTGATTCACGAAAGTGAGTCGATGTGCAGCGGGGAGAAATCCGCTGAACAACAACATCTCCGCGCCTTAACCGTCGCCTCCTGAAATGAGCCGACGGTTTTTTGTGGGGTTTCTGATGTGCCAACCCAAAAGCACAACTATGAGCACACAAACATTGAAGCAGCCGGCCCTCGCTATCCGTTTTACGGATAACCCGAACCACCACTTGTGGAATAACCACGGCACCTACTGGTGCCATTACACCGAGCACCTGCCCGACTATACCAAGCGAAGGGTGAGGAAGAGCTTGGGCACCGATAATCTAGGGATCGCCCGCGTCATCCGCGACACCCTGTTGAGTAAACCCGTCGTCTGGGAGTAATAATCTCATGGGAAAAGTAACTCACCGAAAAGCTAGAACCGGAGAAACTCTCTTCGGGGGAGGAAATGGCATATTGATTCCATTCAGACCCTACGAACCCCCGAAGCCAGATCCATCGGTAGTACCAGACGTCCCTGAAGATGAGGAGGAGTCCTCATCCAAAGATCGCGGATGGTATACCGACATCGGAGAGATCGACGAC
>CAINEX010000099.1 GCA_903847935.1 uncultured Spartobacteria bacterium | reverse complement strand
CGACGCTCACCTTTCATGGTTTGGAAAGGAGCTTTTTCCTCTTGGACTTAGAATCAATCGTCAGGTGACGGTTCCGGACGGGGCCTCGATCCGTGATGCAATTCTGGAATCATTTCTAAGAGCCGATGTCCTCATTGTGACGGGTGGTCTCGGTCCCACTACGGATGATATCACCAGAGAACTGGTAGCCGAACTCCTTGGAAGGAAATTAATTCTTCATCCGGAAACCCTGGAACGGATTCAAGAGCGTTGCAGGCGCCGGGGATTTGCTTTTCAATCCCGTATGGAACGTCAGGCAATGACACCTAAGGGTGCAACTGTCTTGCCGAACGAGAATGGTACCGCACCCGGCCTCTATCTTCCCGCCGTAGAGGGTATCTCATGGTCCTCGCCTCATATTTTCATCTTACCGGGGCCCCCGCGTGAGTTGCAACCGATGGCTTTGGTTCATGTTCTTCCTGTTTTGAAGGAATTAGCTCAACAGTATCATGGTGGCATTTTGCAAGAGTGCAGGGTTTATAAGGTCGTTGGGATGGGTGAGTCGATGGTTGAATCAAAAATCGGTCTGGATCTCTCCAAACGTGGCGATCTCGAGATCGGTTACTGTGCGCGTCCCAACGAAGTTGATTTTCGCATCATCGGTTCTAAGACTGTTTTGGATGAGGTTGAACCTCTTGTCTTGAATGCCGTTGGAGATCATCTCGTCTCGGAAGGTCAAGAATCGATGGAGGAGACTGTTGTCAAACTCCTTAGAGATGCATCTTCCACACTGACAACTGCGGAGTCCTGCACCGGAGGTCATCTTGCCAATCGTCTTACCAACGTACCGGGTTCCTCCAAGATCTTCTTGGAGGGATTTGTAACCTACAGCAACAGCTCCAAGTGCAATCTTTTGGGTGTTTCTGCCGAGTTAATAGATCTCAATGGCGCGGTCAGTGAGCCAGTCGTTCGAGCGATGGCGGAGGGAGCCCTCCTTAAAAGTGGGTCCACCTATGCTCTTGCCACGACGGGTATTGCCGGTCCGGACGGAGGGACTTCTGAAAAACCAGTCGGCACGGTCTGGATTGCCCTAGCCAAAGTGGGGGAGGAGACCGATGCATGGATGGAGACCATCCCCACCGACCGAATCACTTTTAAGCAAGTTGTTTCCCAGTCGGCTCTTGACCGGCTTAGGAAAAAGTTAAAAGGTCCCAGCGTTCGTGTCTATTAATCGATGAACGAGATCCCGGCTACTCTCCCCTTTTCACCAACCTCCGAGGAGATCCGACTCGGTGAGGATACACGCCGTGAGCGTTTTTGGAAACTCTGGGGCACCTATCTTTCCGAGCGTCAGTGGGGCACAGTTCGCGAGGACTATTCCGCCGATGGTGATGTCTGGAAGTCGTTCCCCTTCGAACAGGCCCGTAGTCGCGTCTATCGCTGGGGCGAGGATGGTCTGCTTGGTTTAAGTGACCGTTTCGGGCGTCTCTGTTTTGGCGTTGCTCTCTGGAATGGAAAAGATCCGATCCTGAAGGAGCGGCTCTTCGGGCTTTCTGGCCCTCAGGGAAATCACGGTGAGGACGTCAAGGAACTCTACTACTATCTCGACGCGACACCGACCCACTCCTACTGCAAAGGGCTCTACAAATATCCCCAAGCCGAGTTTCCCTATGCCGAACTGGTGGCTGAGAATGGGCGGCGCTCACAACTGCAGCCCGAGTACGAACTTATCGATACCGGGATCTTTGATCAGAACCGGTATTTCGACGTTCAGGTCGAGTATGCAAAGGGATCCATCAAAGATATCCTGATCAAGGTGAGCATCAGCAACCGCGGACCTGAACAAGCGGATCTCGTATTTCTTCCGACTCTCTGGTACAGGAATACTTGGGCTTGGGGGCAGATCGGCGAGGAATGCCTCGTGGAACCAAAAATCTTCGTTGCTGCGCCAGGAAAAATCTCCGCACTCCATCAGGTCATGGGTGAGTACGAGATGACTTTTGAGAAGGGGCCCGATGGCAAACTTCCAGAGTTTCTTTTTACAGATAACGAGACCAATACCCAACTGCTCTACGGCGACCCGTCGAAGCGCCGCTACACGAAGGATGCCTTCCACGATGCCGTGATTCACGGCAAAGTCGATGCAGTGAATCCGGAGAATTTCGGAACAAAAGTGGCCGGTCGTTACAACTTGTCGATTCCGGCGGGAGAATCAGTTGTTATCTGCATGCGTTTGATGGAAAAGGGAGCTGCTGAGGGAGAACCTTTTGATGACAGCTTCAATGATATTTTTGCCGCCAGAATCAAGGAAGCCGATGAGTTCTATGACCGTATTATCAAGCCCTCTTTAACCGATGAAGAGAGGCGGGTCTCGCGTCAAGCCTACGCTGGTCTTCTCTGGTCGAAGAAATTCTACAACCTGGTACAGACCGAGTGGCAGAGGGGAGATACGACCGAACCTCCTCCCCCCCCCGGGCACTCTGCTCGCAACAGCGATTGGGATAATATTTTTAACCGCGATGTCCTCTCGATGCCCGATGCCTGGGAGTACCCCTATTACTGCTCCTGGGATCTGGCTTTCCATACTGTAGCCCTCTCCGGTATCGATGCTTCCTATTGCAAGGACCAACTTATCCTATTGCTCAGGGAATGGTACACGCATCCTAATGGTCAGATGCCGGCCTATGAGTGGAACTTTTCCGATGTGAATCCCCCGGTGCATGGTTGGGCTGCCCTGATCCTTTATTATTCGGAGAAACTCAAGGGGCACACGGATCTTGAGTTTCTGGAAAAGGTCTTCCAGAAACTCCTCATCAATTTCACCTGGTGGGTGAATCGCAAGGATAGTGATGGAAACAATCTCTTCGAGGGAGGCTTTCTGGGATTCGATAATATTTCCGTTTTTGATCGCTCGAAGCCCCTGCCAACTGGTGGAAAACTGAAGCAGGTCGATGGATCTGCCTGGATGGCTTTATACTGTCTCGTCATGCTGCGCATGGCGCTGGAACTCGCCCTTGATAATCCCGTCTATGCCGACATGGGAACCAAGTTCATCACCCACTTTGTCCGCATCGTCGAGGCAATGAATGATTTTGGCGGATCGGGACTTTGGGATGAGGAGGACGGATTCTATTACGACCATCTCAAGCTCGAAAATGAGAGCATTCCCATCAAGGTTAGATCCATCGTTGGTCTGATTCCCATGTTCGCAAATGGAATCGTGACGCCCGAAATGCGAAATTTTAATCCCGGCTACAAGAACCGCCTCGAATGGTTTATTAAAAACCGTCCTGCACTCTGCCGACATTTGCTCGAAACCAATCAAGTTGTGGCAAATAGCCCCGATGCGATGCATCTCCTCACAGCGACTCCGAGAGACAGGCTCGAAAGGATTCTGAGGTACATGTTCGACGAGGAGGAGTTTCTTTCCCCTCACGGCATTCGCTCGGTTTCCAAGTTTCATGAAAAACATCCCTACACGTACACGGTCAATGGGGAGAACTATTCCGTGGATTACGAACCGGGTGAGGGGAGGACGAGAATGTTTGGCGGGAACTCAAACTGGCGGGGGCCAGTCTGGATGCCTATCAACTTTATGATTATTAAATCCCTGGGAGCCTACTACCAATTCTATGGGGATTCTTTCAAAGTCGAGTTTCCCACGCGTTCAGGCAACTGGGTCACACTGAAAGAAGCAAGGAAGCTTCTAGCCGAACGGGTCTCCTCACTTTTCACTCCTGATGAGAAGGGTCATCGCCCTTGTCATGGAGGGGATGAGAGGTATGCGTCTGATCCGTTCTGGAAAGATCTCATTCTCTTTAACGAGTATTTTCATGGAGATACGGGGCGTGGATGCGGGGCGAGTCACCAGACCGGTTGGACCGCTCTTGTGGCGGAAATCTTGGCGGACGATAGTCCGGTTCTTGAGGATAACAAGTTGCATTACGGCTCTCACTCCTGAAACCATCCTTCTGGGTTACGATAACGCCATAGAGATCATTCCTCTGGCACCGCTTATCCCGAAGCTGTTACCAATCAATAGTTCCACAAAAAAATCATCCTATGAAACTCTCAGGAAAAGTCGCACTCGTCACGGGCAGCGCCCAAGGCATTGGTAAAGCCATTGCAATTCGTCTTGCACAAGAGGGGGCAGATATCATCGTTGACGATCGTGCACTTGGCCAGAGCGCACAAGAAACTGCCGAGGCCATCATTCAGTTAGGTCGTAAGGTCCACATGATCCAAGGTGATCTTGCCAATACCGAGGATGATCGTCGTGTGATTTCCGAGGGGGTCGAAAAACTCGGCAAGATCGACATTCTTGTCAACAATGCCGGTGTCGAAAAACATGCGGATTTCTGGGATGTTACCGAGAAAGATTTCGACTTCGTCCTTCAGATAAATCTGCGCGGAACATTCTTCATCACCCAGGACTTTGTAAATCATCTCCGCGCGACGAATCGCCCCGGTCGCATCATCAACATTAGCTCGGTTCACGAGGAACTCCCCTTTCCCCATTTCTCCACCTACTGCGCCAGCAAGGGGGCCCTCAAAATGCTCTGCCGCGATCTTGCCGTCGAGCTCGGCCCGCTTGGAATTACCGTCAACAACATCGCTCCCGGAGCCATTTCCACACCGATTAACACTGCTCTTCTCAATAATCCTCAACTCCTCTCACTTCTGGAATCAAAGATTCCTCTTGGCCGTCTCGGGAAGCCCGAGGATGTCTCTGGTCTCGCCGCCTTTCTTGCCTCTGATGACGCTTCCTATGTCACCGGTTCCACGTTTGTCGTCGATGGTGGTCTTCTCCACAACTACCACGAGCAATAGCAGCTAGACTCTTGTTATATGCTGGATCGCGCCACAAGCAGCAAGTCTCCCTGTCGAAAAACATCCTTGGAGTAAATAGCCCCCCGTTGGAGCCTCCCAATCAAGCATCTCACCTGCAAGGAATAAGCCAGGCAGGGATTTGACCATCAGGGATTCATTAAGTTCAGAGAAGCTGACTCCACCGGCGGAGGAAATGGCCTCGGCAATGGGGCGAGGTCCAGAAAGAGGAATGACCAGGCTCTTAGCCAGTGAGGCGAGGGTGAAGGGACTGCTAATCCCACGTTTGCAAGCGGCTGAGCGGAGGAGTTCTGTCGCAGCAGCACCCAATCGCCATGTCTTCACGGCCTCCCCGATCATATCCTTGGTGAAAGGACTGATTTTCTGAGATAAAGCCTCATTTGTGAAGGATGGCTTGAGATCAATCGAAAGGCAGGGGTATTCCATTCCCCGTAGCACCCTGGCAAGTTGATAGAGGGCTCCCCCCTCAAACCCATATTTAGTAATCAAGAGTTCCCCTTTGATGCTCTGATTCCCAGCCGAAACGGCAATATTCTTTAAGGGCAATCCTTCAATATTTGATGGCATGGTCTCTTTCTGGAAGTAATCAGGCCAATCGACTTCCCAGCCACAATTAGATGCTTCGAAAGGTTTGATGCTGATGCCTAGAGACTGCAAGAGAGGTATCCATTCGGCAGTTGAGCCTGTCCTCGGCCAAGAGGCCCCCCCGAGAGCTAGGATTATCGCATCATAGGAATTTCGCATAACCCCTTCAGGAGTTGTAAATGTAAGGTTAAAGGAATCTATGGATGGTGTGATATGGGTTAGATAATGGCGTGTTTTAAACACCACCCCCTCTTTCCGCAGACGCTCGATCCAGCGCCGCAGGAGAGGAGCTGCCTTGAATTCCTTCGGAAAGACCCTTCCGCTTGTACCGATAAAGGTCTCAATACCAAGACCCTCGGCCCATAATTTTAGATTCTCGCTGCCGAAATCCTTCAAGAGTGATGTCCAGAAACTCTCAGATGCTCCCCCGGTGTAACGCTTGGAAAAATTTTCAAGGTCTTCCGAGTGGGTTAGGTTTAGGCCTCCGTGTCCGGCCACAAGAAACTTCCGTCCTGCCGATGGTTTTCCCTCAAAGAGAGTCACCTTGGCACCATACTGAGAGGCTGTTTCAGCAGCCTTTAATCCTGCCGGACCAGCACCGACAATGGCCAAGTTCACAAGAATCTTTAAGAAGTAAAAATAACGATATTTTAGTATAAAAAATACTATCCCGTTGTTCTTAAGCCGCTTGCTATTGCATTAATCGAGAGGAGTACGCGAGGCAGGAGGGCTTCCGCCTTGGCAGGATCCTCCTCACGAGCTTTGCGCCAATCTCGGATCGTCAAGATCTGCTGTTCATGCAGGAGTGCGAGAGCGCGGGCTCGAAGCAGAAGGGTCTTTCCCATGCGAGGGCGACGTTCCTCAAGGCTGCCGCCAAAGACCTTCCGAAGTTGTTCCCGGGTCCTCTCGAACTCTGCGGAGATGATGCCGAAGATTCGCTCCCTGATTTCAGGATCGATAACTAACTCGGCATAGTCCCTCATGATCGGAAGATCTGCGCTAGAAATATTAGTTTCAACATTGGAGAGTACATAATAAAGAAACGAATATTGGCGAAGTTCGACCTGAAGCGTCCTGAAGAGTTCTGGTTGATCCTTCTCAAGGAGTTCCAGGGCACTGCCGACACCGAACCATCCCGGGAGGTAATAGCGGCATTGGTTCCAACTGAAAACCCAGGGAATGGCCCGCAGGTCGGCCAGACTGCGCTGGCCAGAGCGACGCTTGGGACGCGATCCGATACGACTTGATTCCAAGGCATCGATTGGGGTTGCCTGATCATAAAAGGTGATGAATCCAGGGGCATCAATGAGTTCTCGGTAGGCTTTACGACTCACTTTGGCAAGATAATCGGCGATGCGTGAGCAGGTGCCGGTCTCACGACCAGGACGGTTGCCTGCTAGCGAGATGCCTGTGACGCCTGCAATCAAAAGTTCGAGATGATAAGTCGCCGTGGAAACGTTCGCGTATTTTTGAGCGATGGTCTCGCCCTGCTCCGTCATCCGGTGATCCCCCTGAAGGGCGCCTGGAGGCAGTGCATCCAGAAAGAGGTGGGTGGGGCCTGCTCCACGGCTGATGGTGCCACCACGTCCATGGAAGAAGCGGAGGCTGACACCGGCCTTCTCAGCAACTTGAGTCATTGCCTGTTGGGCCTCATGAAGG
>CAINEX010000098.1 GCA_903847935.1 uncultured Spartobacteria bacterium | reverse complement strand
TATAGTTGCAAAGCGCCCATCCGCCGACATTCACACCCTTGTAAGTCCAACTACTCCAGGCCCAACCCAACTGATCCATCGCCTGGGTTACCTGAAATGCATTGGTGTAGGTGCTGTTGGTGTAGTCCGCAGCTTTGAATTCGCCGATATAACACGGGTACACGGTTGTGGTGGCTTGATCGCTTCCCTGGACTCCGGAATTCGTTCCGATCCAAGCCAGCGAACTCGCCCGTGTGTCGAAACAGTAATGATCCGACACCATGATGTTCGTCCATCCTAGGGAGGGAAGATCGTTCACGTTGATCCATTCCATAACAAGCAAGCGATCAGGATCCTGATTCCGGATCGCAGTGTAAAAAGCCCGATGTGCAAGGTAGTCGTCATTGGAACCGCTTGGCTCATTGATCACATCAAAGGCGGCAACCGTTCCCTGCCCATAGAAGTGTGATGCGATGGCGCTCCAGAGATTTGCTGCCGCCATGGTCTCATCATTATAGTTCTTCCATCCCTCCCACTCGCAGATGTCGGAGTACCCCGCCTTTTGCCCCTTCCAGACATGGAGATCAAAGATCACATAAATCCCTCGTTTCGCAGCTTCCTGAACAATCCAGTCAAAACGGGAAAAGTCGATATTCCCCTGGGTATCCTTCACCCAAGATCCATCTGGGTTCTGGAGAACCAGCCAGTCAAAGGGAACTCGGACGAGATTAAAGTTCCAATTCTTGATAACATCCAGGTCACTTGCCGTGATCCAGTGGTCCCTCCACGCATTGATGAGGGTGCTCGCTTTGGTCGATCCGAATCGTTGGGTCAAGGTATCAAGGACGAAACAGTCTCCCTGCCCCGAATCCCCGTTCATCCAGCCTTCCGTGCAAAGCCACCCTCCAAGGTTGACTCCACGAAGTACGATGAGGTTCCCGGAACGATCTCTGAGCTGATTACCCGAGGCATGAAGATAGCGGTTATCCACGGTCGGAAGCGCTAGAATCGAGCGGAAGCTAGCTGTGTTCAGGCGTGAGTTTGAGCCTGATGAGACCTCAACTCCGGCAAGTACGTTTGTGGGAAATGAAGTGGTCGTTGTCCCGGCGAAAACCTTCCACTTCTGATTGTCCATGCTGTAACTCGCAGTGACAACGGATCCTGCTCGCTGAAGCTTCAGCCAAACAGGCGGGTAGATTCCCTTAAGGCGCTGCGATACCGCTTTGGCGCCTGTTGCTGAACGCTTGGATAGGAACAAACCCTGAGTCGGAGTGATTGCCAGACTGATCTCCGAGTCGCCGGACGCTGTTGATGAGCGAAACATGACACCAGCCTGTGCGTTTCCTGAGTTGCCAGCTGAAACCACTAGTGCGGAGAGGGTGCCATCACCCGAAAGTGCTCCCCCGTTGAAATGGAGTTGGTCAGTGGTGCCCGCTACTCCCACTCCTGCGCCGGAAACAATGTAGGTGCCGTTCTGACAGACCGTGTCTCCCGCGAGAGTTGGCCCTCCTATCTCGACATCATCGGCGGATGACGCTCTCAATCCACCTGTGTGCACGACAATCAGTGCCATGGTGCACACAAACCTTGATCGCCGGCATTTTGCGAACAAGTGCTGGAAGCTCATAAAGAGGCGATATCAGGAAATTTTACCTTGTTTCCGTTGGGGCGCCACCTGAAGAGCGCCTCTCTTCCTCATACTTGCGGCTGTACCGGACGAAGACTGAAAAGGCCGTCGCATACGCGATCCAGAAGCCTGGGAATCCATCAAGGAAGCCAAGCCTTAGGAAATAAGCACGAAGGAAGCGCCAGAGGGGGCGCAGGAGATTAGCCGCAGGCGACCAGCGCTTTCCCTCATTCTCCTGACGTTGTACGAATTCATCAGCAAAGGGGCCTATCTTATCGAGATAGCTCTGGAT
>CAINEX010000097.1 GCA_903847935.1 uncultured Spartobacteria bacterium | reverse complement strand
CGCCGTCATCATGGCCGCCTCTCCCGGAGGCCTCGGCGGTCTCCGCGGATTGGTTCCCCTCCGCATGCTCCTTGGCAATCTCGGTATCACCCTGCTCCCCGACCAGCTTGCGATACCCTCGGCCTTGCAGGCCTTTGGCCCGGACGGGCACCTTGTCGATCCCAAGCAGGAAGAGAAGGTCAAAGCCCTAGGTGCAGCGCTGGCTGTGCAGTTGAAGAAGGTATCGAGTTGAGACCCTTGCGTATTTGGTCTTGCCGCACTACTTGTTGATTATGGTTAGTAACTTGGATCCCAAGCTCGCCAATAATCCAGTTTTCCTTCGGGTAATGCGGGATGCCTTGTCCATTCAGGATCGCTTCTCAGCCGAGCCCGTCTATGCAAGGACCGGCAAAGGATTTCTCAAGAGTGCTGGGGTAAAGGAAATTGCTATCGCCATCGTTGCCCGCGAACACAGAAGATTATCCTAATGGCGCTGACCTTTGAATGGGATCCTCGGAAGGCGGCAACCAACCTTGCGAAGCACGGGGTTTCCTTTGCGGAGGCGAGCGGGGTCTTTGCCGACACCCATGCGTTAACCATTCCCGATCCCGTCCATTCCATAACGGAACAGCGTCAGATCACCCTCGGACGTGCCATAAATTCAAAAATCCTGGTTGTCGTCCATACGGAACGGGGTGACAATCTACGCATCATCTCTGCACGCCGTGCCAATCCTCCCGAAAAGAAAACCTATGCAGCGGCTTCCTAAAAACAAACCCGCCCCCGCCATGCTGGATCACTACGATTTCAGCAAGGGAGTGCGCGGCAAATACGCTAAGCGGTTTGCCCAGGGCACTAATCTCGTCCTCCTCGAGCCCGATGTGGCGAAGGCCTTCCCCGATGCCGCTTCGGTCAACGAGACATTGCGCGCTCTCGCAGGGATCATCAGTAGGCAGAAAAAGATCGCGGTTTCTCGCTGAGGTTTTTGCGGCCTAGGACGCTTGGTGTCGGGGCGTCGTGGTAGATTCTTTGCCATGAAGAGCATGAAGAATCTGGCGGAAGGATTGGGGAGACCGATGGTGTGGGTTGTCGGGGTGCAGAAGAGATTTGGCCTGCCTGTGCTGGAGAGTTATTCCGAAGGGTACGAGTCATTTCTCCGGAAGATCCTACACCTTCGCGTACTCGGCATGAGTGAGGAGACACTTCGGGAGTTCTGGGCCATCGAGCGGAAGCTCATCGAGGTGCTCCATCTCGATCCCCAAACCTCTCGGACCTGGATGGTCGATGCCTGTGCCTATCCGTCCGATCCCGATCGTCGTCTCCTGCTATCCAACATCGACCTCGGGTTCCCCTTGCCCGCAACCGACCTACAGATCGGCTTAAACTTCGCTGCCTCCTCACCCGAACTCTTTGCAGGAAGGGACATGGGCGAAGACGCCCTGCGACTGATCAGTGACTACCGCACCCGTCTCACTGGGATCCGTTCATCCGTGGCCTCGGAATCCCGCATCCTCCGCAAGGCCCTGAGGTGGGAGAAGTCCCTAGGCCTTGCTCAAACGCCATTCACTGGGAAGTACGAATGCCCGGAAGGAAAAATGAACCCCATGGACTGCTCAGGCGAATCTTGCTGAAGTTTTTAATTTGGAACTCAGGAACTCAGGAAGTTAACTGTGCTTTCTCGTATGACGATCTCCTCAGCCTCCTCAAGTGCTTTCTACGCTGAGCCGATCTCGTCGTTTCT
>CAINEX010000096.1 GCA_903847935.1 uncultured Spartobacteria bacterium | reverse complement strand
GGAAGAGAGAATCTTGTCCTGAGCCGACATCACACGGTTGATTTCAGGCAGAGAAGCACTGGGCAACGTGGTCGGCATAAAGAGCACTGCTCGTTCATTGAGGGCGGGCATGAAATCCCATCCGATCGTGCTACCCAGCCCAAGAGCCCCAAGCAGGATCACGGAGGCCATGGCCACCACCGTCCTGCGATGATCGAGGGCCCATTCCAGTACCGGCCTGTAAAGCCCCAAGAGGAATCTCATGAGGGGATTCTCCCCCTCGTCATGGAGTCGTCCCCTGACAAAGAAGGAAGCAAGAACGGGAACCAGCGTCAGTGCGATCAAGGCCGCCCCGGCCATCGCGTAGGTCTTGGTGAAGGCCAGGGGATGGAAGAGCTTTCCCGCCTCGCCTCCCAGGGCGAAGACCGGAATAAAGGCCAGCAGGATGATCAGCATCGCGAAGAAAATCGGGCGGATCACCAGATGTGTCGCCCTCATCACGATGGCAAAGATATCTTTCGGGTAGGAGAGACCCGGCACCCGCCCCTCCTGCACGGAATGAGCTTCTCGGATCACGGCCTCGGTGACCACGACCCCGGCATCCACAAGGACGCCGATGGCGATGGCCAGTCCGCTAAGCGACATGATGTTGGAAGTGACACCTGTCCACTTCATCAGGATGAAAGCGATCAGGATCGAGAGGGGGAGCGGGAGGGTGACGATGATCACGCTTCGCAAGTGTCGCAGGAAAAGGAGATGAGCCAGCGTGACCAGAAGGATCTCCTCGATCAGCGTGATGCGCAGCGTGCCCACCGCCCGGTCGATCAGTTGACTGCGATCGTAGAAGGGCTTGATCGTGACTCCGGGGGGAAGCGCTTTACTGATCTCTGCAATCTTCTCCTTCACCTTCCCGATGACCTCTTGGGTACTCTCCCCATAGCGCATGACGACAATTCCGCCCACCGCTTCATGTCCACTCACATCAAGGGCACCCCTCCTCGGTTCGGGACCCATCCCCACGGTTGCCACCTGCCCGAGCAGAATGGGGCGACCATCGGAGTATCCGACCGGCAACGACTTCAAGTCATCGTCGGAACGAACCAGCGAGACTCCTCGGATGGTGATGTCTCGCCCGGCGATCTCGATATTGCCACCGCCGACATTTCGGCTGGATCCCCGGACTTTTTCGATCACGGCGGAAAGAGGCAGACCATAGGCACGAAGTCTGTTGGGATTGACATCGACCTGATACTGGCGAACAAACCCCCCGATGCTCGCCACTTCGGCAACCCCCGGCACGGCATTCAGTTGAAGCCTGACGAACCAATCCTGGAGCGAACGGAGTTGACCCAGATTCAGGCCATGACCCGCCTTCATTGCGGCTGAATCATCGAGATAGTATTCGTAAATCCAGCCGATGCTGGTGGCATCGGGCCCGAGTTTCGGGGTCACCCCCTCGGGGAGCTTGAAGGGAAGCGAGTTCAGTCTCTCCAGCACCCGAGTCCTGGCAAAATAGACATCCACATTATCGCGGAAGATGACCGTCAGCATGGAGAAGCCAAAAGCTGACTGGGCTCGAACCTCTTTGACACCGGTAAGACCCTCCAGCGCCGTGGAGAGGGGATAGGTAATCTGATCTTCAACCTCTTGGGCGGAGCGACCCGACCAGTCCG
>CAINEX010000095.1 GCA_903847935.1 uncultured Spartobacteria bacterium | reverse complement strand
TCTTACAACGGTCGTGGTGGCGAGTGGCAATCTTGGGAATAATGCCTTCCAGAACATCCCCTCGCTGACCAATGTGATTCTCTCCAATGGAGTCACAACTATTGGGAATAGTGCGTTTTCTGGGGACACTGGTCTCAAAAATATCCTGATCCCCCAAAGTGTCACCAATACCTACGGCGCCAATGCTTTTCAGAGTTGTACTTCGCTGACCAATGTCACCCTTCTTAATGGAGGTGCCTTTCAAGGTTCTGGAAATTTTAACGGATCGACCAACCTCGTGAGTGTGGTGATTACGGGTGGAGATATCGGCAATAACGCGTTTCAAAACATACCGAGTTTGACCAATGTGATTCTCTCCAATGGTGTCACGAGTATTGGGAATGGAGCCTTTGCCCAAAACAGTCAACTCACGAGCATTGTGATTCCAGGTAGCGTCACCAACATTGTAGACAATGCCTTTCAGCAGACGGGATTGACAAATCTCATCATCGGCAATGGGGTGCAATCCATCGGTAATAACGCGTTTCAGTATTGTACCAATCTTACAAGCGTTAGCATTCCATCGAGTGTGACCAATATCGTGGGGAATGCCTTCCAGTTTTGTTCAGCCCTTACCAATGTGACCGTGGGTAACGGAGCTGCCATCCAACAGGGAGCTTTCAATAATTGCCCGAACCTTACGGCAATCAATATCACTGGAGGTGCGGTGGCTACCAATGCCCTCAATGGGGATGCGACAGTCACCAGTATCCTGCTCACCAATGTGACCAGTATCGGGGACTACGCCTTCCAGAATTGCACCTACCTGACCAACGTCACCATCGCCTCCACCGTGACCAATATCGGCGTAGCCGCTTTCAACGGGTGCAGCGGTCTGACCTCTCTCACGATCCCGAGCAATGTGACAACAATTGCCCCTTATGCCTTCCAGAACTGCTACGCGCTCACCAATGTGGTCAACCGCAGCCAGATCACGACGCTCGATACCAATACCTTCGCCGGTGATACGAACTTGATCTCGACCGCCATCCCCTCGACAGTCACGAACATCTCGCAATGCGCCTTCCAGTACTGTTCCTCCCTGACCAACGCGACGATCCCGACGAATATCGTCTCGATTGGGAATGCTGCTTTCTATAACTGTTACGCGCTGAATGAGACTGTTACTCTTCCTTCTACGCTCACGAATGTTTCTGACAACGCTTTCAACGGGTCTGGCATCACGAACTTGGTGATTGCCGACGGAAATACAAATTACGGAAATCAGATCTTCCAAAATTGCACGAATCTTCTTTCGGTGACAATTCCAGGATTTGTGGCCAACAACAATTATGGAAATTTCTTCAATGGGTCCACGAATCTAGCAACGGTCATTATCTCTTCGGGTTCCTTGAACGATTGGGCCCTCAATAGCCAGCAATCCATCCAGTCTGTGATACTTCAAGATGGGGTAAGTAACATTGGTAATTACACATTATATAATTGCACTGCCTTAGCTAAGGTCTTCATTGGAAATGCTGTTACTAATATCGGGTACCAAGCCTTTTATAATGATGCTAACATCAAAACCATCACAATACCCACCAATGTAACGAGCATCGGCGGAAACGCATTCGGTTCTACGGGACTTACGAATTTCATCCTTGGCAATGGCTCCGCTATCCAAGGCAACGGCGTATTCAACAACTGCACCAATATTTTGACCGTTACTGTTAAGAGTGGTGATCTTGGGTCAGGAGCTTTTCAGGGTCTTCCTTCCTTGACCACGGCCACTCTGCTCAGTGGAGTGACCAGCATCGGAGACAGCGCTTTTGCCCAAGATTATGCACTAACTAATATTATCATCCCAAATACGGTCACCAACATCGCCAACAACGCCTTTGTCCAGACTGGACTTGCAAATGTAACGATTCCCAACAGTGTGGTCAACCTTGGTGCCTCTTCCTTCAACAATTGTACTAACTTGACGAACATCTCCATTGGTAGTGGTGTCACTTCGATCGGTGATAGCGCCTTTGCAAATGATCCTTCCCTACTTGGGATTTCCATCCCCCGAGGAGTCACTAACATTGCCAATAACGCCTTCGCCAATAATCCTGGGATGACCAACTTGAGCATTCCTGGAAGCCTTACCTCTTTTGCTCCTTCTGCGATTGGCGGGTCCACGACCAATCTCCAGCAGGTTAACATCAGCGGAGGGGCCGTCGCCAATAACGCCTTCCAGAATAACAACAACATCTACCAGAATCTGAGAAAGATTGCGCTCGATTCGAATGTCACCAGCATTGGCGACTATGCCTTCCAGAATTGCACCGATATCTCTGCGTTCACGATCCCGAACACAGTCACGAATATCGGCCAACAGGCCTTCAATGGTTGCTCTGCGCTGACGGCGATCAACATCCCCTCCAACGTTGTCTCGATTGGCGACTATGCCTTCCAGAACTGCTGGGCCCTCACCAATGTGGTGAACAACAGTCAAGTAACGAATGTCAGCCAGTACTGCTTTGCTGCATGTACAAACCTCATCAAAGTCAACATTCCTACGAACGTTACTGATATTCAGAACTATGCTTTCGAGTACTGCTCTGCTCTCACCAACATCATAATTCCTAGTAGTGTCACCAACATCTCAGATGGCGCCTTCTATGGATCTGGACTTCAGGGTCTTATGATCCCCAACAGCGTGACCAGCATTGGCAATAGTTCCTTGGCGGGTTGCACCAATCTCACGAGCTTGGTCATTCCCAATACGGTCACCAATATCAGCGACAACGTGCTTTATGGATGCACGAAACTGACAAATGTAACCCTTTCTTCCAGTCTGAGTAATATAGGGAATGGACTTTTTGCGAATTGTAGCGCCCTCAAGAATATTGCGATTCCTATCGGCGTCACCAACATCGGCTATAATGCCTTTAACGGCTCGGGATTGACCTCACTCTCAATTCCTACCAATGTCGCCAGCATCGGGAATGCCTCATTCGCCAATTGCACAAATCTCACCTCCATCACGATACCTGACAGTCTCAATAGCATTGGACAGGACTCCTTCCAGAACTGCCCGAACATCACCAATTACAATACGCCAAATGATATCAAGGCCTTTATCTCGGCCTACACGACTTCACTTGGATTAAATCCCCAGGTCATTGGTGGGATCACCGGCAACACGACAGATCAGATCACCACGATCGTTCTTAACAACCTGCTCAATAGTTCAACATTCTTGAATTCCTTGGCGTCGAACCCGGTTTTCATAGCAGCTCTCTCCAAAACTTTTGCTGCAAACACGCAAGGGCCTACCTTCAAGAATATTCAGTCTCTTAGCTTTCAGCCTCTCCCGTCCATCACTTACGCGACTAATCTAACCCCGATTCCTCTGATCGCATCGACCACGGCCAGTACAAACGGTACGAACCTGCCGATCGTCTTCATTAGTGGAAACAGTGCGATTGTTGAGATTCATGGAACCAATGCGATCGTTAAAGGAGCAGGTTCGACCTACATTACCGCAAGTCAGGCAGGCAATACCAATTACTACCCAGCAATCGCCCAACAGCCAGTCCAGATTGCTCAGTTCGCACAGACGATCAATTTCCCCAAACCTCCCAACTTAACCTACAGACCTGGAAAGACTTACACTCTGACTGCAACGGTTAACTCCCCATTGCCGCTCACTTTCACTTCCCAAAATACCTCGATCGCGACCGTCTCTGGAAATACCCTCACACTCCACGGTACTGGAGATGTCGTTATCTTTGTTACGCAAGCTGGGGATGCGAATTACTCACCAGTTTCCGCATTCCGTACCTTGTCCGTGAAGTAGTGAATAGGGCATCTCTGATAAGTAGATTCCACCATTCATACGTTATAGCTGGGGTAGCTTTTTATTTTGAGAGGAGGGGCATCCCCTAAAGCGATATCCCGAGGCAGGAGAGGGTTTTGAGATCGAGACGGCCATTGACCGGAAGATTGTTATCGGTCTGAAACTGCTCCACGGCACGCGCTGTCTGAGGCCCATAATATCCATCGACGTTCCCCTTGAAGTAGCCGAGGCCCGCAAGTTTGGCCTGAGCTTTGCTCAACATGTCATTGGGAGGAGCCGCTGACGCCGACGCTGGAACCTCTTGGATGACTGCTGCCTCGGGTGCTGGTTGGTAATAGCCAGGTGCCGTATACACAACCGGAGCCGGTGCAGCATAGACAGGAGGAGCAACATAAGGAGCGGCGATGGCCGCCGCGGCTCCAGCTGCTCCGAGTCCGAACATGGTCCAGCCCAATCCATTCGGAATGCCAGTGCCGTACCAGCCCCCGTTCCCACCCCAGTACCCGCCATGGTAATAACCGCCATAGCCGCCACGATAATATCCCCCACCCCCGTAGTAATAGGCGTTTGCGGTCGGTGTGGAGGTGACTGCCAGGCAGAGGAGAGCTAGGGCCGCTCGGATGATGGATAATCTGGAATGCTGCATGGAGAGGGGAAAGTCCTGATGCACAACGTAACATCGCTCTCCAGGAAATCAAAAAGCGTTTTTCAAGCCGTTGTTCCCCCCTTCCGAACTCTTGCTCAGGCAGGTAGTTTATCCATCCAGTTCAAGGCGCAGTGCTTCGAGTTCTTCCCAGCGTGCCATCGTTTTCTCGATGGCCTGTTGGAGTTCCGCGAATTCCTTCTCCACGCGTTGGAATGCGCCATCCTTGCCCTGGTAGAGCAAAGGGTCAGCAAGACGCTCTGAAAGTTCGGCCTGCTTGAGCTCTAGTTCCTCGATCTTGGAGGGAAGTTCATCGAGCTCTTTCTGCTCCCTGTTGAGAAATTTCCGCCCTTTTTCCGATTTCCCCGCCTTGATTGGAGTGGCAACCGGTGATGTCGAGCTGAGTAGATTGGGAGCGCGATCCAACTCGCGGCGCTGGCGAACCCAGTCCTCGTAGCCGCCCGTGTATTCGTTGATACGCCCCTCCCCCTCGAAGACAAAGGTGCTCGTCACGACATTGTCAAGGAAGGCGCGGTCATGCGAGACCAGCAGGAGCGTCCCCTCATAGCCGACAAGGAGCTCTTCCAGCAGCTCCAGGGTCTCGGCGTCAAGGTCATTGGTCGGTTCATCCAGGACAAGCACATTCGCGGGCTGCAGAAACAAACGGGCCAGTAGGAGTCGGTTCCGCTCTCCTCCGGAGAGCATCTTGGCGGGCATCCGGATGCGGTCCGAGGGAAAGAGGAAGTCTTTGAGGTACGTGTGAATGTGAACGGGACGCCCTTGGAAGGTAACGGTCTCGGCATTGCCAGCCACGTTCTGGCCGAGACTCTTTTCGCCGTCGATCTGGTCGCGGAGTTGGTCGAGGTAGACGATCTGTAATTGGGTGCCGAGCTTCACCTCCCCCTTTGTTGGGGTGAGTTTGTCGAGGAGCAGCTTGAGCAGGGTGGTTTTGCCACTACCGTTGGGTCCGATGATCCCGATCTTGTCACCCTTCCAAAGCGTCGCCGTAAAGTCGTTCACAATCGGGTGATCACCGTAGAGGAATGAGATGTTCTTTGCCTCGATCACTTTCTGACCGGAGGAAACACCTTCCTGGATTTCCAACTTTGCCTTGCCTTGACGTTCACGTCGGTTGCCCCGCTCTGCGCGTAGAGCTTTCAGGGCCCGCACACGTCCTTCATTCCGAGTTCGGCGCGCCTTGACCCCTTGTCGGAGCCAGGCCTCCTCTTGCGCCAACTTCTTGTCAAAGGCGGCCCACTGCTTCAGCTCGGCTTCCAGATTAGCTGTTTTGCGCTCAAGGTAGGTTTCGTAATCACAAGCCCAGCTGGTGAGTTTGCCTCGATCCAACTCTACGATGCGAGTGGAGAGTTTTCTCAGGAAGGCGCGGTCATGCGTCACAAAAAAGAGGGTCGGCTTCACCTTCAGCAAAAACGACTCCAGCCAGAGGATTGACTCGAGGTCGAGGTGGTTGGTCGGCTCGTCGAGCATCAGCACATCAGGCTGTCCCACGAGCGCCCGGGCAAGGAGAACGCGGCGCTTGAGTCCTCCGGAGAGACTCTGAAATTCCTTTTCGGCGGGGAGACTCATCTCCTGCATCAGATCCTCCACGCGTACATCGGCCTCCCACTCCTCTTCCGTCCCTCCCACGCGGAGACCGGCATGGATCACCTCGTAAACGGAACCGGTGATCCCGTCCGGGACTTCCTGAGGCAGCCTTGTGATGACGACTCCCGGGGTCTTGGTGATCTCACCCTCCTGAGGTTTTTCCTCTCCGGCAATCACCCGCATGATACTGGTCTTGCCAGTGCCGTTACGACCGACAAGACAAACCCTCTCGCCCGGTTCGATCTGGAGATCGACTTGGTCGAGTAAGGGAAAATCGGTGTAGCGCAGGGTCACCTGACGGAGTTGGAGAAGGGCCATGGGGCTGAAAAGGAAGAAGGTTGAAACCTAAACTAAAGGATAAGCTAGGCTAAGAATGAAGCCCGATAGTTTGAGCGCAGGAACCTAACACCCTCGTGCCTGTCCCGCCATAGCCATCTGCTTGGCTTAATTCATAGGGCCCAGTGGGGAGATGCCGGGTAGTCCCTGGTGACCCTGGAGACCACTGGGTAGGGGTGCCGATGGCGCAGCTTCATTCAGCCACGGCTTGTCGCCGGCACTCATCTGAAGCGAGTTCATCAGGACATAGAGCAGTTGATCAAGATCGGCGGCATCGCACCGGTAGATATCTTTTGCATCTTGGGGGGGCTGCCAGGTGGATGCGGGAAAAGAGGGGGCATAGGTTAGTTCCTCGATCAGGAACGACATCGCAAAATCGCTCCGCCTGATGTCGATCCGTTTCGGGGTATAGTCGGAGCAGATCCAGAGCTTTGCGGAGAAATCCTCCGCATTCGCGGCCTTCGCAATCTCGGGCATCAGGCCTCCTGCAACCACGCGGCAAGGTGTGCCGCCGATATCGGCCAGTTCGCTGCTTTGTTCGAGCTGAAAGAGGGCCGGTAGCAGGACGGCCTGCTGTGCGGTGAAGGGGAGCTGGAGCGGGGCATTGCTCTTCTGCTTGGGAGTCGGCTTGTGAAGAAACTGGGAAAGGAGGAACTGGATCTTGGATCCAGGGGAGGCCCAGACCTGATTTCCGTTGCGGCAGATGGTGAGAGTTTCTCCAAGAACCGGGGCCTCGACGCGGATCCGTCCGGGATACTGGATCATGGCCTTGAAGGAGGCCCCCTTGATGGTTTGGGGCAAGCGACCAGCGACCTGCCCGACCGTTGCCCTGAGTGTCATGGCTCGGTCCGTCGTCTGAGTACCCCCGAGAAGAACTCCCGCCATCGGGGTGATCATTTTTGACAGGACATCGTAGCGGTTTCCCGAGGGTGGGGGACTGGAGGGGATCTGTGGGGTAGACTCCGGCGGAGTGATTTCCGGGGCATTGGTCAGCAGGGGGGCCTGCTCGGCGGCTTTCATGGAATATCCGGAGAGGGCCCCCACCAGAATAAGGATTGGGAGCGGGATGGAGCGACAATGCATCCGGCATCAATATCCAAGGGGACGCTTTCTGGCAAAGCCACATTCCCTAGGGAATGCCGAAGGAGCCTCTTTAGTCTTGCGGCGGACCGGCTAACGCCGTGATTCTGTCTCGAATGTCCATGTTGCTCGGCAGCGGTATCGTCTACGCCTTCCTCGAATCAACGATCGAGGGAAAGATCGTCCTTCTTGTTCTCTTTGTAGGGTCCATTTTCAGCTGGTCGGTCATGATCACCAAGATCCGCGAACTCGGCTTTGCCAAGAGCCAGTCGGGCCGATTCATGGCACTCTTCCACCGCGATAGGGAGCCGCTCACGATCTTCGAAACGGGTCTCGAGTTCGAGGGATCCCCCCTTTATGAAATCTACCAGGCTGGCTGTGAGGAACTCTGCTTCCAGGTGCTTGGCTCGACGGAGGTCGACGAAACATTCAAAACGCGCCTGAAATACGCCGACCGGATCACCCCCGCGCAGATGCGCTCGGTGCAGGCAGCCATGGAGCGTGCGGTCGGAGAATCCTCTCTCCGGCTCGAGTCCCAAATGATCATTCTCTCGACGGCCGTAAGCGGTGCTCCGTTTGTCGGCCTCCTTGGCACGGTCTGGGGTGTGATGGACGCCTTTGGCGGGATTGCCGCCTCGGGAAGCGCAAGCCTTGCCGCCATGGCTCCGGGTGTCTCGGGGGCTTTGATCACCACCGTGACCGGGTTGCTGGTCGCCATCCCGGCGATGTTCGGTTACAACTTCCTGGTCACTAGCGTCCGGGGCATGATTGTTTCCTGCGACAACTTCGCCGCGGAACTTTCCAGTGAGATCGAGCATCGCTATGTGAGCCACGGGGGGCACGGCGCTTAGGATTACGAGGAGTATTCAAGGAATATCCCATGCGCAGATTCTCCGACCGCAACGCGCTTCACACGCTCAGCGAACTGAACGTGACACCCTTGCTTGATCTGGCCTTTGTGCTCCTGATTATTTTCATGATCACGACCCCGCTCATGGAGAACAGCATGGACCTGATCGTGCCGAGTAGTTCCACAGCGAAGACGGAGATCAATCCCGCCCAGGTCCAGACCGTCTCGATCGATCGCAATGATGTCCTCAAACTCAACGAAGACGTTATCACTGCGGGGGATCTGGAGAGCCGCATGGCATCTCTCCGGAAGGAGCAACCCGGCGTTGCCGTGGTCCTGAGACCTGACCGGGACCTTCCGGTGCAGAACTTTGTCGGTGTGATGGATCTCCTGCACAAGGCCGGGATCAGTAAGGTCGGCGTCATGACCCGTCCCGATTCCCAAGGCTCCCCCGGAAAGCAGTAACACAAACATGAGCAACCAAGAACCCCGCTTCCGCAGGGCGCTCATTGTCGTCGCGCTGATCCATGTTCTCCTGATTGGGGGACTCCTTTGGTTCTTCAATAGGTCGATCAAGAAGCCCTCCGGGCAACTCACTTGGATGGAGACAGGATCTTTCTCCGCAGCTCAGGAGAGTGTGGCTGAGACCATTCATCCACCAAGCGATGAAATGCAGAATTCCGAGGAGATCCCGGAGCAGGCGGCGCGCCCGCATCTCTTACCCAAATCAAAACCAACCCCGACGCCCGATCGTCGGGACGAGCAGCAGGATAAGAGAGAGCCAGAACCTCCTTCCGAGATCTCTTTGGCACACCCGACTCCCACACCAACACCGACGCCATCCGCTACTCCGACCCCGACTCCCAAGCCCACACCCAAAGCCACGCCCAAGCCTATCCCGAAGCCGACTCCCTCTCCGTCAGCCGAGGAGACTCCCACACCAACACCGACGCCATCCGCTACTCCGACCCCGACTCCCAAGCCCTCTCCAAAAACGACTCCCAAGGCAACCCCGAAAGCCTCTCCAAAACACACCCCGGCCAAGCCCAGGCAATCAGCTAGTCCGAAGCCCAAGTCTTCACCAAAGCCTTCTCCCAAAACAGAAAAGAAACCGAAGCCAGAAGAGAACAGCAACGAGGACCATCCTCACAAGTCGGCCTCTGCCGAGAAGTCGGCCGAGGGCGGCAAGAAGAGTTCCAGCGACGCGAAGAAAGCCTCCATGGCCAAGGGCGGAGGGAAGGGGAATTCGGATGCCAAGAATGCGTTTCTGGCCTCCAAGGGAGGCGGGACTGGTGCCGGGGGTGCCGGAGGTAACGGGGCCGACGCAAGTACGGTCGATGCTTACCAGACGCTGATCCATGACCGATTCTTCAGCCAGTGGGAGCAACCGACCTCCATCCCGACCGAGCACAAGCATGACTTCTCAACGACGCTCAAGATTACGATCCAACGTGACGGGACGATCAGCGACTTTGGCCTCGCCAAACCGAGTGGCAATCCGGTCATGGACGAGTCTGTCCTTGAAGCGGCTCGCAAGGTGATCAAGATCGCTCCCGTTCCGGAGGGAATGGGGGGAGCAGGCGGCTACACAATTAATATCAACTTCGAGTTGGAGTGATGGCCGTCACTCTCAGAAAAGGCACTTGTTTCCTCCTTCATAATTCCTCCTTCCTCCATTAAGTTCTCCCCATGTCCACTGCCGTTGCATCCGAGAGTCTGATAGACCGTGTCATCGAGGGTGATCGTATCACGCCGGCGGAGGCGCTTGAGCTTTACAGGTTGCCTCTAGAGGAGTTGGGGGCCCTTGCCGATCACCGCAGGAAGCTGGCCTTGTCAGGAGCTTATGGGGGCAAGGGGAACGATGTCGTCACTTACATCATTGACCGGAACATCAACTACACGAACATTTGCAACGTCTACTGCAAGTTTTGCGCCTTCTACCGTACCGAGAAAGATGCAGACAGCTACGTGATCTCCTTTGAAGAGATCGACCAAAAGCTCGACGAACTCACGGCCGCTGGTGGCATTCAGATCCTCATGCAGGGAGGGCACCATCCTTCCCTCACGGTCGACTGGTACACGGATCTCCTCTCCCACATCCGGGAGAAGTATCCCCATGTGAACATTCATGGATTCAGCCCGCCGGAGTTCACCCATTTCGCAGAGGTCTTCAGGATGCCGCTTGAGGAGTTGATCCGTCGCTTCAAGGAGGCTGGTCTTGGTTCCATTCCTGGCGGAGGCGGCGAGATTCTTGTGGATCGCGTCCGTACAAGGATCGCACCTCTCAAGGCCAACAGTGATCAGTGGCTCAAGGTCATGGAGGTGGCTCACCGCATGGGACTGAACTCGAGTGCGACGATGATGTTCGGTCACGTCGAGACCTTGGAGGAGAGGATCGAGCATCTGGACCGTCTCCGCGTTCAGCAGGACGAGACGGGTGGCTTCACGGCCTTCATCTGCTGGACCTTCCAGCCCGACAACACCAAGCTGAAAGCAGAGCCCGTCGGTTCCGCCGAGTACCTGAGGATGCAGGCACTCTCCCGCATCTACCTTGACAATATTACCAATGTGCAGAGTTCCTGGGTCACCCAGGGGCCCAAGATCGGCCAAGTGGCCCTTCGCTACGGGGCGAACGATTTCGGCAGCGTCATGATGGAGGAGAATGTTGTCAGCAAGGCCGGCACTAGCTTCCGCCTGGAGTCTCAGGAGATCGAGACGCTTATCCGGGAGGCTGGTTACATGCCACGCCGTCGCAATAACTGGTACCAGCTGGTCGACTGATCAGCCACCCGTGAAGCCGTTGGCCCTTTTTCTCCTGCTCTGTGCAGGACTGATTGCCCAAGATCAGACAGCGACTACCGGCCAACCCCCCGATAAGGATCGTCGCTACATTGTCGATGACGAGAACTTCGAGAAAGATGCCGGCAAAAAGGTCGATCAACTCGCCAAAGAAGGGCTCCTCAAGAACTACTCCGATCTCGCAAAAACCGCGCCCAAGAGTCACCCAGTGACACCGATTGCGCCCGTTTCAACCCGACCTCTCTCCCCTACCGAGCTGGCTGATGTGCTTCGGCACAGCACCGTGGCCATGGGACTCCGGTATCAGGAACCTCACTCCCGCAAGTGGCATTTCATGATCGGCGCCACAGGTTTTGCGGTCGCGCCCGGTATTATTTCCACGTCGCTGCACGTCATGACGATCGATTCCGGGATGATGCGCGATGCCCAGGCCGTGGCGATCACGGAGGAGGGAAAGGTTTACCCGATCACTGAGATCCTCGCCGCCAGCGATCGTGCTGACACCGCACTGGTCAGTGCTCCCGGCCTCAACCTTCCGGCACTGCCGCTGAGAGGGGGCGTTCTGCCCGGAGAACAGGTCTGGTGCATGAGCCATCCGGATGGATTTGCCTACATGTTCACCTCGGGACAGGTCGCTCGGATCAGCCGTGACCGTTATGATGACAAGCATCAGCCAGCACTCCATGTCGAGGTGACGGCAGAGTATTGTCCCGGGTCCAGCGGAGGGGCTGTCACGGATGCCGCCGGCAATGTGGTGGCTCAGGTCTCCAGCATCAATAACTACGACGGATTTACCTCGGGCAACGGCAAGGCGGTTTACGGCATCGTCTCCGCCCGTACCTGCACGGCCGCCGAGGAGATGATGGCTCTCACCGCAGCGGGAGGGAACGAACCGATCCCGATGCCGACGCCCCCGCAACGCAAGAGGCCCCGGGCTCCCAAGCCCCAGCAGGGAGAACTGCCGTCCGCATCACCCTCCTCAAAAGAGCGATAGGCTTGAGAGGGATCGATTGTGAGAGGTGGAAGTGAGGGCTAGTCGGTCCATTGGGGTCCAATGGCTACACAAAGTTATCCCTCCATTCGGCATAAAAAAACCTTTTTTACTCACTTACCTGTTGCCAAGAGAGCGTAACTCTGTAATTGTCCACGCCCCATGCCAAAAGCAATCGCCCGCAGCAAAACCAAAAAATCCGTGGCCAAACGTTTTAAAATAACGGCCACGGGCAAGGTCGTTCGTTCGAAAGCCGGGCGCCGTCACTTGCTTGAGTGCAAAAGCTCCAAGAGCAAGCGCAAGCTCGGCAAACAGGTCTTAGTCCATGACTCCGACGTGAGTCGGGTCAAACTGAACCTGCCAACAGGCCTCAGGTAGAAAACCATCAATACGATCCGTGGATCTGGCCGGGAGTTTCCCGGTCTACCCGGGCGGGTGAGATCCCGGATCGACATAAAACAAACAGCCTGCCCGAAGAGGCCCGACGTGTCACAGCGTCGGGAATGAAAGATGCCAAGAGCAACCAATTCTCCCGCAAGTCGCGCACGTCGCAAGCGGGTTATCGTAGAGGCCAAGGGATACCGCGGCCGCCGTTCCAAACTCTTCCGTTACGCGAAGGATGCCCGGATGAAGGGCAAGTATTGGGCTTACCGGGATCGTAAGGCTCGCAAGAGGAATGTCCGCTCCCTCTGGATCGTCCGTCTCAATGCCGCTGTCCGCACGCACGGCATGAGCTACAACCGCTTTATCGAAGGTCTCAAGGCCGCCAATATTCTTCTCGATCGCAAAGTCCTCTCGGACATAGCGATTCAGGACGAGGGTGCATTTGCCCAGATCGTTGCCAAGGCGAAGTCCGCCCTCGAGGCAAAGCCCAAGTCTCCCAAGGCTTCGGTGGCCAAAGCGGCTTAAGCTGACTGTCGGGCTTTCCCCCGGAACGTTCCGTGGAAAATCAGCTCGCACAGCTTGGAGTCCGTATCGAGAGTCTCCGTATCGAGGCGCTCTCCGCGGTTGCGGAGGCGTCCGATGCGGTGGGCCTGAAGGAAGCACGTATTCGCTTTCTCGGCAAGACCGGTTCGGTCTCTTTACTGAGCGAAGGGATGCGTAACCTGTCCAAGGAAGAGCGTCCCGTGATGGGGAAGCTCCTGAACGAATTGCGCGATGCTGTGACGACAGCCCTCGACTCCAAGGAGTCTGCCCTCACCGCCCAGGCCGATGCCGCCGCCTTGGCCTTGATCGACCTCTCTCTTCCCGGTACCGGGCCCGAGGTCGGGTCGCTCCACCCACTGACCCTGCTGGTCGACCGGGCGGTCCAGATTTTCCGACGACTCGGCTTTTCGATTGCCGACGGTCCCGACATCGAGACGGAGTGGCACTGCTTTGATGCCCTGAACACCCCTGCCGATCATCCTGCCCGCAATGAGCAGGATACCTTTTATCTTCCGGATGGAAGGCTGCTGCGCACCCATACCTCCTCGATCCAGATCCGCACGATGGTGGCGAACCCACCGCCGATCCGAATCATTGCCCCCGGAGCTGCCTACCGCAGGGATGAGGTCGATGCCACGCATCTCGCTCAGTTCACCCAGATGGAGGGACTCTATGTCGCTCCCGGTGTCAGCCTGGCTGATCTCAAAGGAACGATCGAATTCTTCTTCCTCGAACTTTTCGGGCCCGGAACAGAAATCCGCTTCCGTCCCCATTTCTTCCCTTTCACCGAACCGAGCTACGAGATTGATCTCCGCACCGAGGCACTGGGTGGCAAGTGGATGGAGCTTGCCGGATGCGGCATGGTCGATCCCGCCGTCTTCGAGGAAGTGAATAAAAAACGTGGCGATTCCGTCTACGATTCGGAGAAGGTGAGCGGCTTCGCGTTCGGCTTTGGCCTCGACCGCCTTGCCATGAACCTCACCGGAGTTCCCGATATCAGGATGCTCACCGAGAACGACCTCCGGTTCCTTTCCCGCTTCACGGCATGAAGATCTCCCTCTCCTGGCTCCGCGAGCACCTGCGTACCGACAAGAGCGCCTCCGAGATCGCCCGTATCCTGACCGATGCGGGACTCGAGGTCGGCGCGATCGAATCGACCGGTGTCGCCATCCCGAAGGTCGTGGCCGCTCGGATTCTGGAATCGGTCCAGCACCCGAACGCCGACCGCCTCAGCGTCTGCAAGGTCGATGATGGCAGTGGTGCGCCGCGCCAGATCGTCTGTGGAGCGAAGAATTATAAAGTCGGCGACATTGTCCCGCTCGCCCAACCCGGCGCGGTCATGCCCGGCGATTTCAAGATCAAGGTCGGCAAGCTCCGCGGCGTCGAGAGCGAGGGGATGATGTGCAGTTCGAAGGAGCTCGGCCTCGGCGAGGGAGCCGATGGACTGCTCATCCTGTCCCCCGAGACGCGGGTCGGAACCCCTCTTTCGGAACTCTTTCCCGCAGAGGAGGTCTTCGAGATCGAGATCACCCCGAACCGTCCCGACTGGCTTGGTCATCATGGAGTGGCCCGAGAGGCGGCGGCCTTCGGCTGCGGAGAGCTGATCGGTATCACGTCGCCACCGGTTGCAGCCAAGGAAAATCCGGCAGTGGCATCTATCTCGGCTCCTGAAGCGGCCTCCCTCTACAGTATCCGTCGGATCGATGGGGTGAAGGTCGGGACGAGTCCCGAGTGGCTTCGCAAGCGTCTTGAGTCGGTTGGGCTTCGTTCCATCAACAACATCGTCGATGTCACGAATTTCGTAATGCTCGAGACGGCCCAACCGCTTCACGCTTTTGACGCCGCCAAGATCGATGGTGCACTGACCGTCCGCTTTGCAAACCATGGGGAATCCTTCACCGCCCTCGATGGGAAGGAATACACGCTTTCCGTTAAGGACCCTGTGATTGCCGACACAAAGGGGGCTCAAGCAGTGGCCGGCATCACGGGTGGTATTGTAAGCGGCGTCTCCGAATCCACGATCTCCCTTCTGCTCGAGAGTGCGGTCTTTGAGCCGTCCGTGATCCGTCGTTCTATCCGTAATCTCGGGATCTCAACGGACTCCAGCTACCGCTTTGAACGAGGTGTCGATGCGCGGGGAGCGCTTGACGCCTCGACTCGCGCAACCGCGCTTATCGTTGAGCTTGCCGGGGGAACACCTGCTCCCGAACTTATCATTGCAGGATCACCGAATGCCTCCCGGATTCTTGCGCTACGCGGTGACAGCGTCCGCTCGCTCCTTGGCATAACCATCGACGATACGGCGATAGAAACCCTGCTCACAAAGCTTGGTCTGAAAAAGGTGGAGGCTGGATTCGAGATTCCCTCGTGGCGCAATGATCTGACCCGCGAGATTGACCTCATCGAGGAGGTCGCGCGACTGCAAGGCATCGGGAACATCCCCTCCCTGGTCCGGGGCATCCCGTCTCACTCCAGCGAGGCCGATCGGTCCTATGACTTTGCTCGTGGACTCCGCCGTCGCCTTGCCGGCATGGGATTCCATGAGGCCCGTTCCGGGACGTTGACCGGCAGCCTTCGCCAAGCCGACTTTTCCACGGGTGCCGTCGTTACCGTCCGAAATCCCATGGGGGAGGAGCACTCCACCCTGCGAGCCAGCTTGATTCCCGGACTGCTTGAGGCCGTGACCCGGAACCTCCGTCATGGGGCGACCGCCGTCCGGTTGTTTGAGATCGGCCGTGTCTATCGGCAGGAAGAGCCGCAGGAGCGAACCTTCGCCGGATTCCTTCTCACCGGACGCTCGCTGCCCGAGAACTGGCGCGGCGAGGGATCGCGTCCGCTCGACCTCTTCGACCTCAAGGGGATTTTGGAAGCCCTCGGTGACTGCACCCGTGAGATCACCTTCCGCCCCGCAACTCATGCCCGCCTTCCGCTGGCGCTGGAGATCGTGATCGCCGGCAAACCCGCCGGAATCCTCGGACTGCTCTCACTCGCCGACACCCGTGAAGCGACCGTCGGCGGTCATCAGGGTGGCCTGGTCGTCGCCGAACTCGATCTGGCCCTTCTTCAGGAGGCTGTCGGGACAGCCTTCAAGGAAGCCTCCCGCTTCGGTGCCCTGCCGAAATTCCCCGCAGTCCGCCGTGACCTGGCCCTCCTGCTGGACACCTCCATTTCCTACTCAGCTGTCGAGCATGCCGTCCTCGGGGCCAAGGAGGAACTCCTCTCAGGGATTACACCTTTCGACGTCTTCAGCGATCCCAAGGGGGAGAAGGTTCCCGCAGGTAAAAAATCGCTCGCCATCGCCTTGACTTTTCTGCATCCCGACCGAACCTTGACGGCAGTAGAGGTGAACGACGCGCTCACACGCATCGTTGCCCGGCTTCGGGAAGCGGCAGGAGCCGAAATCCGCGGCTGACGTTCTGAGACATTTTTGAATTTGCCCTGCGGTGTTCGGGATTCGGTCTGTATGCTCCCGATCCGATGTGATCAAACCGGAGGTTGATCGGGCGGAACAATGACAGGCCTTCACTGGACGTCAGCGATCCGCACGTAGATCTCCACCCTTAACCTATATTGGGAACGGGATCGCGACCTAACGGCATCGCGGGGCATCTCTCTCCTCCTTCCTTGGAACAAGGAGAGTAATATGGGCTGAAGCAGTTTAGACTGCCAGTCCTGAGTAATCACATATCTCCAAGCCCTCCAGGGAGAACATGAGCGAGGCATATAAGAACAAAAAAATCTGGTTTCCGGCCAAGCGTTATGGATGGGGGTGGGGATTGCCTTGTGCTTGGCAAGGATGGGCAGTGGTAGCGACTTGGCTCCTTCTCCTGATTAGCGGGTCGTTTACGCTGATGCCTATGCACCCAGTTGCCTTTGCGGTCGCCCTGGGATTGCTGTTAGCGCTCCTGATCACAATCTGTTTCTGGAAGGGGGAAACACCCCGCTGGCGTTGGGGGAACGATTGAGGGGTTTTTTCAGTCCGGAAAAGACAATGGTAGCATCAGTTTTCTAGTCGCCCGGCTTGGAGAGGGCGTGAGCCGTAAAAAAACGCTCAATTGCCCGAAGAGCCCCCTTACGGATTGGATCGCTCTCCATCAGGATCTCGTGTTTGGAGTCCGGAAAGTTGATGAGCGAGCAATCCGAAATCCCGGTTGCCGCCTCCTTGATGGATTCGTTTCTCACCAACTGGTCGTTACCGGCCTGCAGTATCAGTATCGGTGTCCGGATCCTGCCCAAGCCGTTCAGAATCTTAGGCGTGCTGGTGAGGGTGGCATCGACCCAATCGATGGAGGCGCCGCTGGTAATCGAGGCGGGATGCAGGAGTTTGCCGCGATTCATGAGCTTCCACCGTAGATTGCTTCCGGTGATCTTATTGCTTGCGAAGTCGGCCTTCGGATCGAAGTCATGTTCTCCGGGGGCGTATCGACTTCCCTGACCCAACATCCGGAGCGTGCCCGCGATGGCATGTGCTAGTCCTCTCGGATACGGGCTGGTGTTGATCTCAAACATCGGTGCGATGAAAGCGGCTGCTCGGAAGGGTGAGGGATGGTTCTCCATTTGAGCCGACGCAACGGCAGCACCCATCGAGTGGGCAATAACGAACAATTGCGGGTACTCACGACGCAACGGGAGGATGATCCGTTGAATGCATGCATTCAGATCCTCCGCATAGAGATCGAAATCATCGATAGTCCCGACTTGGGGATTCCCTTTGATGAGGCGTGGAGAGAGGCCCTGACCCCGATGGTCATAAGTTACGACGCTGTAACCCTGACTGCAGAGGTCACTGATCAGTTCCCCGTACTTTTGCCACGATTCCGAACGGCCATTCACGATCAGGATCACCCCTTTTGATTGTGAGGGAGGCAGGAGGAACTTGACTCCGCTGAGGCGGTGTATGGCGTCGGCGCTCTGAAAGGTGAAGCGTTCCCCGGTATCCAGAAAACGGGAGAATGGAACGGTTTCAGTGGCAAATCGCTCTGCGAGTTCCTTCTCAGAGACTGCCTTCCCAGTGGTCGTGAGCAAGAGCAGTGCTGTGCATGCCAGCAGTAAACGCTTTAGGGAACCGAACCCTATCCCCTCGCGCCTTGAGTTGAGCCTGTCTCCCGGATAGGCTTTAAGATCCATTGTGGGAGTATAATGTGGCAGCGTATCATCCGTCCCGCAAAAGAATTTCCCGCAGGTTGCTACCGGACCTATTCCGGCAAAACCGACAATCACAAAAGAAGGGCCTCTGCGCGGTTGATTTTTCTGTCCACGCAGGCGAGGCTTCCGATTCATGTTTTTTGGCATCCTCAAAGTCATCGGAATCCTCCTGGAGGTTATTCTCCTCTTTAATTTGCTCATCGTCGTCCATGAGTTGGGACACTTTGTGGCGGCCCGCTGGTGTGGGTTGAAGGTGGAGAAGTTTGCGATCTGGTTCGGCAAGCCCCTCTGGTCGAAGACCGTGGGTGGCGTGGAGTATCGGCTCGGCTCGATTCCTGCCGGAGGCTTCGTCGCGATTCCCCAACTCGGACCCATGGAGGCATTGGAGGGCGAAACCACGGAAAAGGGTGCCGATCTTCCTCCCGCCAGGCCGATCGACAAGATCATCGTGGCCCTGGCCGGTCCCGTGGCCAGCCTGGGACTTGCGTTTCTCTTTGCCTGCGTGGTCTGGTTCGTGGGGCGTCCCGTGAGTCAGGCTGAGACCACGAACACGATCGGCTATGTCCTCGAAGGGGGACCTGCCGCCAAGGCCGGACTGCTACCAGGAGACAGGATCCTTGCGGTCAACGGTCACCCCGTGAAACGGATCAATGGAATGGGCAGAATGGGCGACAGCGTCGCCTGGAATGTGGCCGTGAGTTCATCACCCGTCATCCCCGTCCGCTTCGAGCGCAATGGCGTGGAGAAGATCGTCGAGGTTGAGCCCTTGGTTCAGCCAAACAAGGGATGGGGGCGTAAGAACCTGAGGCAGATTCAGATTATGCCGGCCATGACGCCCATGGTCGCGAAAGTCGCGGCCAATAGCCCGGCCGCGGAGGCAGGGCTCCGGAGCGGTGATCTGGTGATTGAGGCCAATGGGCGCAAGCTGCTCAGCCAGCCAGCCCTTGCAGAGATCTTGAACGCCACCAAGGGGGCACCGGTTGCGCTGACGATTCTTAGGGGGAGCAACGCCGGTGTGGGAGGGAGCGAACTTACTGTTACGGTCACTCCCCGCATCCCCGACGGACAGAAGCAGGCCCGGATCGGGATCTTCTGGGACGAGCGCGGCATCGTCACCCTCACCCACCCGAATCCCTTCGTTCAGATCAAGTCGAGCATCCTCACGATGTGGGAGACGATCTCCGCCGTCACGGCTCCCCATTCGGAAATCAGCGTTCAGCAACTCAGCGGTCCTGTCGGGATCATGAGGATTTACTACCTGCTCTTTGAGAGTCCGATGGGATGGCAGTTGGCCCTCTGGTTCAGCGTCGTGCTGAATGTGAATCTCGCCGTCATGAACCTTCTCCCCCTCCCTGTGCTCGATGGTGGTCATATTCTGCTGGCACTGATTGAGTGGGCCTGCGGCCATCCGATCCATCAGAAGACACTCGAAGTGGTGCAGACCGCCTTCGCGATGCTCCTGATCGGCACGATGCTCTATATCTCCTTCTTTGATGTCAGCGATCTCGTGACCGGGCACAAGTCCTCCACCGTGATGGAGAAGTCCACGGAGACGATGACCTTCAGTCCATCGTCCTCTCCAGTCTGCCCGGCGGCCACACCCGTAGCAAAGCCATGAGCGTGGCGGGTGGTGCCGCGGCGCGGTATCCGCTCACCTACGTGGCGGATCTTTTCTCCCGCACGCGTCGGAGAAGCCGTGAAGTGATGGTGGGAAAGCTGGGATTCGGGGGATCCCATCCCATCCGTGTCCAGTCGATGATCACGAGTGACACGATGGATACCGAGGCCTGCGTGAAGGAAACCCTGCGGCTGGTCGAGGTCGGTTGCGAGATGGTCAGGATCACGGCGCCAACAGTCAAGGATGCGGCCAATCTCAAGCAGATCCGGGCTGGTTTGAACGCTGCGGGTTGCCTCGTTCCGCTGGTTGCCGACATCCACTTCAAGCCCGAGGCTGCTCTCGAAGCGGCGCAGTGGGTCGAGAAGGTCCGGATCAATCCGGGGAACTTTGCCGACTCCAAGAAGTTCAACGTCCGCGACTACAGCGACATGCAGTACGCGGCGGAATTGGAGAGGATTCGCGAGCGCTTCACCCCCCTTGTGATGCGTTGCCAGGAGAGGGGAGTTGCCCTTCGTATCGGGACGAATCATGGATCGCTTAGCGACCGGATCATGAACCGGTTCGGGGACTCACCACTCGGGATGGTCGAGAGCGCGCTCGAGTTCGCTCGGATTGCGCGGGATCTTGATTTTCACCGGATGATCTTTTCGATGAAGGCCTCCAACCCCAAGGTCATGATCTCGGCCTACCGGCTTTTGGTTGCCCGCATGAATGCCGAGGGCGCTGACTGGAACTACCCTATCCATCTGGGGGTGACCGAGGCGGGAGATGGCGAAGATGGGCGCATCAAGAGCGCCATTGGCATTGGATCGCTGCTCTCCGATGGCATCGGTGATACCATTCGTGTCTCCCTGACGGAGGATAGCCACCATGAGATCCCAGTGGCCCGCGCCCTGATCGCTCCATTTACAAATCGTTCTGGGGAAATCTCTCCCCTGGATGGTGTGAAGCCTTCTTGGAATCCCTATGACTACGCTCGCCGTGCCTCTGAGAGAATCGAGCTCTCCGGGATTTTGGGATCTGTGTCTCTCGGTGGTGGTGAACTTGTCCGGGTCGTGGTTCCTCGCCGGGTGGATGAGGCGGTGGCTCACAAACGTGACGGACTCGGAGATTATAAGCCTGAGTTAATTCTGGAGGATCTCCCGCTCGTAGAGGTCGATCCCCTCTCCCCAGAGGAAACCGATGCGGTAAACGCTGTCACCGAACCCAGACTCGTCACCGTTCGAGACGGTGTTGTCCTCTCTCCGATAGCCGCATTCCGGCTCCTTGCTTCACGAATCGATGGACGTCATCCGATTCTGCTGAAGGATACGTTGGGCACAACTGGCGGAGGAGAATTCTTAGACCATCTGTTAGGTTCGGCAACTGTTCTCGGATCCCTGCTCTGCGACGGGATCGGCGATGCTGTGCTCCTCCGATCCGAGAAGGCGCCCGGCCAGTCCCTGCGCCTTGTCTACAATATCCTCCAAGCCTCGGGTGTCCGGATTTTCAAGACAGACTATGTTGCCTGTCCCTCCTGCGGACGCACTCTCTTCAACCTTCAGGAGACCACGGCCCGGATCAAGGCCTCGACCTCACACCTCAAGGGGGTGCGTATTGCTGTCATGGGCTGCATCGTCAACGGCCCGGGCGAGATGGCCGATGCCGACTTCGGCTATGTGGGCGGAGCTCCCGGCAAGGTGAACCTCTACGTCGGGAAGACCGCCGTGAAGTTTAATATTCCTGAGGGTGAAGCAGTCGGGCGTCTCGTGGATCTCATCAAGGAGCACGGCCGGTGGATGGAATCACCCGCTACCATTCAAAGCTGAAAACCCGGTTCATGTGAAAACGGGGGCTTGGCATAGTGACCCGAGAGAAGAGTCACGATAAGAAAGCCCATCCCGAGCAGAAAGCAGAGCCGCGCGTTGGATCGCTCTCCCCAATTCCTGATCATTCTGGATAATCGGCTGTATTCCCATTGGAACGTGAATTGCCACTTGCAGAAGAGAAGGAAATGATTGGAGTTCTTTTCCGAGAGCTCCTGATAACGGATTTTTAACGCGGCGAGCTCTAGGTCATCAAACTGAAGCAGCAAAACCAATCCGCCATATAGAAATGCGAATGAAAGAACTCCCTCGAAGACGGTTGCAATGAACAAAAACTCGGGCAAGAAAGTCAACAACGTCATCAGCTAGTTGGAGTGTCTAGTGGACAAGGGAGCGGGACAGAAGCCGCCGGCTGGAAAGACCGGCTCGGGAGGGGGCGCGTGAAACCACGATTTAATTTCGTTCATCATGCGCCTGATATGACGGTAGGATCTGACGCAGATCATCTTGCGGTAGCTCTTCCAGGGATCGCCCCACTTGAGGATCTCGATCGTTACGCGACGAACGCCCCACTCCCGCATAGGCTTTCTGGAGGGTTTATAGAGGTCGATGGTATTCCGTCCGGAGAGGGCGAACCCGTAGTCGTCGACCTCGAAGATCTCCCCCGTGGCCCTGATCCGGAACAGGGTGCCGCAGGGCCAGCGTGCCCAGTCGGCAGCCGCGCTGTTGACTGCACCGTGTCGGAGAGGAGTCCCGAGCGCCGTCCGAGCCCCGTACCGGAGATGGTCGCCCTCGCTCTGCGTGTAGGCGGTGGTGCGAACCTTCTGGACGGCAGCACGTCGCATGGGAGGCTCGTATTGTGGGAGCGGGTGGAGACACCCCGTCAGGAGGAGCGTCATCACTGGAAGCAGCAGGAGCGATAAATGCTTCATCTCACGCTTCTTCGCAGAAAGTTGGCTAAAAGGAAAGTTTCGCGCGAGGACTCGGAGTCGTGGAGAAAAAATCTTGTACGAAAGCTGGCGGAAGGAGGCATTGAGATCTGAAGGCAATAGACCAGGGTGGCTGTTGGGGATTCAGCATATCGGCTCTCCTTGTTGCGAAATTGCCACACGGATTGCCTAGGCAAGCGGGGGATGATTACTTAAAGCTTCATACCGATGATTACGCACTTCGATCAGAAGACCAACAAGAAGGCCTTCGAAATCAACATGACGAAGCCGATTTACGGCACCTTTGCAGAGATCGGGGCCGGACAGGAAGTGGCGCGACGTTTTTTCCATGTGGGGGGTGCCGCCGGAACGATTGCCAAGACGATCTCGGCCTACGACATGACCTTCTCGGATGCCATCTATGGCAAGAGCACGCGGTTCGTAAGTCGTCAGCGACTTGATGAGATGCTCGACCACGAGTACTCGCTGATTATCGAGCGACTGGATCAGAAGATCGGCTCTGAGAGGACCTTCTTTGCTTTTGCCGACACGGTTGCGGCCCGATCCTACAAGCTAAAGAACGAGTCGCACGGGTGGATGGGCATCCGATTCCAGAGCAATCCGCGAACGCCTCCGAATGATATCATCATTCATGTCAGAATGCTCGACGCCACGAATCTCCAGCAGCAGGAAGCGATCGGGATCATCGGAGTCAATCTGATCTATGGAGCCTTTTTCCTTCGCAGGGATCTGAAGGCCTTCATTGCCTCGTTACTCGACGACCTTGATTCCACCCGCATCGAGATCGATATGATCCGGTTTTCAGGTCCGGACTTCGCGATGGTCGACAATAGGATCATGTGTCTGGAGCTTGTCACCCAAGGATTGGCACAGGCCGTCCTCTTCCGCGGTGATGGGGAGGTGATCCAGGCGGCCGATCTCTTTTACCACAAGCCGCTTCTCGTGGAGCGTGGCAGTTTCCGTCCCGTTACGAATGTTCACCGGAACATGGTCGAATGCGGAAACGCCATGTTCTTGATGGAAGATGAGTTGAACGGAGAGGAGCCCGAGATTCTTCATGAAATCACCATGAAGAATCTGATGAGCAGCGGTGAACTCGACCTTCAGGACTTCCTTGATCGGGTCGACATGCTTGGAGCCTTGGGACGGAACGTCCTCATCTCCAAGTACGGCGAATTTTACCGACTCATTCAATACCTGCGCCGTTATTCTGACCGACCGATCGGTCTCCCCATCGGCATTCCGAGCCTGCACGAGATCTTCGACGAAAAATATTACGGCAATCTTGACGGGGGGATCCTTGAGGGACTTGGCCGCCTCTTCAAGAAAGGTGTCCGCATGTATGTCTATCCCACCAAGGACGAGAAGGGTCACATCATCGAGGCGGCTTCTTTCAAGGTGGATCCTGACCTGAGGGCGCTGTATGCCTACCTTCTGGAAAACCGCTTCATCGTCCCCATGGCAGGCTGCAATCTTGAGTATCTCGGAATCGACTCGGCCAAGACTATGGCCAAACTTCAAAATGGTGACCCCGATTGGGAGAAAATGGTTCCGCCGAAGGTGGTCGAGATCATCAAGACCCGGAAATTCTTCGGTTGGAAGCCTTAGGCAGTCGGGGTCCCCAAGAGAGGGATGGGAGGAAATTAGTCCCGGAAATTCTTGAAACTCAGCGAGACGCCGAAGTCTTTCTCACGAAGGAAGGCGATCACTTCCTGAAGTTCGTCGCGCTTTGTTCCCGTCACCCGAACCTGACGGTCCTGCAGGGAGGCGGAGACCTTGAATTTTTCCCCCTTGATGGCCGCGGTGATCTCCTTGGCCTTGTTACCCTCGAGGCCTTGGGTGATCACCAGTTCCTGGGTTGCATTTCCGATCGAGGAGAAGGAGGGATCTTTCTGATCCACGTTGCGGAGATCGACCCCCCGCTTGGCCAACTTGTTCACGATAATCTCGCGGATGCCCTTGAGCTTATTGCCATCTTCGGCAGAGAGCGTGATCAACTCCGGCTTGGTCAACTCGATCTTCGCACTGCTGCCCTTGAAATCAAAGCGAGTGGCCAGCTCCTTGACGGCTTGGTTGACCGCATTTTCGATCTCCATCCGCTCGATTTCCGAAACAATGTCAAAAGAAGGCATAAGGGTAGAAAATGCCAAAAAGCCGGAAAGCTGAAAGCTAAAACGTCACGGGCGAAGTTGCCGGGTGAGTCCCTCCGCGACTTGTGGGTTGCAAAAAGGTCCTCCTGCATGGATCTTATTCAGCCCGTCGAAAGCGGGTTTCACCACTTCCATGAGCGCCAACACTGCAGCCAACGCATCCACTCCGGGCAAGCCCCGCACCGAAGACATCCGTGTCTCCGCGGTCACCCGGCTTGTCTCGCCGCGTGAGGTAAAGGATCGACTGTCGGCTAGTCCCGGCGTGCTGAGGCAGGTTGCACAACAGAGAGAAACATGCCGCAGCATCCTGCGCGGGGAGGATCCCAGACTGCTTGTGATCGTGGGCCCATGCTCGATTCATGACCCTGTCTCCGCTCTCGACTATGCACGGCGACTTGCCGCGCTTTCCAAGGAGGTAGAAGACCGCCTCTTCATCGTCATGCGCGTTTACTTCGAGAAGCCGCGCACGACCGTGGGCTGGAAGGGACTCATCAACGATCCGGCGCTCAATGACACCGGTGACTTGGCGCGAGGCATCGAGGTGGCGCGCCGGCTCCTGCTTGATGTCGCCGCCCTGGGTCTTCCCGCCGCGACCGAGTTCCTCGATCCGATCATACCCCAGTACATCGCCGACCTGATCAGCTGGTCGGCCATCGGGGCCCGCACCACCGAGTCACAGACCCATCGTGAAATGTCGAGCGGGCTTTCCATGCCCGTGGGATTCAAAAACGGCACGGATGGCAGCGTTCAAACGGCCGTTGACGCGATGCGCTCTTCACGCTCGGGACATAGTTTTCTCGGCATCGATCAGGAGGGCATGACCAGCATCATCAAGACGGCTGGCAACCCCGATGGGCATCTTGTCCTGCGAGGAGGACGGGACGGGGTGAACTATCACCCCGCGCACACCGCGGATGCCGCCGCCAAACTCAAGGCAGCTGGAGTTCCCTCAGCAATCATGGTGGACTGCAGTCATGCTAACAGCGGCAAGGATCCCACCCGCCAGCCGGAAGTCTGGGCTAGTATCCTCGATCAGCGTGCCTCGGGGCGCTCCGACATTGTCGGGGCGATGCTTGAAAGCCATATCGAGGGTGGCGCCCAGGCGCTGGAAGGCGATCCCACAAAGCTTCGCTACGGAGTCTCGATCACGGATGCCTGCCTCGATTGGGAAAGCACGGCCGCTCTCCTTCGCGGCTAGGGAGCCAAGCCCTCCCCATGGATCCCGAGGGCAATCCAGCGGCGAAGGTCGGAGAGCTTTCCTTTGCAGCCCTTGATTTTGAGTCGGCCGGTGAGAGGGCCAACGAAGCGGGCGTGCCCGTTCAAGTAGGTGTTGCATGGATGCATGGGCTCGTCGTGGATCCCTCCTCGTTCTACCGGAGTTATCTGAGAACACATCGTCCCGTGACCTGGGCCGCCCAGCAACTGCACGGGATCACGCAGAGCGACCTTCAGGATGCGCCGGAATTTCTTTCCCTTTGGCCCGAGATGAAACGGCTTCTTGCTAATCGGTGGTTGGTCGCCCATGGCGCCGGAACTGAAAAACGTTACCTGAGAGCTTTTCCTCTTCACGGCTTCGGTCCGTGGGTCGATACGCTTACACTGAGTAGAAAGATCCTCGCGGGGCGTCCCTCGTACGCGCTCTCCGATCTGGCCGGAGAATTTTCCCTTGAGGAACAGGCGAGGGTTTTCCTGCCCGATTTTCGCTGGCACGAGGCCCTCTCGGATGCGGTTGCTTCGTTGCTCCTACTTCGCAAGCTGATCGAGTTGACCGAAATCCAAAATCATCCCGCGGAGATGCTCTTGTAGCAGGATGGAATGACTGGAGGGGCAGGGACCGTAAGGTCTTGTCTGGGTCTAATCACTTCTTGGCCCATAAGGCAAGCCGTCATAAGAAAGCGGCCTTGGTGCCGCAAAAACTTCTCCAGACACAGACCGGAGAAGTGGTGCTCGGGGAGGGACTCGAACCCTCATGCCTTTCGGCATGCGCCCCTTAAACGCACGTGTCTGCCATTTCACCACCCGAGCAAGGGAGGAGCATCATAAGGTGGGATCGCCGGGGAGCAAGAGATAAAACATCAAAATTTCTGTTGTGTACCCGAGCCTTCCGTGGCATCCTCACTCTCCTTTTTCCAAAGATTTCCCATGTCCTACGCAATCATCCAAACCGGCGGCAAACAGTACCGCGTCTCCGAGGGAGACGTTCTGAGTGTCGAGAAACTCGATGTCGAAGCCGGCACCGAAACCACTTTCAATGACATCCTGCTCGTCGTGGATGGGGACAAGATCAACCTTGGCTTGCCCCGCGTCGCTGGGGCTACCGTCAAGGCCGAGGTCGTCGAACAGCACAAGGACGAGAAGGTCATCGCCTTCAAATTCAAGCGCCGTAAGGGATATCACCGCACCGTTGGTCATCGCCGCAAGCTCACAAAACTGAAGATCACCAAGATCTCAGCCTAAGATTTACCAATTTCTCCAACCCACACATCCCACTGCCATGGCACATAAAAAAGGACAGGGAAGCGTCAAGAACGGCCGCGATAGCGAAAGCAAACGCCTTGGCGTCAAAAAATTCGGTGATCAGTCCGTGATTGCCGGTAACATCATCATCCGCCAGCGCGGGACCAAGTTCATCCCCGGTCTCAATGTTGGACTTGGGCGCGACTACACAATCTGGTCGCTTGTTGACGGGAAGGTTCGTTTCGACCGCGCAGGCCGTCGTGTGAATGTTGATCCTGTTGATGCTCCCGCCAACAAAGCGGTCGCAGCGAACTAATTTTCCCTTTCAGATTGTTCTGGAAGTCATGAACACCCCCGGCGCTTCAAAGCCGGGGGTTTCTTGTATGCCGGTGCCACGTTTCGGCGTTCTAGGATCGGGTAAAGGATCAAACTTCAGGGCTCTTGCGGAGGCTTTCAAAGAAGATTCCCGGGAGAGTGAAGTAGCGATCGTCCTCTCCGATGTGGAAGAGGCCGGCATCCTTGATCTAGCCGGGGAATTTGGTATTCCCCATCGCTTCGTGGCACCCGGCCACTTTCGCACCCGGATGTCCCCAGAAGCTGAGGAGGCAATGGTTCGATTGCTTCAGGAAGCCAGGGTTGATTTCGTGGTGTTGGCCGGATTCATGCGTGTGATCAAGGAGCCTCTTCTGAAGGCTTTTCCTGGCCGGATTCTGAATATTCACCCCTCCCTGCTTCCGGCCTTCCGAGGACTGGAGGCTTGGAGACAGGCCGTCGAAGCCGGCGTCACTGAAGCGGGATGTACCGTTCATTTGGTGGATGCGGGCGTTGACACGGGACGCATTCTTGGACAGAGCAGGGTGCCCGTACGCACCGATGATACCGCAGATTCTCTCCACGCCCGGATCCAAGTGGCCGAGCACGAACTCTATCCTCGGATGGTCAGGGAATTTGCCAGAGGTATCAGCATCGGACCCCGGGATTTTTAAATCTGAAAAACAGCAGGAAGTTGAGGCGGTTGGACAGGAGACCTCTGTCGTTGAACTTTCATTAAGAATCTGCGCCGGGAATCCACGTGGTGGAATTTTCTATGATCCGGATCGTTCGCTATTCCCGATTTTCTGTTTTCCAGAGTATCATCGGTTGCTCCCCATCACCACTTTCCCAATATCCCATCACCACTTTCCGTGTCCGGCTTCCGACTTTTTGACCTCAATCCCGAACAGTTCCGGGCGGCCACGCATCCGGATGGTCCGATGCTGATTCTTGCCGGGGCTGGAACCGGCAAGACGCGCGTGCTTACGGCACGCATCGCCTGGCTTGTCTCCCAAGGAGTTGATCCGTCCTCGATTCTCGCGGTCACCTTCACCAATAAAGCGGCCAAGGAGATGCGCGAGCGTGTTGCCGGATCCGTGAATTCGGATCAGGCAAAGTTGATCACGCTTTCCACCTTTCACGCCCTTTGCGTGCGGATGCTCCGGAAGCACGCCCACCTCCTGGGATATAAGGAGAATTTCAGCATCTTTGATGAGTCCGACCAGATCGGTCTGGTGAAAAAACTGGCGGCAAGGATCCATGACAAGCAGGACCCGGTCGATCCCAAGCTGGCTCGTGCGATCATCAGCAAGGCCAAGAATCTTGGGATGAGCGAACCCGAGACCACGGATACGGCGCTCGGAAGCCTTTTTTCCAAATATCAGAATGAACTCCGCACGCTCAATGCGATGGACTTCGACGACCTCCTGCTCCAGGCACGCACGCTCCTGCGCGATCATCCCGAGGCGCGGGAGGATTGGAGATCCCGCTACCGACATGTCATGGTGGACGAGTTTCAGGATACAAATGCCCTGCAGCTTGAGCTGGTAAGTCTTCTGACGGGAGACGACTGCCCGAATATCTGCGTTGTGGGAGACGATGACCAGAGCATCTACGGATGGCGTGGAGCCGAGGCGGCAAACCTTCTGGAATTTGAACGTCACTTCCCCGACCCGGAGGTGATCAAGCTCGAGCAGAATTACCGAAGCACCGACGTCATCCTTTCGGTGGCCAACCGACTTATCCTGAATAATTCGCGACGTCGCGGCAAACGCCTCTGGAGCGATCGAAAGGAAGGGGATCCAGTTCGCATTCTTTCCGCTGCTGACGACAAAACGGAAGCGGAGTTCATTGCTGACGAGATCCAGGCTTCCGGGCCGAATAGTTCGAAGGCTCGTCCATGGACCGACTTCGCCATTCTCTACCGCATGAATGCTCAATCACGTCAGTTTGAGGAGGTGCTGCGCGAGCGGAGAATTCCTTACCGTGTTGTTGGTGGGAAGAGCTTCTTTGACCGCCGCGAAGTGAAGGATGTCGTTGCCTATCTTGGGGCGCTCCTGAATCCCGACGATGACAATGCCTTGCTGAGGGTTCTTGCAAACCCGCCAAGGGGGATCGGAAGCGCCACGCTCCAGCTAGCCAACGAGGCGGGGGCAAAGACCGGTAAGAGCCTCCTTGCGATCCTCAACGATCCTGAACATCTGGACGTGAGTTCCTCCAAAACACGGGGCGCCATTCAGCGCTTCACGGAGGATTGGGGTGCCTATCGGATCCAACTCCAGACTCCCGGCATCGATGCCTCGTCGATCCTGAGAGGGGTCCTGGAGGAGTGCGGCTATTTCGAGGATCTGAAGAAGGGTTGCAAATCAGAGCAGGAGGCCGATAACCGTCACGAAAACGTGAGGGAGTTGCTGAACGCGCTTGGTGGTTACTGCCAGCGTCACCCGCGTGAGGGTGCCCGTGGATTTCTCGACGGGCTGATGCTGGAGCAGGAGCGCGAGGAGGAGAAAGAAGAGGATCGATCCGGAGTCACCCTGATCACTCTTCATGCGGCCAAGGGGCTTGAATTTCCAGAGGTCTGGCTTGTCGGAGCGGAGGACGGGCTCCTTCCCCATGAACGTTCAAAGGCCGAGGGAACGGTCGAAGAGGAACGACGTCTTCTCTATGTCGGCATCACGAGGGCCCGCCATCGCTTGACGATTACCCATTGTTCCACGCGTCAAAAGTTTGGAAGTGTCAGTTCCTGTGCCCCGAGCCCTTTCCTGCTTGAGTTGATCGGCGATGGTGTCGAGTCCGGCAGCATGGAGGGAATCCTTGCCGAGCCGATGAGCGAGGAGGAGACGCTCGATGCCTTTGCACGGATGAAGGCCATGCTCAACGGGTAGAGGGCCAAGCGCTCCCTGCGTCCACCCTCTCGGATTAGGAGACCTGATGTGCGGAGCGGTTTTGAGTCATTTGGCTGGTTGTATGGGCTATGGTTTTTCTTTTCACCGTGACGGCTTTTTGAAGCGCCTTCACGGCATTCGCCTCATGGTGGTGCTTGTCCAAACCGTCAACCGTCAGATCCCGATCTTCCCGAGAGGTATGAACCCTCTTCTTCATGGCGGCTTCGGAAAGGATGCGTGTGCGTGATTTGTGCGATGTGGTGCTCATGGTGGTAAGACAAACATCGCTCCATCCCACGAGGGATCAAGATCCTACCCCTAATCAGAATCCTTATTTTATGACTCCCTTAAGCAGGGCTGATTTCCTCTCAAAGAGGGCCTTGAGAACCTATTGGAGCACTACTTGATTGAGGTGTTTGCAACGCTTTAAAGCTGACGCAGCGTTCCTGCCGACTGGAGCGTCTTAAAGTCCTCGTAAGCGAGTCGAAGACCTGTCTCCAGATCATATTTTGGCTTCCAGCCCGTTGATAGAAGCTTGGAGCTATCCATGAGCTTCCGGAGCGTACCATCGGGTTTCGAGCTATCCCAGAGGAGTTCCCCTCGGAAGCCGGTGATCTTGGCGATCAGTTCGGCAACTTCCTTGATGGAGACATCACTGCCGTAACCAATGTTTATCCAGTCAGGGGGATTCTCGAGGCCAAGTACGGTTAAGAGACCCTCTGCCAGATCATCGGAGTGAAGAAACTCACGCCGGGCGATGCCCGTGCCCCAGAGAGTAACAGTCGGGGCATTGCTCTGTACCGCTTCATGGAAGCGACGAATCAGTGCAGGGAGAACGTGTGAGTTCTCCGGGTGATAGTTGTCGCCGGGGCCGTAGAGATTGGTCGGCATTGCGGAGTGAAAGAGAGCGCCATACTGCTCACGGTAAAACTGACAAAGCTTCAGCCCCGTGATCTTGGCGATGGCGTATGCCTCGTTGGTCTTCTCCAAGGGGGAGGTCAGCAGGCACTCCTCGGTCATCGGTTGTGGTGCTTCCCGCGGATAGATGCAGGAACTGCCCAGGAAGAGAAGACGCTTCACCCGATGCCGCCAAGCCTCGTGGATCGTATTATGGGCAATAGCCAGATTCTCATGGATGAATTCGGCCGGATAAGTGCTGTTCGCGTGGATCCCGCCCACTCGGGCGGCGGCGACGATGACAACATCTGGATTTTCGCGAGCATAAAATTCTCGGACGGCCACCGCATCGCGGAGATCCAGTTCCTTGCGCGTGCGCAGGAGGAGATGATCGAATCCCCGTGCACGAAGGGAACGGATGATGGCGGAGCCGACCATGCCTCCATGTCCGGCGATATGAATCCTGGAAGATTTGTCCATGAATGCTCGGATCAGACTGGTGACTCCAGGGCAAGGGAATCAGGGAGGGGTGATGGCGTTCTCGGAACCACCGCCAACGTTCTGATAGGCTAATTCGCGCCGAGCTAATTCAAGATCTGCTTCGGTCATGATGCGGATGAGTTCCTTGAACTTCACCTTTGGCTCCCAGCCAATCTGTTTTTTCAGCTTAGCGGGATCTCCGATGAGAAGCTCGACCTCGCTCGGGCGCTCATAGCGCTGGTCGTATTTCACGTATTTCTTCCAGTCGAGATCCAACAGGCCGAAGCACTCCTCGCAGAAAGCCCGGATCGTGTGAGTCTCCCCGGTTGCGCAGACGTAATCGTCAGCTTTCTCCTGCTGGAGCATGAGCCACATGACCTCGACATACTCTTTGGCGTAACCCCAGTCGCGCTGGGCGTCGAGGTTGCCAAGGTAGAGTTCGTTCTGGAGGCCCATCTTGATGCGCGTGGCGGCTCGGGTGATCTTGCGGGTGACGAAGGTCTCTCCGCGCCGAGGACTCTCGTGGTTGAATAGAATGCCGTTGGAGGCATGCAGATTGTAGGCCTCGCGGTAGTTGACCGTTAGCCAGTAGGCGAAGACTTTGGCGCATCCGTAGGGTGAGCGTGGATGGAACGGGGTCGTCTCCCTTTGGGGAACTTCATGCACCTTGCCGAACATCTCGGAGGAGGAGGCTTGGTAGAATCGCACATCCTGTGTCAGGCCAGCCTCACGCACTGCTTCCAGAAGGCGCACCGTGCTCAGACCGGTGACATCACCAGTGTATTCCGGCACATCGAAGGAGACACGCACGTGACTTTGGGCACCCAGATTATAAATTTCGTCGGGTCGGAGGTCGTAGAGAAGGCGGGTCATCTGGGAGGAGTCGGCGAGATCTCCGTAGTGGAGAAAGAGCCTTGTCCCGTGCACGTGGGGATCATTGTAGAGATGATCAATGCGGTGGGTGTTGAAGGTGGAAGCACGGCGGATGATACCGTGGACTTCATACCCTTTCCCCAGAAGCAGTTCCGCCAAGTAGGAGCCATCTTGGCCCGTGATGCCTGTGATGAGTGCTTTTTTCATGCAATCAACATAACAAAATCCAAAGTCTTGTCATTGCGTAAAAGCGCAAATATTAATTGCGGATATGCGCAATGTTCGTAGCAATAAAAGCTCATCGTTGAAGGGTAGCGGAACTAATCCACGAAACTTGATCGCTGTTGCTCTCCCCCTGCTGGGAGAGTCTGAGATGACCCTTGTCCAGAGTGTGCGGGATTTTTTTGTAGAACGTGGAGAGTATGAATTGATTGTCCTGAGTGGTGGATACGAACCCGTACTTCAAGATCTTGCCGAACGAGGGGTTCTGGCCGGTACAATAGCAGAGTTTATGGGAAACCGATGGGTGGAGATCCTGCTTCAGCATAAGGTGAGGGTCGTTTGCCTCGGCGAGAGGGGAAGGAGCAAGGTGGCCTCGATTACACCCGACTATGGCAGGATGGGTGCCCAGGCTGCGCAGGTGTTTCTCTCGAGTGGGGTAAAATCACTCGCCTATATCGGCCCCAACGGGCCGCCCGGATCCCTTCGTCTTGGGGAGACCTTTGTCGTCGCCTGCGCGGAGTCAGGTCATGACGTGGTCAAGTGCCCCGCCATCACTGGCAATTTGCTAAAAGATTTCATCTGTTCGCTTGATAAACCGACTGGACTTCTGTGCGCCACGGACCATTTGGCCCAAAGAGCAATACGGGCGGCATCATCATTGGGGTTCGCAGTTCCGAGGCAACTTGCTGTTATAGGTGTTGGCAATTCTCGTATCGCATCACTTTATGCTGGGATGGCCATTTCAAGTTTCGAAATCCCGATGGCTGAGATGGGGAGGCAGGCAGGACTTGCGCTGGCGAATCTTCTTGAAAATAAGTCCGAGGCTAGGAGTCCATGTCTCGAGATCATCCCAATCCTCCATGAACGCGAGAGCAGTATGAGATACTCCTCCGGCGTTGATCGGGTGCTCGCTTATCTGCGCAGTCATCCTGAGTCGCCAGTAAGCTCAGGCGAGCTTGCAGGGATTGCAGGAATGTCCCGGCGGGCCTTCGAGATCGCGATGAGGACCTCCACGGGATGCTCTCCCGGCACTTATCTGCAAACCATGCGCCGTGAAAATGCGGAAAAAATGCTCCGAGAAAGCTCTCTTAAAATCAGCTTGATCGGACGATCTTGCGGATACCCCGAGCCATCCCTCTTCTCGGCGGCCTTCCGCAGATGGACAGGTGTTAGTCCGAGGGAGTATCGACAAAACCTCATTATAAAAACCAAGATTATTAATGACTCATCCAGAAAGAGCCAACGCTCTAAGGAATGGGGTAAATCTCAGTAAATCAGGGGCTCTGTTCAAACAAAGCCAAGGCCATGTACATCAGATTAGTAAGAACTAATGTAATCACGACCATTACTTCAAGGGAGTCTATTTTCATGGAGTTGACAGTGGGGTTGTCCACCGTTCTCTTTTTTCTACAGCACGTGCTGTGCCAATATTCCGTTTGGGTGCTGCCGTTATTCCTCGTAGGCCTCCATGTTGAGAGGGTGATCTTTGGCCCCAGCGGTGATGCTTGCCGACCACTTTGGCTCATCACAGAACTCGGCAAGGCGATCTATAGTGGATGGACAATCGTCCACTGATCCGGAAATCGGTTCGGGCGGTCCGGAATGGAGCGTCAAGAACGCCTGATGTCCAAACACCGAATCAGCCAGCCAATCCGCTTGTGGTGTGCTTTTTTTCATAGAGGGTGATGTTGCAGGGAGCCTGTCATGAATCCGTTGGGGATCACCTGATCGCTTCCTTCTCCTATCTTCGACACTTGGCCCAAGCGATTCGTTGAAGGAGATTTTCGAAACAGCCCTTTGCAATCGAAGTAAGGTTTTGACCCGGCTTAAGAAAATCTCTCGATTTGCAGTTTACAAAACTATGGGAGTTTTATCTTCACCAGAAGGGCATAGATCTCATCCACACGATCGCCAAGAAGCAAGAAGCCCCGATGCGTGAGTCTCGGAAAGGGGTGGGATAGAGCCCACATCCCTGCAAGTTGCAGGGTGAGCCGAGCGAGTCGGTCGGATTACTCCAGCCAAGGGCTGGGCTTTGGAGAAAGGCTTTGCAAAAGCAACATGCCGAACAGGAATGCTCATCCTTGCCACCTCCATGAATATGAGTTCATGGAGCCGGCTGTCGGATTCGAACCGACGACCGCCTGATTACAAATCAGGTGCTCTACCAACTGAGCTAAGCCGGCATTTAAGCCAAGAAGTTGTCATGAAGAACGGCGTTCGGCAAGCCCTCGGCGACTTAAAGTTGTGATTGGATCCAGCGAATGGAGGGGCCGATCAAGGGTACGTAATACCAGACGCCTTGAGCTGAGTCCCAGAAGTCCTGGTGGAGGATAACCTTTCCTTCGCGATCAAAACGGATGAGGGTCACGCCGATTGTGCTAACGGTTTTTCCTTTGGCAAGGTGCTTCATGCGGGTCTCCATGGTCCATCGGAAGTAGTAGTTTCTGCCCAAGGGCGCGACGTCGTCGAAGGTGACGATCATGCTATCCAGCCCCTGCGCTGTCTTGATGAAATAGTCTCTGATTGCCGCCGAGCCGTGAAGTGTCTTGAGGGTGTCGTTCAGAAAAGCATCCGGAGCATAGACTTTACTGGTCTCTTCCCGTGCCGTCTTCTCATCGAGATGGGCGAGGAAGTTTTCAAAGCGGCTGATCGCGGCTTTCTCGGCAGCGCTCCCCCGAGTAGGGCTATGGACTGAAGCGGTGGCGGCCATGGCCTCCTGAAACGCGCTGACGGGGTTCTTGGTCAGCGATGCGCCAGTCGCAGGAGATGCGTTCAGAAGAGGGATGGTTTCCGAAGCAAGACTAAGCGTACAGGCAAGGCTAGCAAAGAAAGTGCGACGCGAGAAGCTGGGGAGGTGCATCAGGTCACCATTCCTTCTGTGAATGCCTCAGTCAATCTTCCTGCTCTTGTCATCATCGGTAGGAGTGGCGATAAAGGGGTGATATGGGACGCAATGAGCAGAGTTTTCTGATGGAGATCGCCGGGCCCAAGATCGAGGTTCCAGATCTCCTTAAGTTCGAGACGGCTCGAAATCATAGCCTCTCCAACAAGATCATGAGTAGGCTCAAGGATCTGGAACGTGAGTATAACGAGCTGAGGGAACTCCACCGGTGGAATGAATTTGTGGAGGGATTCAAAATCGGTTTTCAGACCCGCCTGAATCAGGACTACTATCTCTATGAATCTGCCGGTGATCAGGGTAGCAGGAAATTTCTCTCACTCATCAGTCCTGATGAAATGGGGGGCGCCTATGTTTTCCATGGGAGGACCCGACTCCACAGTGATGGTTATTTCGTGAGGGTGGTGGATCAGCAACAAGTGGAGAAAACCTTCTAGGAGACCGGGAGACGATGCCACTTTGGATCCGTTGGATGTTCGTGGTGGTGATGGCGATCCTTGCAGGAGCGGTCGTCCGACAGGAGTGCGGGGACTCGATTGCCAAAGGGTTCGAGGTGAAGACGTTGCCGATACCTTCCAAGGACTCGATCCCCCTCTTTCAAGAGGAGATCATCAACAAGGATCAGAATTTGCCCTTCATCCATGTCTGCTCTCTCGTGGAACTCGCGGGTGGTGAGCTTGGAGCGCTTTGGTATGGCGGCCCCTACGAGTACTGCCACGACAACTGCGTTTACTATTCCAGTCTCAATAAAGGCAGCTGGGCGCCTCCTCGGGCGATCATGACTCCCGAAAAGATTGAGCGGGATCTGGGCCGTCCGATAAGGTGTCTTGGCAATCCGCTCCTTCTCGTCAATAGGAATGGTTCGATGAGGTTGCTCTTCGTCACGATTGCCATGGGTCGTTGGTCCGGTGCCCAGATCAACACCTGCCTCTCCAAGGATGGTGGAGTCAGCTGGTCTCGAGTTGAACGCCTGACACTGAGCCCGCTCTGCAACTTCAGTGAACTGGTGCGCAATCGCCCCCTCCCCCTCTTACCCGTGACCGCGGAGACGGCTCCATCCGGTGACTCCTGGTGCGTTCCACTTTACCAGGAGTTAATCGGGAAGTTTCCGGAGTTGCTCTGGCTGAAGGAGACGGGTGATGGGGCGCTTGTTCAAAAATCCCGCATAGCCGGCGGCTGTGCAACCCTCCAACCCTCTCTGGTGCCGCTTGATAAAGAGCGTGCAGTAGCCCTTCTCAGGGACTGGACGCAGGCCAAGAAAATCTTCATCAGCCGCACGAAAGACGGGGGCATCACCTGGACTGCCCCCATCGCCACGAGCCTGCCGAATCCCGATGCCGGGATCTCGGGGATCAGATTATCCGATGGCAATCTGATCATTGCCTACAATGACTCTGTTATTCTCCGCGAAAAACTTTCTTTGGCCTTCAGCAACGATTCGGGAGCGAGTTGGAAGAATATTTTCCAACTGGAGCATGATCCCGATGCTTGTTCCTCTTATCCCTTTCTAATGCGCACCAGCGACGGCTTGATCCACATGGTCTACACCCATGATGGTGATGATATTAAGATGCTGACGATCAACGAATCTTGGATCACAGCACAAGTGGTTGGAATGGAGAAACGTCCACAATGATCATTACTATCGAGTACCTCCACCACCTTTACGGGGGGATTGCTCCGTGGAGCGCGCTTGCACTCCTACTGCTTGGGAGGAATCCATATCTCTCTCGCACACGCCTCATCGGATCCCTTCTGCTGGCCTTTCTTCTCCTTCGTATACGGATCGATGGATGGTCCGGCTTCCAATGGTTCATGCTCCTAGAGCCAAACCCGAGCTTCACCCTAACGGGATTACTCTTGACGGCCCTTGGACAACGGGTGGGCGGGGGTCGTCTTTTTTATCCAAGAGACTGGCAAGCAGCTTGGAGCTTCGGAGCCCTTGTTTCGCTGATTCTTTATCCGATGGCATTGGGGCTGACCGCTTTGGATCCCTATAGCTTAGGTTGGAAGCCGGGGATGCCACTGGTCATGGCCATGGTGGCAATCATTCTCATCCTCCGGGGAAATCGCTTTGGTTTGATCCTACTCATGCCCTTCATGGGATTCCTCCTGCGGTTGCAGGAATCCCATAACTTCTGGGATGCGGTGATCGATCCCTTCTACGGAGGCGTATCGCTGATACTTTCAGTCACCTTACTCGTCCAGAAGTTCAGGACGGGCAAGGAACACTAACCTTTCTTTGGATCAGCGCGTTTGGAGAAGCCAGTCCCAGTGAAAGAGGTGGTGGGTAATATTACCATGCAGGATATCACGGGTTTCGGAGGCATTGAAACGGTCGATCATGTTGAGCCTTTTGCCGAGAATGATTCCCGACGGGGCAGATTGATCCAGGGGCTGGCTGACGACTACGAACTGAGCCTCGGTTGGTGGCATTTTCCAGTGTTCGTAGGGCTTTACAGAGGCTCCGGGCAGTAGGAATCCGTAACTTTCTTCGCGGGCGTTGAAGTTTGATGGAACCGAGACCTCGCAGCCGATCACCGATTCAATTCCCTCGCCCCTGAAGAGGCCCGGTCCGTGATCGAGGGGCATGGCAAAGACAAGATAGCCGAGGTAAACGAGCAGAACCGAGGATGGTAGGAGCGCACGGGTGAGATCTTTGTTGAACATGCCGATCAGCACCACGGCCAATCCGGTGCCGATCGGCGCAATCACCCAGGCGGGGTAGAGTGCTCCGATGCCGGCGGAGTGCTGAAGCAAAAAGCCTAGTCCAACAAGACCGATCATGATGATCCCGGAAGCGGCGATGGTCACGGCGGCAACCCAGCGCGGAAGGTGAGCGATGCGGACTGCAAGCAGGAGAGCCAGCGCAGGCATGGCGGGAAGGAGATAGCGCTCGTCGCGCTGGTTGGGAAGGCAGAAGAACGCGGCCAGAACGAGCATCCAGATCCAGAGGAAGATTTCCAACTGGCTGAGATGTTGGCGTCTTCTCCAGGCGTCCCAGAAAAGCGCCCCGGTGAGCAGGGCGAGGAGTCCCGCGTTCAAGGGGTAGGCGACGACGATTCTCCAGAGGCTCGACTGCCCCCAGAGAAAATTGAGCAAATAGCTCTCACCACCCGTATTGAACTTCCCTGCATTTTCTTTCCAGACAAAGTCTTTCAGGACAAGGGAGGGGCTCGGATCAAGCCAGAACCAGAGGCTGAAGAGAATCAATGCCGATGCAACGGTCATGAGCAGGCGCCAAGCATCCATTTTCAGGAAGGGGCGAGACTGCCATCCTCGTGCGCGGAGTTGCCAAAGCGCCATCGTGAGAACCACCGGCAGGACCAGAGCAAAGGACTTGTAGAGCAGTCCGACGCCGATCATGCCGCCGCAGAGCCAGGGCCAGAGAATGCCCTCCGGAAACTCAGGCTTCCGATGGAGCAGTAAGAGGGCAAGGGGTGCGAAGAGCCAGAAGGTTTCCGGCGCGCTGGTAAGGAAGACCCGTCCGTACCGGTAGGTGCTGAAGAAACAGAGGAAAAAAAGCGCCGCCGTGATGCCGAGAGCGGGATTGCGGGTTCGACAAATCCCAATCATCACAAGGAGTCCCGCCGTCAGCAGGGTGTAGAGTACATTCGGTGTCCGAAGCCGAGCAAGGGACCAATGCGATCCCCATCCCGTCGAGATGATTCCCTGCCAAAAAAGCAGCGGAGGTTTCGTGTTGCGCGCTTTTTCATCGACTGACTGGAGTGGCAGCAGTTGTCCGGTTTCCGCGGTGAGGCGTGTGATCTGGGCATAGAGAAGTTCATCACCATTGGTGGCAAGGTGGTCGCTCCCGAGTCCCGTGCAGTAGACAATGACAGCGAGAAGCAGCGAGGCCCAAGCGATCATAAGGGAGCGTTGGCGCTGGAGATGTGGTAGGGAATGGGAGTCGCTCATGGTAGGGAGGGGTTCATCACTAAACGATAGGCAACGCAACTAATAGACTTTTCCCCGATCTTCCCCGATCGTGATTATGCGGTCAGGAGCTGGCGCTTGAGTAGTGCCGCAGGGCAGCGTTCCACATCAGTCGTGTGGCACCGACCATGAGGAGAGTGGCAGCAATTAACTGGAGGATAATGGGCCAGGGATTTTCGGTGGCATGGATGAGGATACGGGAGGGGATGTTGGCCACGATGATCACCGGGATCAGCCAACTGAAGACCAGTTTAAATGCGCCCCGGTAGATGGTGTCCGGGTAGCGTCCGATATTGAAGAGGCTGTAGTAGCCATAAATCAGCCCCTGAGAGCGGACCATCCAGAAGCTGGATGCGGCAAAGACGAGCATGATACTGTAGTGGATCAGAATGCCGCAGAAGACGGCGACGGCATAGAGCAGGATCTGCGGAAACGTCGGGAGAATGGCGAGCTTCCAGAGCGAGAAGGAGACGAACCCGGCTCCAACGAAGGCATTGACGACATTATCCATACCGAACTGCTTCATCGAGACCACGAACTGGGTATCCACCGGGAGAAGGAGCATGAAATCCATTTTGCCCGTGCGCACAAGCTCGGGCAAATTCGCCAGGTTCATGTAGAAGAATGCTTGGAAAAGCTGGCCGATCAGCTGGTGGGTACCGATCAGAAGCACGACTTCCCACTTCGACCATCCCCCGATGCCCCCGACATAGGAAAAGACCACCTCGATAAAGACAATCTGCCCCATGAACCAAAGGACCTCGACCAGCATCCAGAGGAGGAAGTTCAGTTTGAAGCTCATCTCCCTGATGAGCGAATTACGGAACATGATGAAATAGATCTGCCAATAATGAGAAAGGCCACGAAGTGCGGTTCGTGGCCTGTTCATGGATCAGTCGAAGCGACTGGAAGTGCAGCCCTTCTCGGAAGAATGAAAGTTCCTAGAGCGGAGGCTGTTGCGCGGCTGCTTGAGTGACGACCTCGGCCATGGTTCCTGCCATCACGGCAGCAGCAGCACCGGTCTCAAGGATGACACCCGGCAGAACATCGCGCTCCTCGGCCACATCTGCTGAGACACGGCGTTTGGCACGGCGCTCCTCGGAAATGCGAACAACACTCTTGATCAGCCCCAATTTTTCCAACCCGCCGATAATGTAGGCCGATGGGTCGATCTGCCACCAGTGCATGCCGTGATTGGCGGAGCGGGGGAAAGCGTGGTGGTTATTGTGCCATCCCTCTCCCATGGCAAGTAGGCCGATCAGGAGATTGTTCCTGCTTTGGTCCGTTGTGACGAACTCACGCTTGCCATAGGTATGGCATACCGAATTCACCGCCCAAGTGACATGATGGTTGAGGAACATACGGACGGCTCCCCCCCAGAGGAGGCCATACCAGCCTCCGATCAGGTAAGGGATTACAAGGCTCAGGAGCGCCCAAAACACGAAAGTGTTGCTGATGAAGACCACCAATTTATCCTTGAGGAGGGGCCCGGCATAGCGTTGCACATCGGGACGGAAGTCATCGAGGATCCAGCCAACATGGGCATGGAAGAAACTTTTTACGGGGCTATGCGGATCTTCATCCTCATCAGAGTTGGCATGGTGCTGGATATGGGTGGCCGCCCAGTTCAGAGCAGGACCTTGGAAGGCCATCGAACCACAGATCAGGAAGAAGGCACGGATCCAATCAGGAGCTTCAAAACCTTTGTGGGTAAGCATCCTATGATAGCCGACCGTGATGCCGAGGGCGCACAAGACGTAGCCGACGACTAGCAGGATCAGATCCTTGGAGGTGATGAAACGACCCCAGAGGGAATAAATTGCGAAGGCGGTGGCCAAAAGGGGAACCCAGACCAAGAGTTGGAGGACGATCTTGGCCTTGAAGGAGACAGGTTTGCTCGACATAGAAGAGATAATCTACTCTCCAATACGTTTCTTGCAAGAAGAGATGCCCCACCCCAGAGGGGAGAAGTTGCTTCTGAGAAAAATAAAAAGCCTTAGTGGAATGCTTGCCGCATCGCTGTGTCCAGCTCCCCAAAACGATACGTAAAGTTCTGATCATTAAATTTTTTTGGGATAATACGCTGACTGTCGAGCAACACGTGGGAGAGCTCACCAAGCGCCAGTCGCAGGGCGAATGCGGGGGCTGGAAAGAGCGCCGGACGGCGGGCTGCCCGGGCAGCGGCCTTGGTGAAAGCCGCGTTGGTGACAGGAGAGGGCATTACCGCATTCATGGGGCCGCTGATCAAATCATTGTGAAGGCACTCCATCACCATGGTGGCCAGGTCCTCGACTTCAATACACGACATCCACTGATGGCCCGATCCGAGTCTGCCCCCGAGTCCCGCACGGAAGACCGGCTTGATGAGGTTCATGGCACCTCCTTCCCGTCCCAAGACAAAGCCGATTCGGAGTAGCACGACCCGGACACCCAACGACCTGGCCTGGAGGGCTTCTGCTTCCCATGCTTGGGCGACCTCTGCAAGAAACCCTTTGCCCGGAGGAGCATCCTCATCGGTAATCACCTCACCCGTATCTCCATAATAACCGATGGCTGAGGCACTGACGAGCACCTTAGGCCGCACTTCCGCGATCGCCATACCTTCCACTAAACGGCGAGTTCCCTCCACGCGGCTCTCCATAATTTTCCGCCGCTTTTCCCGTGTCCATAGGCCGAGGATCGATTCGCCTGCCAAGTGCACCAGTCCGTCGCAGTTGGAAACGTCCAGCGGTCTGGTGAGGGAGAAGAGTCGGCCTTCCTTTTTGGGGCGGCGGCTGAAGAGGAGAATCTCGTCACCCTTGGCTAGCGCCGCCCTTCGCACCGTGCAACCTATGAAGCCCGTGGCGCCTGTGATGCCTATTTTCATGACTTGTGTGCAGTAGGGGCAGTGCTCCGTTCAATTGGCATTTCCGAATCTTGCATGAAGCCAGTTGTATGGAAAGCGGTCACCTGGGCAGTCGGTTGGCTTCGGGTTGATTTCCTTGTGAGCATGGACGATGGCCCGTCTTCCCTGGGTCTTGCCTACCCGGTCGCGTAAGTATCCCACAAGTTCGTCGAGTGCCCCGATCTGTGCCTTAGTGGGCATGTCCCGATTGAAGTCCCCGACAAGGCAAACACCGAGAGCAATGTCATTGAGATAGTCGCTTGCGACATGGCCCCCATTGAGTTGTGCTGTCCAACGGTGACCGATTTCAATGGCTCCGTCTCCAGATCCATGGCCATCCCCGATCACAAAATGATAGGCCAGCCCATTCTTCATGTGGCGAACCCGGAGATGGTAGATGTCGAAAATCCGGGCATTTCCCTCCCGAGTTCCGCTATTGTGGACGACAATGTACTTCCAGCGTCCCCGGCGTACAGGGGCCCTATCGATGGCGGTACGTGTTGAAGCGCTAAGATAGGTGTAGGTTTTATGCGATCCGAAGAGCCAGTCCCAGGCGTGACCCGAGTGTTCGGGCGCGGGCACAGGTTCCAACCCCTGCGAGGCCTCGACGCCGGATTTTTCAATCGTGATGGGGGCTGAGGGAGTCGCTCCCCGAGGGAGGGGCAGTGTCGTGGAGAGAGGTGGCAAAGGGGGTGAAGGGGGCTCTACGGTGTGGGGAACTTGGGCTGGTGAAACGCTTTTCGGTGGGTGGTAGACGGCGGCTGAAACATGGGATTTTTTCGCGTCACGTTGTGGTTGTGAAGGCTCTGGTGAGGAGGCGGAGCGGTTAACGCCCTCAGGGTTCGCATGGTGTGTCTGCGGAAGATGGTGTGACTTGGAATGCGAGGAGGAATGTTTTTTGGAAGGCCCTGAGGACGAGCCGGTCCCTAACTCTTTGGTGGAATCTGATGAAGTGCCCGATGTTGTATGCTTCTTGAAATCTCCCTGAGTTCCTGACCTTGAGGATGACTGAGTGGAAGGTTTTTTCTTCTTTTTGGGTGAAGATGAAGAGGATGACGCGGAAGAGGACTTGGCGGATTGGTTTTTAAGAAAAGCATCTTTTTTCTGAGCATCGGTGAGTTCCGCGCGCAATTCCGGTTGAGGCACCAGCACCATACGGAAGAGGAGGGTGAGCAAGAAAGCTACTCCTAGAGCGTTGTGGGCAGGAATGCGGATTGTGGTGGGCGGCACGCGCTAGAGGCTACCATCCGTGTGCGATGGATCAAGCCGTGGAGATGCGATTCCAATCAAGAGCGCTTTTTGCCGTAGAGCGCCTTAACAAGGTAGAGGCCATCAGCAGGGGCCATGGCCGGAGCAGGCCAAGGTTTTCCCTCAGTGAGGCGCTTCAGGAAGAGGCTGTTCTCCTCTTTTCCTTGGGCAACACGGACCATGCCGCCGACCAGCATGCGAACCATCCTGTAGAGGAATCCATCCCCCTTGAATGTGAGCGAGATCGCCGGACCTCGCTCACGCACGGTGATTCGATGGATCGTTCTTACGGTGCTTTTTGGGAGGGATCCCGAGTCGGCGCAGAAGCCCCGAAAGTCATGGGTTCCCTCGAGTGTGACCGAAAGCCTGCGGATCATCTGCCGATCAAGATTCCCGAAGAGGTGCCATGCCCTCCTATGCAGATGGGGAGGAAGGACTGGTCCGTGCCAGAGATCGTAGCGGTAGATTTTACCGGTTGCGGAGAAACGAGACTCGAAACCTTTTGCTGCTCGCGTGGCCTTAAGAACACGCAGTTCGCTTGGCAGGGAAGCGTTCAGCGCGGCAACCCAGCGTGAGGAGTCTGCCATGCGACCGATCCGTTCCACCTGCTTGGGAGTGAGGGTGAAGTTGACCGTTTGGCCGAGAGCATGAACCCCCGCATCGGTACGTCCCGAGCCGTATACAATGACGCGCTCCCCGACGATCTTGGCAATGACCGCCTCGAGGGTATCCTGCACCGTGTTGCCGCCAGGCTGGCTTTGCCAGCCTCGAAACAGAGTGCCGTCGTATGCAACGAGGAGACGGAGGTTCATCGATGGGGAAGAGGTTGCTAGATTGGAATTCACATCGAGCTGGAATTGGAATCCAGCCAATCCTGCAGGATCTGGACAGCAGCAGCCTGATCGATGATCTGACGCTGTGCCCGGCTGTCCAGACCCGCTTCATGGAGGCGACGTGTGGCAACCGCTGTGGTTAGTCGTTCATCCCAAAGGATCACGCGGGCCGTGGTAAGGGCGGCAACCGCTTCAGCAAGGGCCCGGCTTTTTTCGGCTGCGGCACCATAGCTTCCGTTCATGTTGCGGGGAAGGCCGATCACGATCGCAGGTGAGTTTTTCTCAGCGGCCACAGCGGCAATCGCTGCCGCGTTAAGGGCGAGGATGGTGACCTCGTCTTTGCCACCCACTTTCAGTGTTTGCAGGGGATGAGCCATGAATCCCATCTCATCACTGAGAGCCAATCCAATGCGTGCGGATCCGGGATCCACTCCAAGGGCGCGGGAAGTGATTTTCACCCGCTCATGACACCCGAGAGCGAGGCGTGTGGCAAGGCAGGTGAGGCCTGACAATCGTAAAATGGATGCAAAAGCCTTGGATTCCGGATTGCGCCGAGACTGGCAGAGGAGTAGGGATACATGATATGTCGCAGATTTCCTTAAATAAACTTTCAGACAATCTTCCAGTGACCGGGACCATCGGTCTCTCGCAAGCCGCCGCCGGAGTGGGATTCGGTCTGCTGATAGCCGATAAAATTTCAGGAGAATCGCGTCGGCGGGCGGGCGGAGTCCTCTTGGTGGCGGGTGCTCTTGTGCTGGCTCCGGTTATCGCAAGCGTGATCTCCAAGGTGCGCAATCGTCCTCATTCCGCAAGACGAGTCCGACGCCAACTGGAGTCGATCCGGGAGGATGTGGGATTTCACGATACGGACCACTTGATCTAGGGAAACGCTGAAAAAAGGACCTCTTCCCCACAGGTTGATTCTGGCGTCGGCTTCCCCCCGACGTCATTCCCTGCTCGTTGCATCCGGATTTGAGGTCATCGTCTGTCCTTCAGATGTTGAGGAAATCAAGGGAGGGATTGCTCCCCGTGAGCTAGTTTTGGAAAATGCCTTCATGAAGGCACGGTCAGTCTCTTCAAGCAGACATGGGGAATTGGTTCTCGGCGCTGATACCGTTGTTGTGCTGGATGGTGAAATCCTCGGCAAACCCGATAATCTAGATCATGCCGCCGACATGCTCTCCCGACTCGGAGGGAGGGTCCATGAGGTGCTTACCGGAGTCTGTCTGCTGAAGGGTGGTAGGACTGGGGTGCGATGCCAGTTCGTTGAGTCAACCCGTGTTTCTTTTCGCAACATCGATGCCGTTCAGATCGCTTCCTATCTGTTGGAAATCAACCCGTTGGACAAGGCGGGAGGTTACTCGGCCCAAGAGGATGAGGGCCGTTTGATCGAGCGGATCGAGGGGTCGCTTGAGAATGTCATTGGACTGCCGGTTGATCGGGTGATCAGGGTCATCGAAACACATTTCACGGAACCGCCTGCCGGGTGAGGATTTTTTTGGTGACTTATCTTCCCACGTCGATGTCCGAGCATTCGTGGAGAGGTCTCGGTACGAATTCAACTATACCGGGAGTTTTGCTACTGCTAATGTCTCCCTGATCAATCCTTTCGGATAACATTAAGCCACACTCGCCACCTTCCCCCTTGTCTCCCGAGCAGGAAAAAACCGTTTTTTCAGATCCGCGTGGGGTGCGACGCCGTGTGCTTCAGGTGATCATCCTGTTCGGCGCCGTATTGCTTGTCGGGGCAACCGGATACTTTTTCTGGGGTCTGCTGATAGGTCCTTCGCTCCGGCTTCCGTTGACACTTCGAAAGTTTCACGATCAGTTCAAGGCACTCCCTGCGGCAAAGATGCCCGTGATGGATGCCAAGGACGATTGGCGCCGGATCCGGTTCTCCGGGGTGTCGGCTTCCGGCTCTCCCGCATCGGTTGCCCAGAAATCTCCGGAGACCGGAGTAATGCTCGGGTATGTCTCTCCATGGGATCCTGTATCGCTCCTCTCCATGGATCGTCATGCCGATCAACTCACCCATGTCGCCGTTGACTGGTTCAGCCTCAAGGGAGTGGAGGGAACCTTGGTGGAGGATGCCGCTGACAATGCCCGTCTCCTTGCCGTGCGGAGGGGACTCGGATTTCTTCCCATTCTCCGCAATCTTGAGGGAGATGACTGGCAACCCGAAGCGGTCGAAGCCTTGGCTAGATCCTCCCAATCCGATCGCGCCGCATTCATCGACAAACTTGCAGGCCGCATGCCCCCCGGTTCCACAGGTTTGTTATTGGAATGGAGCAATCTGGATCCCACGTACAAGGATGAGACATCCCGGTTGATCAAGGAGCTAGCCGATCGCCTTCACGCCTCCGGAAAGCAACTCTGGTTCACCGTTCCAACAGGGAATGATTTCGATGCATTTGACCTCGAGTCGATCACAAAATCCGCTGACAGACTGGTTGCCGGACTCTATGACGAGAACTCCGATCCCGACGACCCGGGACCTCTGGCGGATAGCGACTGGTTTCAAGGATGGCTGAAGACCATGATGGTTTACGGTCACCCCGAGCAATGGGTCATCGGGATGGGCTCCTACGGGTACCAGTGGAGAAAGGACAACCATTCCGTGGAACCGATTAGCTTCACTGATGCCATGGCCAGGGCCTACCAGGCCGGCGTGGATCCAAGCCAAGTTGATTCGAGCGAGTGGTCGCCTCATTTCGATTATCTCGCCGGTCCTGCCCAAACTCAGGAAAACGAGGTTTGGTTCCTTGACGCCGTTTGTCTTGCCAACCAGAGGCGGGCCGCGGCCCCCTATCATCCTGGGGGCTATGCCCTTTACCGGCTGGGCGCCGAGGATCCCTCGGTCTGGAATGTCCTGCGTGCTGATCCGCTGCAAATGCCATCTGAGAAAGAACTGAAGGGTCTGGCAATCATTTCCTTGGATGAACTGATTGCCTCCACGGGAAGCGGTGATTTCATCACGGTGGGCGATGACCCTCACCCCGGGGAGCGCAGCGTTGAAGTCCGTTCCGATAATGGGGAACTCTTCGAGAGTTACGCGAGGTTTCCCATGCCGGAGAGCATTGTGCGTCAGGGTGATCCCGGCCCTCACAACGTGGCCCTCACCTTTGATGATGGTCCTGATCCCAAATGGACACCGAAGATCCTGAGTATCCTGAAGGATAAAAAAGTGCCCGCTGCGTTTTTTGTTCTGGGAACGCAGGTCCAGCACTATCCCGATTTGCTCGAGCGTATCGCCCGGGAGGGGTACGAAGTCGGCAATCATACCTACACACACCAGAACATCGCAGAGGAGGGAGACGAACAGATCGCCCTTCAACTCAATGCCACGACCCGTCTGATCGAGGCGGTGACGGGACGCTCCACCGCCTACTTCAGGCCCCCCTTTGGTATCGACGGCACGCCGGTCCAGGCTGGCGAAGTCCGGTCACTGCGTGTGGTAAGAGACTTGGGGTATCTCACCGTTGCGGAATCAATCGATCCCGACGATTGGGAGCGCCCCGGTGCGGATGCCCTGGTGGAAAGAGTCAAGCGACAGAGGCCAAGTGGGGGCTCCATCATTCTTCTTCACGATGGGGGAGGCGATCGCTCCCAGACTGTGGCTGCCCTGCCTCGCATCATCGACTACCTGAGGAGCAGGGGCGACACGTTCGTGAATCTCTCTGATATCATCGGCCTGCCGCGTGACACGGTGATGCCGCCTTTGCGGGAACAGGATCAGACCCTCTCGACCCGGTATGTCTACGGAGGCTTTGCTGTCATGCGATTCCTCGAAGCGGGGGCATGGACACTGCTGATGGTGGTGACCCTGCTCGCCCTGATGAGGGTGGTCTTTTATTCGCTGTGCGCCTTCCGCCATCACCGACGCGAGAAAGAACAACCGACCTCCGCCCCCACAATCTTTCCTTCCATCAGCATCCTGCTTGCGGCTTATAACGAGGAGAGGGTGATTGCCTCGACGATTGCCCATCTTTTGGATGCCGATTATCCGGCCGAGGTCGAGGTGCTGGTGGTGGATGATGGATCCAAGGATCATACCGCGGCTGTGGTTGCTGAGATAGCTGCTGCCGATGGGCGGGTGCATCTGTTTACCCAACCCAATAGCGGAAAAGCATCCGCTCTCAGCAGGGCGCTCTCCGAAGCACGTCATGGTATCATTGTGATGATCGATGCCGATACCATGGTGGCCCGTGATGGTCTCCGGAAACTCGTGTCACCATTGACAGACCCCTTGGTGGGAGCGGTCTCGGGTCACATCCGGGTTGGTAACACGTGTCGGTGGCTTGGCAAATTTCAGGATCTTGAGTATGTCGGTGCTTTTGAAATCGACCGCCGTGCGCAGGATTTGCTCGGTTGTATCGTGGTTGCTCCGGGAGCTCTCAGTGCCTTCCGCAGGGAGACGCTAGATCAGGCCGGTCCGATAACCAACGATACATTGGCCGAGGATACCGATCTGACACTGTTGATCCACAAGCTTGGCTGGAGGGTGGTCTTTGCCTCGGATGCCTTTGCCGATACGGAGGCTCCAGAGAGCATCAAGGCCCTTCTGTCACAGCGTTTCCGTTGGGCCTTCGGCACCCTCCAGTGCCTCTGGAAGCATGGGGATCTATTGTTTGCCTCCGGGTCGGGTTGGCTGGGGTGGTTCGCCCTCCCATCGATTTGGGTTTTTCAGATGGCCGTGGTCGCGATCACTCCGGTGCTCGACATCATAGTTTTCTGGTCGCTCTGGTTGGGTAGGGGGGTTGCCATCTGGCCCTATTTTTTGGCCTCCTTGCTTCTTGATGTCTGCCTGGCTCTGGCCGCGCTGAAACTTGCAAGGCGTTGCCTTCGTTCTGCCTGGCTTGCTGTGCCGATGAGGCTTCTTTATCGTCCGATGCTCGGTTATGTGGTCTGGAAATGCATGTTAAAAGCGCTTGCCGGGAGTTGGGTGCGGTGGTCGAAGCTCGAACGCACCGCTTCCGCGATCGTCCAGAGAGATCAACAGACAAAAAAGAGTGACGGAGAGCCGAAACTTGCCCTTCCCGAATGAACATGACACCCATGCTCCGCCTCTCCTTGGCGGCAATCGTTTTTCTGCTTTCTGCATCCGCGGGATTCACCCTTCCAACCGATGAGGTTCAACAGCTTGTGATTCCCGAGCATGGCGCTTACACCGGCGCCTATTGTGATTTTGGAGAGGGAGAGGATGCCGTCACCTACGAGGCCCTCGATAACTTTCAGGAACTTACTGGAAAACCGCTTGCAATCGTCGCCTTCGGATCATTCTGGGGGCGGGAGAAGTTTCCCTCCGAGCAAGTGAAGCTTGTTAGATCTTATGGTGCGGTCCCGCTGCTCTTCTGGTCTCCCTGGGACGCACCTTTTGAGGAAAAACATGGTCCTGACAAATATGCCCTCACAGAAATCCTGGCCGGCAAGTGCGACGCTTATATCGACAAATGGGCTGAAGAGGCGGCAAAAGTGCCCGGCCAATTCTTTGTCTCTTTTGCTTGCGAAATGAATGGCACGTGGTTCCCGTGGTCGGGTTGGTTTTACGGCAAGGGCCCCCGCGACCCTGTAGCTCCCAAGAAACTGGGAGCTGGCAATGATGCGCTGGCAAAACTCACCGGTGCTGATGACGGACCCGAGAACAGTTGGTTCGGAAAGGGGGATATAAAAAACCCTTCCACGTGGGAGGGACCCGAGACATTCAAAAAAACCTGGCGCTACGTTGTTGATCGGGTGAGGGCGCGTGGCGCGACCAACGTGCTCTGGGTCTTCCAGCCTAATAATTATTCAGACCCGCCTGGCTTCATCTCGTGGAATCAACCTGGTGCCTACTATCCCGGCGCCCAGTATGTCGATTGGCTTGGACTCAGCGTTTATGGCAAACAGACGATGAATCAGGAGGATGACAAGTGGTGTGGATTCGGGAAGTTGCTTGAATGGCCCTATCACGAGATGTGTCTGCTGGATCCGGGAAAGCCTATCATGCTGGCCGAGTGGGGTGTGGCTGAATCGCACTTGCCAAACGAGGACAAAGGGGAGTGGATCACTGAGGCTCTCTCCTCCATGAGCAAAAATTATCCGAGACTGAAAGCCGCTGTTTTCTGGCATGAGCGATGGGAAAATGCCGATGGGTCATACAGCAATCTGCGCGTCAACTCATCACGTGGCTCCCTGAAGGCCTACCGGGATGGAGTGGCCAATCCATTTTGGATCGGCAGACCTCTCTGGAAAACACCCTGAGGGAACGTTTTTCGCCCACGGAAATCACGGGTTTTGACCGCAAGGCCGACAAGCGTTACAATGATCTGATGCGACTGATTACTTTCAAGGATCGCGGCTTTGAGCGCGCCATTTCCTCACTGAACCGGCAGGCAGAACCGCGTTCCGAAGTCCTTGAAACGGTCTCTGAAATCCTGTCGTCCGTCCGCAGGAAAGGTGACGCCGCCCTGCTCGACTACACGGTGAAATTCGGAGGCCCCAGGATCGCGGCATCCAGGCTCCGAGTCTCTCGAACGGAGATTAAGCAGGCTCGTGCATCGCTCACACCCGAAGTGAAAAAAGCCCTTTCCGCCTCGATAGCGAATGTCACGGCCTTTGCCCGCAAGAGCCTCAGGAAGAACTGGTCGATGAAGAACGCCCAGGGAGCGGTTGTTGGTGAGCGCTTCGATCCTCTTCCCCGAGTCGGTCTCTACATTCCGGGCGGAACCGCACCACTTGTTTCGAGTGCCATCATGACCTGTGGTTTTGCAAAGGCTGCGGGAGTTCCTGAAATTGTTGCCGTAACCCCTGCAGCAGCAGACGGCACGGTGGCACCCGCGCTGCTTGCTGCCCTTGATCTCTGCGGGGCAACCGAAATCTACAGGGTGGGAGGTGCCCAGGCCATCGCGGCGCTTGCTTACGGGACAAAATCAATCCCTCCCGTGACGAAGATCTTCGGTCCAGGAAATGCCTATGTTGTGGAGGCAAAGCGCCAGGTTTTCGGGCGTGTCGGTATCGATCTGCTACCCGGGCCCAGCGAGGTTCTCGTGATTGCCGATGCCGGCGCAAAACCTGTCTGGGTAGCCTCCGATCTACTTGCGCAGTCCGAGCATGGTGCTGGTAGCGTGGTGATCCTTCTCAGTGATTCCAAGAAGCTTATCGCCGCCGTTGAGAAAGAAATAAAGCGCCAGTCGAAGCTTTCCACCCGCCCTGAGCATCTTGCCAAAGCGATGGCCAACGCCGTGTTGGTCCTTGTGCGAGACATGAACCAAGCCGTGGAGATCGCAAATGGGTTTTCTGCCGAACACGTCTCGCTTGCCGTTCGCAAACCAGAATTCTTAGCGACTAAACTAAACTCCGCCGGAGGCATCTTTCTGGGAGATATCTCACCGGTGGCTGCTGGGGATTTCCTTGCAGGACCGAGTCACGAACTGCCGACTGGTGGAGCCGGAAAGGCCTTTGCGGGCCTTACGGCCGATCAGTTTCAGAGACGGACAAGCATCGTGCGTTTTGATGCTCTCGCCCTCAAAAAATCACTCTCTTTCATTGAAACCTTCTGCGAGATCGAGGGTCTTGATGCCCATGGTCGTTCCGTGAGTCTCCGATTGGGTCAATAGACTGGGGCTTGCGGGCAACAGCTTTACACCCTTGACGCAATGATCTGGAAATTCCGCAGGCGTGAGATCGATCTCAGCAAGCGGGGGGTGATTCTAGGCATCGTGAATGCAACGCCTGATTCATTCTCGGATGGGGGAAGGTTCCAAGATTTGGAAGCGGCGTGCGGACACGGGCTAAAACTTCTCAACGATGGGGCCAGTGTGCTTGATATCGGTGGGGAGTCGACCAAGCCCGGCTCCATGCCCATTTCCGTTGATGAAGAGTTGGGGAGAGTGATTCCACTTATCCGGGCGCTGCGGGCCAGGACAGACATGCCTCTCTCCGTTGATACCTCTAAATCCGTAGTGGCCGAGGCGGCCTTGGAGGCCGGAGCTGATATCATCAACGACGTGACGGCATTGGGCGGTGATCCCCGCATGGGTGAACTTGCAGCCAGGTCCGGGGCGGGATTGATCCTGATGCACATGCAGGGAATTCCGGAGACCATGCAACAGGCCCCCCATTACCACAACGACGACGTTGTCGGTGAGGTGGCAAAAAATCTTTCAGAACGAAGGGCGGCGGCCATAGGCTTCGGCGTGGATGCGACCGCGATCATACTCGACCCGGGGATCGGCTTTGGAAAAACCCAAGCTCATAATCTGAGTCTTATTCATGGTATGCCGACACTCTCTTCGCTTGGGGCACCCCTGATGATAGGTCATTCCAGAAAATCATTCCTTGGCGGACAGGCGGTTTGCCGAAGCGATCAGGATGAACGGCTGCCGGCGGCTCTTGCCGTTACGGCCCTTGCCCGCCAACTCGGAGCGCGCCTGTTTCGAGTACACGATCCACGTCCGCATGTGGAAGCCCTTCGCATGACAGAATCCATCCTGAACGCATGAAGGACCTCCTCTCCGGAATATTCGGCATGTTTCACGAGTATTGGACCTCGGGAGTGGAGATCCTGATCATCACCACGATACTTTATTATACCTATCTCTACTTGAGGGGGACTCATGGTGCCCGCATCCTGATCGGTGTCGCCCTAGTCTTTCTGACACTCAGCTTTATTTCCCAAGTGCTTGATCTGGCCGTTCTCGGATGGTTGCTGAGGAGCTTCTCCGTCTTTCTGGCGATCGCTCTGGTGGTCATTTTCCAGCCGGAGTTGCGCCGCGCACTCAACGAACTGGGGAGTCATCGGTTTTTCACCACCGCCCTGCAGCGCCGCGAGGCAATCGAGGAGTTGACCGATGCGGTGTTTGACCTTTCCAGCAAGGGATTTGGTGCCCTGATCGCCCTGGAGCGCGATATCAGCTTGAAACCCTTCTCTGAAAGCGGCGTGGAGCTGGATGCCGAATTCTCAAAAGAACTCCTCCTCACGATCTTTCACCCCAAGACGGTGCTCCATGACGGAGGGGTGATCGTTCGCGGCGAGCGCATCGTGGCCGCCGGTTGCATTTTTCCACTTACCCAGCGTGATGATCTGGACAGGACAATCGGGCTCAGGCACCGCGCCGGCCTTGGTCTTTCGGAGGAATCGGATACCGTGGTCCTCATCGTTTCCGAGGAGAGCGGGCAAGTTTCGATTTGTCACTCGGGGGTCATTGAGCGCAACCTCAACGTCGAACGGTTCAGCAAGCGTCTTTCACAGCTTCTGCTCCTTGAAGAAAACAATGCGACGGATTCTTTTACACAACTGGAAGGAGAAACTGGTCTGCCTACTCCTGGGCGCGGCCCTTTGGTATCTCATTCGTCAAAATCTGGGCCCGCTTCCGGAGCGTAGACCCCCGCGCGCGGACAGTTCGCAGAATGCTCCGGACTCTTCGTCAAGGCACGGGGCCAAGAACATCAAAAAAAACTCGGACTGATTCATGGCTGAACGCATTCTTTTTGGAACCGATGGGATCAGGGGTGTCGCCAACATCTACCCCGTGACACCCGAGGTGGCGTTAAGGCTTGGTAGAGCCGTGGGATTTCACTTCCGTCAGGAGGGGCAAGAACGATCTTGTGTTGTGGTCGGGCGAGACACACGCCTCTCGGGTGGCATGCTGGAAGATGCATTGGTTGCCGGCCTCAATTCAGTCGGCGTTGACGCCCTGCTTGCCGGTGTGTTGCCCACACCGGGAGTGGCATTACTGGTCCGTGAACTTCATGCTCGGGGAGGGGTTGTTATCTCAGCTTCACACAATCCCGCCGGGGACAACGGGCTCAAGCTTTTTGGTGCCGACGGCCACAAGCTTGATGATTCTGAGGAAGAGAGGCTGGAAGCACTGATCCTGACGCCTGAGATTGACGGATTGCGCCCCTGTGGTGACGAAGTCGGAATCAAACGCGTCATTGGCGATGCCTCACAGCGCTACGGTGCTTCCGTGATGGCGAGTGTTCCTGGCATGACGCTTCATGGCATAAAGGTTGCGGTCGATTGCGCAAACGGTGCCTCGTTCAGAACAACTCCAGAAGTTCTACAAAAGTTAGGCGCTACCGTATTGGCATTCCACGATTCCCCGGATGGACTAAACATCAACGACTCATGTGGAAGCACCCATCCCGGAGAGATCGCCAGACTGATCCTTGAAACCGGAGCTCAGGTTGGAATTTCTCATGATGGTGATGCCGACCGGTTAGTGCTTGTTGATGAAAAGGGAGGGATCCTCGATGGGGATGAGATTCTCGCAATGACCGCTCTTGACGGGTTGAAACGCGGAACTCTTGCAGGAAAGACCTTGGTAGCCACCGTGATGAGCAACTTCGGTCTAGATGAGTGCATTGCTTCCGCAGGAGGTTCCGTTCTGCGAACCGCCGTCGGTGACCGGTATGTTGTTGATGCGATGAGAAACGGTAACTTCTCGATCGGAGGGGAGCAGAGCGGTCACCTGATCTTTCGTGATCATGGGACGACTGGCGACGGACTACTGGCCGCCCTTCAGGTGCTTCGGATCATGACTGAGAGCGGCAAGCCACTCAGCGAACTTCGCCTGTGTCTTAAAAAATACCCTCAGGCTCAGAGAAATCTGACGGTAAAGAGCAAGCCCTCGCTGAAAACATTGCCCAAGGTTTCAGCTCTTGTTGCAAAAACGGAAAAATCTCTGGCTGGTAAAGGACGTGTTCTGCTCCGGTATTCGGGCACGGAACCCAAAGTCAGGCTTCTGATCGAGGGCTCTGACGAGACGATGATCAACGCTGCCGCTGATGCTATTGCCACGGCCTTGACCAAATCCATCGGGGCTTAGGCTGGCAGAACCCCTCTCCCAAAACGCCGGGAGGCATCTTATCCGTTGTCACTGTGAAATGAACCCTTCAGAAGGATCTGATCACGCCGCGCGAGTAAACGACTTCTCCTTTCACGAAGCGCTCATGATTTTCCTCCACGCGATCGAGGTCATAGAGGTAGTTCACCATGATACCCGCGGACTCCCGGAGACCTCTCTTGGAAGGGTTTGCAGCCCAATGAAGGCGGTAGAGCTTGGCGCCATTCCCAAGATGAAATTTAGCAACGGGATTTCCACCCTTTTTTGGGGAACAGTGAATGAGATAGAGGGAGCAAAGAGCGGAAAGAGCATCACGCTCCTTTCCCGATGCCAGCGTGGGCATCCATCCCTCGCTCAGGCGCTGATGCCAGCCTTTTTCTTGCAGGTTAAGAAGACCAATCGCTTCCTGAATCCGCTCGACAAGGGCCGGTGTCTTGACCGACTCCTCCATGGTTGCTCCGGAGGCTACCCACTCCATGAACCCGGGGATGGGTGAGAGGGTGACAAAGGTTTTAAGGGCTGGAAATTCCGCTTTCAGTTGAGCAGCAACACGTTTGATCAGGAAGTTGCCCAGCGAGACATTACGAAGGCCCGGTTCGCAGTTGCTGATGGAATAGAACGCCGCCACTTTGAATTTTTCACACTCCAAGGGGGTTGATTTTTTATCAACCAAGGGGCCCACACGATCGGGGATTTCCGAGAGCAAAGCGACCTCCACAAAAATAAGAGGTTCCTCGGGAAGTTGTGGATGAAAGAAGGCAAAGCAACGTCGATCGGGCTGGAGTCGGCGACGGAGATCCTCCCACCCGTCAATCTCATGGACGGCTTCCTGTTCGATAATTTTTTCGAGAATCTGCGCCGGGGAATGCCAGTCCACGCGGTGCATTTTAAGAAACCCCGGATTGAACCAAGAAATCAGGAGGTGACGAAAATCCTGATCAACAGCTGCGAATTCAGGGTGCTTATCGAGAAGTTTCAACAGGTTTCTCCGCATGGTGAGAATGGCGCGAGTTCCTTCTGGTGCCCTGTTAATTCGACGAAGAAGCTCCTGTCGCGGGGTTTCGGCAACCTTTGTCAGAGCGATCAGAGTTCTGGCATTGGGGTCTTCTGCGTAAGCTTGAGCGGCTTTGAGCACATCTTTGGGTTCCGGGTTGAACTCAAGGGCGAGAGCCCTGTAAAAATCGACACGCTGGGTTTCTTCGAGTTTCTGAAACTGTTGCATGACCTCTAACGCCATGCTTGTGCTATTGGATTCGCCCCTTTCGGAAATAAGTTTTTTGGCGGCTGTGACAGCCCTCGCCAGCTGCTTGGAACCGGTGAATCGTTCGAAAAATGACATGGCGTGATTAATTCAAGGATTGGTTGGAATGTCGAGGAGCTCATTATCATTGTCCAGCAATCTTGGTCCGGGGGATTTCTCTGCTTGCATAGGGCTATATGCATGGAAATGCTCATTCCATCATTCCGACACCTATGAAGGCATGCCCCTGACGAACCCCTCCCTCCCTTCCGGACCGCTTGCCGGCATTGTTGTCATCGACCTTTCCCGGATTCTAGCGGGGCCCTATTGCACGCTTCTGATGGCTGAGATGGGAGCTCGGGTGATCAAGGTCGAGCCACCCAAAGGGGGCGATGACGCAAGAGCCTATGGCCCTTTTGTGAAAGGTAAATCCGCCTACTTTGCCTCCATTAACCGTGGCAAGGAGAGCATCGCCCTGGATCTCAAAAATGATGCTGACCGGAAGATCTTAGATGGCTTGCTCGGAAAAGCCGATGTGCTCGTCGAAAACTTCCGGCCCGGGACGATGGAGCGACTTGGTTACGGATGGGAATCCTTGCACGCGAAATACCCCAGGCTGATTTATGCAGCGGCTTCGGGCTTTGGTCATACCGGTCCGAATTCAAAAGACCCTGCTTACGACATGGTGATGCAGGGGCTCGGCGGAATGATGAGCATCACGGGTCATGAGGGAGGGGACCCGGCCCGTGTCGGCATGTCTATCGGAGATATCGGAGCCGGACTATACACGGCAATTGCCGTGAATGCGGCGCTCGTTCATCGATTGACTACCGGTGAAGCCACCAAGGTCGACATTGCCATGTTCGACTGTCAACTGGCACTCCTTGAAAATGCCATCATGCGGTACAATGTGGAGGGTGAGATTCCCGGACCGCTCGGGGCAAGGCATCCGACGATCACTCCGTTCCAGGCTTTCCGGGCAGCGGATGGACCGATCATCATTGCCGCCGGTAATGACGGTTTGTTCGTGAAGATGTGCGAGGCTCTTGGCCGTCCCGAGATGGCTGTCAATCCAGACTATGCGACCAACGCGTTGCGGCTCCAAAATCTTAGAATCCTCCAGAGGGAGCTCGGAGATGTGCTCAAAACCAAGAGCGTGGCCGAATGGTTGTTGATCCTGGCAGCAGCAGGCGTGCCGAGTGGTCCCATCAATTCTGTTGCGCAGGCAATCGATCACCCGCAGGTCAATCCACGAAATATGCTCGTTGAGGTCCCTGATGGCAGCGGTGGGACGCTCACGTTGGTTGGCAATCCCCTCAAGATCTCGGGATTCGAGGACCCCTCCACTCGCGCGCCGGCACCTGATCTCGATGCCAATCGGCAAGAGTTGCTTGCCTGGATCGGTTGTTAGGGATTGCAAATACCCCTACAAGCCTTCCCCCCATGATTATCTACGGCGTCGCCCTTCTCTCGATCTGCTACCTCGTTGGTAATTTTGCGGGGGAACTGCTCGGTTACCTGCTGCATGAAGACAAGAATGTCGGGGGGGTGGGATTCTCGATGCTCCTGCTGATGTTCCTTACGGAGCGGATGAGAAAGCTTGGCCACTTCAATTCCGTATCCGCCGGCGGCGTTCAATTCTGGGCTGCCATGTACATCCCGATTGTCGTGGCAATGGCCGCTCAGCAGAATGTGATGGGCGCCATCAAGGGCGGGTGGATTGCTTTTTTTGCCGGCCTATTGGCTTTCATCGCTAGCTTCATGGCTGTTCCTGTCATCAACAGGATTGGTCTCAAAAAGCACCTTGAAACCAGCACTTGGAACCCCGTTCCAGAGGAGGATCGTCAATGATCGATCGTCTTTATCAAACGCTCCTTTCCGAAGGACTCCTTGTGGGCTTTGCCATCACGGGCATGGTGATGTGGGGTTCCTACTGGATCTCCGCCAAACTTACCAAAGGCCGAATTCACGGATCCGCGATCGCCGTCTGTGTTGGTTTACTCATGGCTTGGTTGGGAGGAGCGCTTACCGGCGGGAAGAATGGCATTGCTGACATCCCTTCCCTTGCTGGGATTGGCCTTTTGGGGGGAGCTATGTTTAGGGATTTCGCTATTGTTGCCACAGCCTATGGAGCGACTTTTCAAGATCTCAGGAGATCTGGTAAGGCTGTGATCGTTGCTCTCTCTGTTGGACTTGTTCTGCCCTTTATCTGCGGTGCTTCGGTTGCTTTTGCCTTTGGTTATCGCGACGCCGTCAGTGTCACCACGATTGGCTGTGGTCCCGTGACCTATATTGTAGGAGCTGTGACTGGGGCGGCTCTTGGTGCCAAATCAGAGGTGATCGCCCTTAGCATCGCCGCCGGTTTGGTCAAATCAATCGCCGTGATGATAGCAACTCCCATGATTGCCAAACGGATCGGCCTTAATAATCCACACACCGCCATGGTCTATGGCGGACTCATGGGCACACACAGTGGTGTCGGCGCGGGATTGGCTGCCACGGATCCAAGATTGGTTCCCTATGGGTTGATGGTTTCTACCTTCTACACCGGCTTTGGTTGCCTTCTAGGCCCCTCTCTTTTCTATTTAATCCTCCAGCACCTACTCGCCTTCTAAGCGGCTTTCTTGGAAGGAAAACTTCCGATTAGGAATGCCCGAATCCCGCTCGAATATTCCCGATCCAATCCGAAATCCAGATAATTACGGCTCGTGAGAATTCCATGAAATCAAAGGTGTTTTTTACGAAGTCCTCCGCGAAGGAACGCGGGGAGATCTCCTTGCCAGTCACCAGTAGAAGAGACGTGATAATGCTGAGGTTGATAAGGTAGATCACCATCAGCGAGAAAAAGGTGCCTCCGTAGTGCAGGTCGGGTTGTCCCTTGATGATGAGCAGGAAAGTGAAGACAAGGTGGAAAGCCATGGTGAGTCCAAGGAGTAAGAAAAGAATCCAACGATAGGGACTCATGTCAGTTGCCAGCGATGCCGCGCCGTAGAGGGTGATGACCAGCAGGCTGTAGATCGGGAAAAAATAGGGGGCCAGCGCGATCCATGTGTTGACCCTGTCGGTGAGCACATGTCCGCCCTCCGTACCGACATGAAAATGATCAGCCACAGTGCCGCCGAATAGTTTCACCCAGAGGGCATGGGTGACCTCATGTCCGAAGACATAGGGAAGCATCAGCATATTCCGCGGAATGATGAGATAAAAAACCCCGAAGAGGATAATCCCGCCTGCAAAGCAGCCGAAGGATTGTGAAGCCAGGAGTCCATGATGCACAGAGGTGGCGAAAGAGTGGAAAAAAGTCCGGGTCATGACCCAAGCGATGGGTGCCAGGAAGAGAGCGACAATGAACTTTACGAGTGATTTCGGTACCGTCGCTTGTGCAACGGGGGAGACAGTGGAAATTTCCGATGAATCTCCCTTATCGCCCGTACTTATTTCCGGAAAGAGTTCCCCGGTCTGCGGAGAGATGGCCTTCACCCGTACCCGATTTTCAGAACGGGTTTTTTTACCCGTGACGGATGGCCCCTTGCTGCCCAAAACGCTCCTGTCTGTTTTACCCCGGTCCTTTTTCGGGGAGGAACGGGTCATGGGGCGTGATAGCCGTTTCGTTAAGCCCTACCCATGTAGGCGCCTGTGCGGGTATCAACCTTCACGATCTCACCCTCCTTGATGAAGAGGGGCACCTGGATGACTTTACCGGTTTCGAGAGTGGCTGTCTTCATGACGTTGCTCGAGGAGTCACCCTTCACGCCCTCGGGCGACTCGGCTACTTTTATATTGGCTGAGGCGGGAAGTTCCACCGAGACGGCGCGTCCCTCGACATAGAGGATCTCCACTTGCATGTTCTCAACTAGGAAGTCCTTCGAGTCACCGAGGAGGTCTGCTTGCAGCGTGATGGTCTCGAATGTTTCGGGATCCATGAAGTTGTATCCCTCCTGATCAGCGTAGCTGAAATCAAGCTTGGTGCGGTGAACATCCACGAGATCGACTTTTTCCGTGGAGGCAAAGCGGATGTCGGCCGACTTGCCCGTGCCGATGTAGCGGACAATGAGTTGGACAAAAGCCCGGAGGTTTCCGGGTGTGCGGTGAGTGACTTCAAGGACAATGGCAGCGTTGCCATTGTATTTGATAGCCATGCCTTTGCGGAGATCGTTTGCGAGTGCCATAGAAGTGGTGCGGAGGGTTCGTTAAAGAAGTTTGAGTCGGGAGAGATCCTGGGAGTCGATGACGCCGAGGGGTTTGCCACCCTCATCCGTGACCACAAGATCATCAATGTGATGCTTTTCTAACACCTTCAGTACCTCCGCGGCAAGTTTGTCGGCATGAATGGTGATGGGATTTCTGGTCATGACGCCGCTGACAGGATGGTTGCCGATCTGTGGATTGGTGGAGAAATGGCGCGCAAAGTCACCATGGGTGAAGATCCCATTAAGAAGGCCCTGTTCATCCACCACAAGTGCGGCGCCGGCACGCTTGGAGGTCAGTTCCCTGAGCACGGAAACTACGGAATCGGATCCCTTAACCAGGGCCATATGATCGCCTCCCCGCATAATATCGCGAACCTTCAGAAGAAGTGTTCTCCCCAACTGTCCGGCTGGGTGATAGCGAGCGAAGTCTTCCCTCGTGAATCCCCTCTCCTCCAGCAATACCATGGCCAAGGCATCCCCCAGAGCCAGCATCACCGTAGTGCTTGAGGTAGGGGCAAGATTATGGGGGCACGCTTCCTGCGAGACCGAGACATCGAGGACCAGATCACTGGCCTTTGCGAGGGAAGAGTTGGGATTGCCAGTAAGGGAAATTTTTTTGATATCAAATCGAGTTAGTGAAGGGAGGATGCGGATCAACTCCTCGGTCTCCCCGCTGTAACTAAGTGTAAGAATCACATCCCCGTCGGAGATCACCCCCAGATCCCCATGGAGAGCATTGAGAGAGTTGAGGACTACGGCAGGAGCTCCCGTGCTGGTGAGTGAAGCAGCAATCTTCTCGCCTATATGGCCTGATTTACCCACGCCTAGCACGACGATCTTGCCCCGTCGCTCGACAGCTTCCCTGAGCATTCCCACGGCCAGCGCAAAGCTGCTGTCGAGACGAGCAGATAGACGATGAAGTTCGTCGATTTCGATTGAGAGGACGCGACGGGCGCGCTCAAGGGTATCCATGTGGTGAGTTTGACCGGATCTGATCCTTTAGTTCAACGATGAAGGCGAGGGAAAGAAGATTCCCGTCTGGGTGTCCGAAGGCTTGCCCGCAGAGAACAAAGCCCCTTAACTTGAGACCCATGCAAGGCATCAGTCCTCGTTTCCAGATGTTTTTCCTGTCCGTCGCCCTTGCTGCGATGGCCTTTATGCCGATGCGGAGTCTTCTTGCCCAGCAGGAGAGCCCCGATGCCGGGTTCATCGCTCCCAAGCCGAAAAAAGCCAAAGTGGAACAAAAAACCGATTTGGGCGCCCCCAGCGCGTATGACACCCAAGGAATTGTTGCCCAGGCTTTCAAGATGAAAAACCCCCTTCAGATGGTCAGTCCCCTGGCCCCCAAGAGGGACGGGGATGGTCATGACGATATTGCTTGGGATCCCGATAATCCCGAGAAGCCGAAGGGCATTATCTTCTTTGGCGTCCAGTGGTGAGTGGGCTGGGAATCATGTTTGTCGAACATTGATAGGATCAACCCAGTCCGTGAAGGTTGCCCTCCTCTTTGTTTCAATGCCAGTCGGTGGAGCTGAGGATTTTCTCCTCTCGGCCAGCAAATACCTGCCGGATGGAATCGAGCCACGCTTTGTCTGCTTAAGAAGCCTGGGTGTCCTTGGGGAGGAGGCTCAGTCAGCAGGACTGCAGATTGATCTGGTGCCGGTTTTTCCGACAAAGAGGATGAATCCCCTCGGAATGCTCCGATTGGCACGCTGGTTTCGAAAGAACGGCATCCAAGTCGTCCACGCACAGTCCTACCACGATCAACTGTTCGGAGTGATCGCGGCAAAATTAGCAGGGATCAAATCCATCGTGCACCAGCAGAAGACATTCCTCGAACTGAAGGGCCGTAAAGGTTTTTTCATGCGTCACATCTATCGGTGGGCTGATCACGTGATCGCCCTCTCGGAAGAGACCCGGCGGGATCTGATCAAGGCCTTCCAGTTGGATCCGCACGAGGTCTCGGTCATTCCCAACGCAATCGACCCCGTTCTCTTCCAGCCCACAAAGGATCGCAAGGAGGTTCGTTCGCGCCTTGGATTGTCCCCGGATGGGATCTTGATCGGCTCCGTGGCATCCCTACATCCTACAAAAAACCATCAGGCCACGATCGGTGCGATGGCGATCCTTTCCAGAAAATCTGTCCCCCTGCCAACATTCATGCTCTTTGGCGAGGGAGCCGACAGGGGTGCACTTGAGATCGGTATCCGGGAGAACAATCTGGAGGAGCATCTTGTTTTGGCTGGTCGCAAGCGTCCTGTGGCTCCCTGGATCCAGTCGCTTGATTTCTTTGCGCTCGCCTCCCACTGGGAGGGGCAGCCGCTTGCACTGCTGCAGGCCCTGGAGTGCGGGGTTCCGATTCTTGCCAGCAGGATCGAGGGCAATACGATTCTACTTGGCGAGGATCACCCCGGCCTGTTCGATCCGACTGATCATGACGGCTACGCACGGCTTCTGGAGAAAGCCGTGACGGAAGCCCAATTCCGGGATGAACTTCTCAACTTCCAGGAGAAACTTCCCAGACCTTCCCTCCCGCTGCTCAGCCGACAACTTGGAGAACTTTACATCAGGTTGGCTTGAAGATCTTGATTCCTGTTTCGTTCAGCCAATAGCGAATCCACAGCCTCCAGCACTGCATGGACGGTGATTTCTTGCATCAACTCTTCCCCGGGGAGTTGATAGCGCTCCGTCTCAATCATCGCATCTTTGGAGCGCACGATGCGGTGGGGTGATTTCCAAGGCCTGAACTGATAGGCGGGAGCATGTCCGAAAAGGGCCACTGAGGGGCATTGCACGGCGGCTGCCAGGTGCATGGCCGCCGTATCCACACCTGTGAAGAGACCTGCCGAACCGATCAGGGTGGCGAGCTGTGACCAAGAGAGAGAGCCGCCGGTCGTGATTACCCTCCCCCTGCTTCCCTCGCAGAGCATGGAGGCCTCAGAGATCTCACGGTGATTCGGACCGCAGCTGATCACAACCTGAGGAAATGTTTTCAGAAGTTCAGGGATCACCTGCTTCCAGCGCTCCAAGGGCCATGATTTGGAGGGCCAGCGGGTGGCGGCATGTACGAGGGCGTAGGATGCCTCGCTTAAATCCAGCAGCGGGTGATGGGACATCGCTTCCTTTGCAAATCGCAAGGGTGGTGGATCCTCAGGGAGGGAAAGAGTTGCTTGGACGGCATTGTAGTCACGGAGCACCTGATGCACGGGCCCATGACCGGTGGTGATCAGGCGGGTGAAGCGTCCTTTCCAAAAATGTCCGAGCGGATCCCCCTCGGGGCGTTCATAGCTATTCGTGCATCGGACGGAAGCGCCGCTTGCCCAGGCGAGAACCCTTCCACGGTCGTTGTCACCCAGTTCAAAGGCATAATCGAAGGGTGTCCTGATGACTTCTGCGAGCGATGCGAGATCGGCCCCTGAGTCTCTCCAGGTTCTTCTTCCCTCTTCAGGTCGCGCCGTAGTCACGATCCGGTCAATTTCCGGGCATCCCGCGAGGATGCCTTCGGTACCCCTCCTCACGGCGACCCAGATTTCCGCCTCGGGAAATTGTCGTTTCGTTGCGACGATCGTCGGCGTCAGAAGTAGGTTATCCCCGATGTGCCGGAGCTTTGTGAAGAGGATGCGCATTTCTATCCCGTCTCGCCCACGACGAGCCCCATCCTAGTTTCCGTGAACCGGGATGACGGTGACCGGGATACTGGATTTGTGCAGCACCGAGGTGACCACGCTGCCGCTGAAGAGCTGGAAGAGGGCGCCGTGTCCATGGGATCCCAGAACGATCATCGAGGCGTCGAGTAGCTTCGACTGGTTCAGGATCTCATCCACGGGAAGAGCTGTGGAAACGATTGTTTCAACGGAGAGGCCTTTGCCTCTGAGAGGAGAGGCAAACTGCTCCAGACGCTCCTTGACCAGATTCAGGTCTGGGGGCTCCACCGGCACCGGGGCCGTGATCACATCCATGGCAGCTCCCACCGGTACGTAGGAGGCAATCGGCTCCCAGACGTTCAGCAGTACGAGCTGTGCCTGCATGGCCTCGGCAAGGGCCGAGGCGCCTTCGATGACTTTTTGAGTGATCTGGCTGAAATCAACTGCGGCGAGGATCGTTTTCATGGTTGCAAGCATGGAACGGGGGAGCCCGCCTTGCCAGCGAAATGCACCCGCCTATACTGGGTGAATGGAGGATCTTTTTGGCATGGGCCCCGGAACTGGTGAGAGCGGCGGATTGCCTGCCGACGCTCCGCTTGCCGCAAGAATGAGGCCTTCAAGCCTTGATGAGTATGTCGGGCAGGTGCATCTCCTCGGGTCGGGCAAGCTCCTGAGGAGGGCAATCGAGGCCGACCGTCTCTCTTCGGTGATCCTCTACGGCCCCCCGGGAACGGGAAAAACTAGTTTGGCTCGTGTTGTGGCGAGCCATACCAAGAGCCGCTTTCTGGAACTCAGCGGCGTGGAGGGATCGGTGGCCGATATACGAAAAGCCATTGGGATCGCGGCCATTGAGGCGGCCAAAGGGGGGCGCACCCTTCTTTTCATCGATGAGATCCACCGGTTTAACAAAGCCCAGCAGGATGCCCTTCTCCCCGATGTGGAGCGTGGCACGATAAGACTGATCGGGGCGACGACCCAGAACCCCTTCTTCTCGATCAACAGTCCGCTCGTCTCCCGATCCCAGATCTTTCAACTTCAGCCGTTGGGAACGCCAGACCTTGTTTTCCTGCAGTTCAGGGCCATTGCGGATCAGGAACGCGGCCTTGGGAAGCTCCCGATCGATCTGGATGCAGATGCCGCCGTTCATCTGGCTACCATCAGCGATGGCGATGCCCGCAAGTGCCTCAATGCGCTGGAGATTGCCGCCCGCACGACCTCCTATGACGAGCATGGGCGTATCCGCATCACGCTTGAGATCGCCGGGGAAAGTATCCAGCGGAAAGCTCTTGTCTATGACGGCACTGGAGACGACCACTACGACACGGCGAGCGCCTTCATCAAGAGCCTCCGTGGTGGTGACCCTGATGCGGCCCTCTACTGGTTGGCCAAAATGCTCCATGCCGGGGAGGAATTACGGTTTATCACCAGAAGGTTGGTGATTTTTGCCAGCGAGGATGTGGGGTTGGCCGACCCTCTGGCGCTTTCTTTAGCGGTCGCCGCCCAACAGGCGGTTGAGTTTGTCGGACTTCCCGAGGCCCGCATCACCCTTGCCCATGCGGTGGTCTACTTGGCTACCGCTCCGAAGAGCAATAGCGCCTGCGTTGCCCTTGGCTATGCTCAGAAGGATGTGGAATCGGGGCGCACCCTCCCCGTCCCCGCCCACTTGCGGGACTCCCATTACAAGGGCGCCAAATCGATGGGACATGGGATTGGTTACCAATATCCCCATGACCACGAGAAGGGATATGTACCGCAGGCTTATCTTCCAGAAGGCGAGGGCCGTCGTTATTACACCGCGAACAGGCATGGGGCCGAAGCCCGTATCGCGGATCGCCTTGAGGCTTGGAGAAAGCAGTTTCACGACGCGGATCCGTCTGCCGCCGATCGATCATGATACCCGTCGTTCTCACCATTGCGGGATCCGATTCCTCGTGCGGGGCGGGCATTCAGGCCGACCTCAAGACATTCAGCGCCCTGGGTTGCCACGGACTCACGGTGCTCACCTGCGTCGTTGCCGAAACGCCGGGAAAGGTTCGCTCAATCCAAGCCATGCGCTCCGAAATCGTTCGGGATCAACTGGAGGTTCTACTGAGCGCCTATCCTGTGCTCGCCATCAAGACAGGAATGCTCTTCTCCCCGCCGATTATCCGTGCCGTGGCAGAAGTTCTGGCCGGTCTGCAGACATTGCCTCCACTGGTGGTCGATCCCGTTATGGTCGCTTCCAGTGGGGATGCATTATTAAGACCGGAAGCCGTTGCCGCCTACAGAAAGCATCTCTTCCCCTTGGCAACGCTGATTACGCCGAACCTCGATGAACTAGGCGTCCTGACGGGATCCCTCCCCGTTTCCCTTGCCGGAATGATCTGTTCCGGGAAACAGCTTGCTGCAGAGACCGGAGCAACCCTGCTCCTAAAAGGAGGGCATCTGAAGGGAGAGGCGGCCACGGATATCCTGCTGACGACGGCTTGGGAAGTGCATGAGTACAGCGCTCCTTTCATAAGGGGGGTGGAGACGCACGGGACCGGATGCACCTATTCCGCAGCGATCGCGGCAGGGTTGGCCAAGGGATATCCTCTCTCCAAAGCGATCGGCGAGGCCAAGAAGTTCGTCACACGTGCCCTCAAAGGGGGGCATCAATGGGGCCTAGTGGCTGCGCTCGATCAGGTTCAACTCCGCAGGAATTAAGAAAGAAGCTTGCCGATCGACAAGGAATAAGGGATTTTCACACACCCTTTTGAAGGGACCATGAGTTGGTCATTACGGCTAAGTAGCTCAGTCGGTAGAGCAGAGGACTGAAAATCCTCGTGTCGGGGGTTCGATTCCCTCCTTAGCCACCACTCCCCATAGATAAAGGATCTAGGGGTTTTTATGGGCGTTTGTCATAACAAAAACAACCCAAAGTCATAACGGCACGTCGATACACGATTGTGACGCAGAGAGACATAGAAGCCCTAGAATAACGCTCTCGGTGATGGAGTCGACGTGGTGCTTCATTGATCAAAATCCATTTTCAGGAAAAAAACTCTCCACTCCTTGCAAAAAATCATTCCCTCTTTGGCTCGCTCCTTGGTCTGCCTGCACCCTGCATTATCAGATGCTACCTGTGAGTCCCCTCCGGAGTCGTCACCCCCCTTAAACGCCATTGAAAAGCCATGCCCTCTCCGAAGACTTATTCTTCAAGCAAAAGCGATTCCTAGACCACCCTGGTGCGTTCTAAATAGGCTTCAGTAACTCTTCCCTAGTCACTTTGGACTCTGGGATGTGATCCACTTCAATTCTTACCTTGCGTCATAGTGCAATTGGAGTAGTTAACAGGGTGTACTCGTCACCCCTATGAAGTTCCCCAGAACGTCCTTCCTCCTAGTCCTTTTGGGGATGCTTGCCCTTTTACCAGAGGCAAAAGCACTCAACCTCCAGATCCCGACTAGGCCCACCCAGTTCCCGTTGGAATTAGAACCCTTTCAACAAGCAGGATCAGTTTTTGTTTGGGGCAGGGGCGATATTGGTCAAACTAATGTTCCTAGCGGGTTGACCAATATAGTACAGCTTGCTTGTGGCTATTATCATACTGTTGCCCTTAAGAGCGATAGAACTGTTGTGGCTTGGGGTTACAATGGAAATGGACAAATTAATGTGCCCCCTGGCCTAACCAATGTTGTCCAAGTTGCCGCTGGAGGTGTCGCAAGTGCTGCATTGCTTGCTGACGGCAATATTGTGCAATGGGGATCTGTAGGATCGAGTCAATACAATCTTCTCCCAAATGGCTTGACCAATGTTGTTCAAGTTTCTGTTAGCGATGGTTACAATGTGGCCCTCAAGAACGATGGCGCAGTCGTTGCATGGGGGCGGCTAAACGATGTTCCTTTAAATCTTACCAATATTGTTCAAGTTGAGGCTTGCTTTAATTGCGTGGTTGCTTTGAAAGCCGATGGTTCTGTTACTGCATGGGGCACCAATGCATTTAACACTACAAATGCACCGCTTCTTACGAATGTGCCTTCTGGGTTGACTAATGTTGTTCAGATTTCTGCATCTCAGGGGAATATTATTGCCCTTAAGAGCGATGGTACTGTTGTGGCTTGGGGGGATAATACTTTCAACCAAACGAATGTCCCTAATGGATTAACCAATGTTGTTCAAGTTTCTGCGGCATTGTATAACTATACAACTTTACTAAACGATGGAACTGTTGTGGCTTGGGGATGGACAAACTGGCAAGTGCCTAATATTCCCGCATTGCTTACTAATGTAGTTCAAGTCTCAAGCGGTTACGGATTTGATGCTGCTATAAGTATCCCGCCCTTTGTGCAAGTCATCTCTCCGCTCAACACGATACCGCCTCAAGTGGTTGGTGTCCCCTTCACAATCTCGACCCCAGTAGCAACATCTGGCCTTCCAGTAACCCTCTCAATCAAATCTGGGCCAGCAAGTATTAATGGCAACACGATCACTCCTACTGGAATAGGTACTATCGTTGTTGCTGCTAATCAGTATGGAAATTCCAATTATCTTCCAGCTCTCGAAGTGACTACTAGTTTCACGGCCAAGGAGTTCAATCAAGGGATCTCTAATTTCAAGATGATTCCTCCCAAAAACTACCCCTGCCCTCCATTTGCCGTCACACTTCCCAAAGCAACCTCTGGGTTACCCGTGACGCTCTCGGTCATTTCTGGCCCAGCAACAGTTAAGGGAAACACGGTGACGGTCACTACTGCTGGAGTCGTTGTCCTGGGTGCTAATCAGGGAGGTAACTCTAAATACAATCCTGCCCCTCAAGTCACGACGAGTTTTAGCGTAGGAACCAAGACATCCACCCAGAAGATTACACCCTTCAAGAAAATCCCAAACAAGACCCACGGGACATCTTTCACCATCACCCTCCCCACGGCCTCCTCTGGGCTTCCTGTGGCCGTTACCGTGCAGTCTGGCAACGCCACGATCAACGGCAACATCGTGACCCTTACAGGAACGGGATATGTAACCCTAGCGGCTGATCAAGGGGGCAATAATTACTTCAATCCCGCCCCCGAGGTCACGACCACCTTCTTTGTTCAGTAAACGAAATCATAAAACCTATGAATAACCACCTCCGCTTGTTGCTCGTAGCATTCCTCTTAATCGGGCTAGCGGCCTGTGCAACAGATGTCGCAAACCGATACTATGCGTCCACAACCTATCCACCAAAATCGCCAGAACAGGTTGAAGTTTTAAGGCAAGCACCATCCCGTCCTTATGAGGTTATTGCAGATTTTCAATCACGAGGTGACAGCATCAAATCCGTTCGCAACAAAGCGGCAATGATCGGTGCAGATGCTGTAATCATAAGCATTCTCGGTGGGTATTATGAACGTTCGGAACAATGGGCATCGAATGATGCTCAATCGAATACCTATTCGAGAATCTGCGGTACAGCCATTCGATACACACAACAAAAACCCAAAAACCAATGAAAACCATAACACGAACGCTCGCACTCTTTACCTCTATAGCACTTCTTGCAGGCTGTGCCGTTGTAGATGTGACCAAAACTGCAAAGGGTTTCTACAACCCTACAAACCCCAATGATGTTCAGATTCTAAAAACTGTGCCTCAACAGAAGTATATCGAACTTGGCACAGTTGCAGTCAATGGCTTCCAAGTTTCAGAAACTGCCAAAATGCATAATGCCATCAGAGCCAAAGCCGCTCCGCTTGGAGCAAATGCTGTCATTCTTACTACGGACGGCATGATTCCTGGCCCGTATGGATCCGCAACAATGTGGGCGACTGGAGTAGCGATCAGATACCAATAAGCTCAATAGTTTCAGCGAAGACCCATCTCCTTCATCGGGGATGGGTTTTTCTTTTTACCCCTCGGTGATCTCGGCATCGATCGTGAGCGGTGGAAGGGTTTGAGAACCATTCCCAAAAAAATTAACGAGGAATAAAAAGGGATTTGTCTCTTCGTCCTGCTGGTTTTTCCAGTCGTGTCCTGCCATCTGGTTATCGGTTCTTATTGCCTCGATCTTCGAAGGCAACTTGACCTTTCGCTTCACATTGCCGCTGGCATCAATTTCCTCGGAATACTCCTGACAAATCGGGCTAGTTGCATCTACCTCACTGGGGGATGTTCTAGCAATTCGGGCGAGGATGCTTCTTTTCTCGGCAAGCGAGAGAGCGTC
>CAINEX010000094.1 GCA_903847935.1 uncultured Spartobacteria bacterium | reverse complement strand
CCGGCAACTCGCACCGAACAAGATACAGATCATTCTCCATCAGGGGCTGAAGAGGCAGATCCGCATCATGCTTGGACAGCTCGATTATAAGGTCAAGCGACTGAACCGTACCCGCCTCGGCCCTCTCACGCTCCGCGGGGTCAAGCCGGGCAGCTACCGCGACCTGAGGAAGGAAGACCTGGAAATGCTCCGCAAGGCTCTTTCGACTCCCAAGCTGAATCGGGAGACAAGAGGGAAATCACCCGGAGTCAAAGGCCCAAAAGGATGTCTCTTCTCACCGCTCACGGATGCAGATATCTTCTCCGACAATCCTATCCCCGCCCCTAAAAAAGCAGCTCTCCGAAACGAATCTGAGCGAAAAAGAAAGCTCATGCCGAAACGGAAGTTTCCTTCAGACATTCGACGCGCTAAGCCAGACCGTAAGACCTCCCCCACCCGCGCCAGAACTCATAGATAGTAGAAGTTGATTGCGAAGCAGGGAGGGTGAAAGGCACCGAACCTTCTGAACAGAAAAAAGCCCTCCCCACATCCGGGAGGGCTTTTCTATAGATAGCTTATGGCAGAAGGACTAGGCGTTCGAACGACGGCGACGGATGACCACGAAGGTGAGAGCGGCAAGACCAAGTCCAAAGAGAACGTAGGAAGATGGCTCAGGGACTGCTCCTCCATTAAGGGCAAGAATACCAGTAGCGGTATTAAAGCTGATCGAATTTGCTCCATCCATGCCGGTCCATGTGTTGCCTGCGAGCGTTAGTGCGATTGCGTTCGTGGATGTTGAACCATAATCATCGAAGGTCACGCTACCCAGAGAGCCAGCAACTCCTCCATTTGCATTGATAAGTTGAAGGCTTGCCCGAGTAAATGAGTAGAGAGAGTTCGTGTTATTCAAATTAATGAACATGTTGGCTCCACCGTAGTTGAGAGCCCCCACCACGGTCAACGTACTGAAGTCAGCATTTGGAAGAACAGAATTGGTCAGGGTGAATTGGAGGTTAGCAGGAGTGCCGGTTTGGGAAGTGAAGTCCACTCCTCCAGAAATGATCAGTCCCCCCGCTGTGGAAGTATTGCTAGAGATGTTCACTGCAGTACCTCCGATCGTATTGGTTCCAACAACCAAACTTCCGCCGCCAACATTCATATTCCCACCGTTGGTCATGGAAAAACCCGCTACTTTCCCCACGACACCTGCTCCGCTCTCCAAAGTAGCGCCAGTACCATTCATTAAGACTGAAGAAGCGTTGCTTGCCGTGACCGCAAGATATCCCGCATTGACTTGGATCCCTCCGGTGAAGGAATTGGACCCTGCTAGGGTCACCTTATTGGCACCAGAAGTGTTAGCTACAGTGATGGCACCGACGCCCGAAACTGATCCCGAGACGGTGAGGTTGTTACCTCCCGCTGATCCTAAGAAATTATTTGTCGTGCCAGCACTCAGGATAACCGGGAGTGCAAGAGTTGCGCTTTGGTTATTGTAGGGAGCGTTTGTGTTGTAGGTAGTCATTACGGATCCACCATTCATTGTCAGCGTTCCAATTCCGGTCAGAGTTCCTGATCCCGCAATGTTTGTATTCAGAGGGTCAATGGCAAGCACATTAGATCCGCCGACTAATGCCCCATTGATCACACCTCCTGCGAACTCGTTGGTCTTGGTCGCTCCTACAACAGCAAGATTCACGGTACTCCCAGCATTCTCGTTCAGGAAAATCCCGTTCTTGTTGGCTCCAATTGTGTTGGTAAAGGTGATCGTCCCCGTACCAGCCGCGGTCAAGGTATTCTGAGGTCCTGTCACGTTTCCAGTGAAGGTGACCGTATTGGTTCCATCCACGCTGATCGTACCACCTCCAGACCCCACAAAAATGCCTGATGCAACATTGGTTTCCGTGCTGTCCGCATTCACATCAAAGGTCCCCCCATTTAGATTTAAAGGACCTGACAAGGAACCCGCCACTGCATCTCGGAGAATGCCTCCGTTGATCGTTGCTCCGCCTGCAATAGCATTACTGGCATTGGCAATCACAACACCTGAGTTGAGAATTACCCCACCTGTGAGGACTGTGGCATTATTGATGGTGAGTGTTCCCGTACCATTTTGGTTGATTCCGGATGCGGTCAGTGTCCCTCCCCCCAGAGTCAGGTTCCCAGTGTTGGTAACGGTGACCGTTCCAGCCGAGATTCCGCCCGCGGTCACAGTGATGGCTGTGGCCGTTGCATTTGTGAAGTAAGCATTGTCACCGCTCGTAAAGGCGTCCGCTGCACCGGATCCATTGGTATTATACCAGTTGACCGTCGAGGTATCCCACGTGCCGCTTGGTCCCCCAGTCCAGTACTGGTTGCCGAGAGACGAGGCGAGGATGTTACCACTCAACACAAAATTTCCCTTTCCGAGACCAGCCCGCCCTGAGACACCCCCCCAAAAAGCGATGGCCCAGTTAACGGTCAGTGGATTTGCACTGGCTACGTTATTAAAATCGACTGGATTGGCAGTAAGTCCACCTGCACCTGAGTTTACAGCCGATGAGAGGTCGGTCCCAGTGACGGATGATGTTGCAGTATTTCCAGCAAGATTCCATGTCGTTCCGCTGTTCGTACTCCAGTAGAGTCCAATGGATTGAGGACCAGGACCAGTGGTAGTATTTCCTTTAACAAAGCCAGAAACAGCATCCACATTGATGTTCCATCCGGCTGAAATCACCGTCGTGAAGGTGATGTCCATATTACCAGCAAGAGCCAAAGCTGGAGTTGTAGGATCAGAAGCAAAAGCAGCATTAAAGGTGCTGGCGGGTGAACTACCATTTCCGGTACCTACTCCTGATCCCCAGACCAGCGTTGATGCCGTAAATCCTGAAGATGCATTCGCAGTTGCCCCAGCATTGGTCACGCCTGGACCACCAGTCGAAGTCGTAACATTAAACGTCGTGAGGGTTTGATCTGCGCTAGCCGAGGCTAATGCGGCCAAAGCGAACGCTGTGGCTCCCATAAGATGCCTTAGGGAATTAAGGGAACTACCAAAAATGCCGAGAATGGCGCTTCTTTTTTTATTTTTCATTGGGGGGTATGGCTGCGTTTTTGAGAATGTATAAATGTAGTACATCATTTTTTTACAGACAATCTAGCAGCTGTCAAATTTTTTTTGGGAGGGAGGTAAAAATGATCATTCCGATGAGACGGGCCCTTTTTCTGCGTAGAAATTAACGATTCTACTTTTCACACTTTTAGCTGATTATCTTGCAACTTCCATGAAGACGACCCATCGCTCGATCCACGACTGCCCACCGGCCCTCGGTCCCTATTCTTTGGCCGTCCAGACGGCAGCGCCACTCCTCTTCGTCTCCGGAATGACCCCATGGGATCCTACCACGGGAAAAATAGAGCGCGGCAGCATCGCCGACCAAACCCGCCTCGTGCTGGAGAATATTCGACGGGTCGTCGAAGGTTCGGGAGCAAAGCTTGAGAACACCATCTCCTGCCGAGTCTATCTCAACAACATGAGTAAGGAGAGCTTCGGCGAGATGAACGCCGTCTACGCCGAATACTTCGCTGGAGATCACCCGCCTGCGCGGGCGACGGTGGGCGCCCAACTCCCCGGAGAGTTCGATGTGGAGATCGAATGTGTGGTGGCCCTCTGATGTGCGACGTCCGTTCCTTCCGATGAAGATCTCGCCTTTCGCACTGGGACTCCTGCTCCTTCTCTCGTCCTTCTCCGTGCTGATGGCACAACCAGCCCAGGTGTCAAAGGATCCCCTGAACAAGGAATATATCGTGATCACGGGCGGCCCCTCGCTGATCGAGTGGGAAAAACTCAAGAAAGTCCCTCATGATCACTGGTGGGCGAATTTTGTCCATGCTTCCCGCATTCGTCTGGAGGAGCTTCGAGCCCAACACGGTCCGAACGCCATGATCACTTGGCTTGTCTACAAGCCCTCCTACGTTCGTCGCGGCACAAGACAGGAAAAACGGGATCTCCTCACCGACCTGCGGACCATCCAGAAGAAATTCCAGGCCACCCTTGTCTTCTTCAGCACACAAAAAGAGCTGATCGACTATCTGAACGCTGGAAAGCCACGTGCAAGCGTGAAGATCGCGGATCTCGAATACTTCGGTCACTCGAACAAGTGCTGCTTCATGTTTGATTACAGCAACGAGATCGACAGCGGTTCCAAGGTCTGGCTTCACGAGACGGAATTGGGACAGATCAACCGATTCGACTTTGCCCCCCGTGCGTTTATCAAGAGTTGGGGATGCCACACCGGCGAAAGCATGAGTGCCCTTTGGCGCAGGGCCACTGGTCAACGCATGATCGGCGCCATCGGATCGACCGACTACTCGGGCAGTGATGTTCCGGGCTGGCACCCCGGTCTTGGCAGTAGCAACGGCCGATGGGTCCAGTAATCAAAGTCGTGAGCAACGAACCGGAGCCCCGTTCCTGGAGGCTGGCCCTCCGTTATCTGGGTCGGGCCATGTTGCTTCGCTGTCCTGTCTGCGGCAAATCACCCATCTTTCCCCCTCTCCTCTCCACCCGCTCATTGAGGCACTGGTTCATGCCTCTCGATGGCTGTCCGCGATGCGGTTATGCTTACGAGCGCGAACCAGGCTACTTCCTGGCCTCTACATGGGTCATAAATTACGGAACCGGAAGTGTCTTGGGCATCATCATCTACGTGGTGCTCGACTTCACGACGCGCCTCCCCATCGGCGAACTCCTGGCAGCCGTTCTGACCCCGATCGTTCTTTTCAATCTGCTCTTTGCACGGCACTCGAAGGCCCTCTTTATTGCTCTCGATCATTTTTCCGATCCGCACGAGAAAGAGCCTGGCGAGGATGGTGGCAATCTTCCCAAGCCCGAAGGCCCCACGAGGGATTCCGGTGGCCCCGCCGAACCAGTTCACCCCGAACCCGAATTCATTCATCACTGATCCCTGAATTGCATCTTCTCAGGCACTTGTTTGTCATAAGGAGAAGAGCGAGTTGCCAGAACCGTCAGGCTGTTTTTTAATAGATTCCTCTTCAAATAACCCATGTCCCAACTTCTCTATCTCGACCACAACGCCACCACCCCGATCGATCCGGATGTGCGTGATGCCATGCTTCCATGGCTGGAGAACGAGTTCGGAAATCCCTCCAGCGTCTATTCCTTGGGGCGCAGGGCCGCGGCGGCCCTGAACAGTGCCCGTGAACAGGTGGCTTCACTTGTCGGGGCGCGTGCTTCCGAGATCATCTTCAACAGCTGCGGCACAGAGGCAACCAACACAGCCATTCTTTCGGCGATTGCGATCGATCCCGACAAGCGCCACATCATCACCTCGTCGGTTGAGCACAGCGCCACGATCAAGCTCTGCGAATACCTGGCAACACGCGGCTACGAGATCACCTGGCTACCCGTTGACAGCGGGGGACAGCTTGATCCCGATAAACTGGAAACCTCTATTACCAACGATACCGCCGTTGTCTCCCTGCTCTGGGCAAACAACGAGACCGGCATCCTCTTTCCCGTCGAGGAAATCGCCGCCATCACGACACGCAAAAAAGTCCATCTACATCTCGATGCCGTCCAGGCCGCCGGGAAAGTGCCGATCAATCTGGAGGAACTTGGAGTCCAGTATGTTTCGCTATCGGCCCACAAACTTTATGCTCCGAAGGGAGTCGGGGCCCTCTATGTGAACCGTCGCGCGCGATTCACGCCGCTCTTCAGGGGAAGTCAGGAGGAGAGCAAGCGGGGCGGCACACAAAATGTCGCTTCGATCGTAGCCTTTGGGAAGGCCGCCGAACTTGCAGAGGCTCATTTACTGATGGCGGCGGAGAGAATTGCCAAACTGCGTGACCGCTTCGAGCAGGATCTCCTCACGATGATCGAGGGTGTTCGGCGCAACGGAACCGACGAACCACGCCTCCCCAACACAAGTAACCTCACCTTCACGGGCATCGAGGCCGAGACGGCCCTTCTGCTCTTTGATAAGGAGGGACTCTGCTGTTCGGCCGGTTCGGCATGCAGCAGCGGTTCGATCAATCCCTCGCACGTCCTCACAGCGATGGGGGTTACGCGCGATGAGGCGCGCTCCAGCCTCCGCTTCTCGCTTGGGCGCACGACGACCGATGCCGACATTGATCGGGCCCTGGAGATCATTCCACGAATCATTGCCAAACTGCGCGCGCTCCAACCAATGGGTGGTTCACCCGTACGGATGAACGCTTAAGAAACCCGCGTTGTATAAAGTTGGCTGGGATTCACCCGGGTCTCAGGCCAGACGGTTGATGCAGTTGAGATCCTCAAAAGAGGAGAGGAGACGCTTTGTGAACGCATCTTCGGCCGCACCTACCCAGACGCGGGGATCGTAGTATTTCTTGTTCGGGGAATCGGCGCCAGTCGGGTTGCCAATCTGCCCCTGAAGAAAATCATGGTTCTTCGCCTCATAGGCGCGGATACCATCCCAGAAGGCCCACTGCAGGTCGGTGTCGAGGTTCATCTTGATCGCGCCGTAGCCGATCGCCTCGCGGATCTCTTCGCGGGTCGATCCGGAGCCACCGTGAAAGACGAAATTCACCGGCTTCGGTCCCGTACCGAGGGTCTTCTCGATGTAGTCTTGGGAATCCTTGAGGATGCTCGGCTTGAGCTTCACATTACCCGGCTTGTAGACGCCATGCACGTTGCCGAAGGCGGCCGCGACAGTGAAGTTCGGACTGATCTTGCCGAGCGTGGTGTAGGCCTGGGCAACCTCTTCAGGCTGGGTGTAGAGCTTCGACTCCTCGACGCCTGAGTTATCGACGCCGTCTTCCTCGCCGCCGGTGACGCCGAGTTCGATCTCGAGAGTCATTCCCATTTTGCTCATCCGTTCGAGATACTTCGCACAGAGTTCCAGATTCTCATGAAGCGGTTCCTCCGAGAGATCCAGCATGTGAGAGCTGTAGAGGGGGCGACCGGTCTTCGCAAATTGCTCCTCGCTGGCTACGAGCATCCCGTCCACCCAAGGAAGCAACTTCTTGGCGCAATGGTCGGTGTTCAGAATAACGGGAACTCCGTAAGCCTTGGCCGCCGCATCGACATAGTGAGCACCTGCAATACCACCCAAGATGGAACCGACTTGGTTTTCCTTGCTGATTCCCTTGCCGATGAAAAAGTGGGCCCCTCCGTTAGAGAACTGCACCATTACGGGCGAGTTGACCTCACGGGCTGCGGCCAACGTGGCGTTGACGGAACTGGTGCCAATACAATTAACGGCGGGCAAGGCAAACTCTGTGGCCTTG
>CAINEX010000093.1 GCA_903847935.1 uncultured Spartobacteria bacterium | reverse complement strand
GGGAAGCATTCGCTGCTGACCTCCAAGGAGGTGAAGGAGGAGCGCATCCGCAATCTGGCCCAGGGAGACACGGTTCCCTTCCTCTATGACTACGTCGTCCATGTCTGGGACGAATCAGAGGAGGGGCTGGTGTCGAAGACACGCCAGATCGAAACGGCCTTCGGCCAAATGGAAGATGCCCAATGCTGGACGAGCAACCTCTCCTCGGCAGCCACCACCAAAAATATCTGGTATCAGACCTGGCCGGGATGGCTCTGGGGTAGCTACACCCACCATGCTGATAGCGGCCTGGATGAATGGCTGGCTGACATGCTTCCCTTCTCCTCGACTTTCACGGGGCATCTGGAAGGAGCAGAAGCGCTCTATGACGGATCGAACAGGAATCTCGTCGGGGTGAGGAATTTCCTCTCCGGGACGCCTCAGCTCGCGGTTCTCCTTGGAATGACTCGTGCCGGGAAGTCGGCCTTCATGTGCGATCTCCTTTCTCAGACCGATCCCTACTACGACTTCACCCTGATCGTGGAGGAAGGGCTCTCCTACGGAATCTGGACACAGGCTCTGGGATCCACCCCGATCGTCATCCAACCAGACGGGGATCTCTGCCTTAACTACCTCGATACCCAGGGGGCTCCGCTGACCAACCTCCAGATCACGACCGCTGCAGCCCTCGTGGCGAAGATGGCGGGTAATCCCGCCGACGAGGATCGCAGGAACCTGCGACTCGCTCAGATCACCCAATACATCGAGCAGCTCTACACCGACCGCTTCGAGGAGTGGATCGCCGAGGATGCGGGTCGTCTCGACATGGTGGCTCGGCACGCCATGGCTGTTCTGGAATACAAATCCCGCCACATGCCGCTCTCGGCAACCTTCCTGGAGGCCTGGACGGAGCTGAAGCATACGGCGACCATGGAGGAACGGCAGGAGCTTTTGAGTTCTCCTAAGGGTGAGGAGGTCTCTCGCTTCATCAACTCCCACGACATGGAGCGACATGTCCGTAACACGGCCTTCGCGTTCTTCGGGCCGACGGACTACCCGACTCACGACATGCTCCAGCAGATGATGTTGGTGGCTCCCTTTGCGGAGCATAACCGGGATGAAATCAATCATCTGGCAACGCTCCTTGCCCCGTGGAACGAGCAACGGCTCCTGTGTGGGCACTCAACTCTCTCGATGACGGGACGGGTGGCTCATTTCGATCTGACCTATATCCCTGAGTCAAACAAGCAGCTCAAGGAACTGGCGGGCTTCCTGATCGCCAACTATGGGCGTCAGCACATCATCACGCTCCCCAGGGGGGCTCGTAAGCGAGTGATCTTTGAGGAGGTAGCCCGAACGCTGGACGTGCCAGGAGGGGAACAGCTCGTCAGCGAGTTCTATGCGCAGCTCTCGAAGTTCTCCACATGGATCATTTCGATCGTGCAGCAGTACAGCCGCTTCCAGAACTCGGGGATCCGTCCCATCGTCTTCGGCAATGCCAAGCAGTTCTTCTTCACGAGAATGAACGACCGGCGGGATATTGAGGATGTGGCAAGGGATATCGATCTCTCTGATGCGACCAAGGAAGCGGTCTCGCGCTACCCGCTGCCGGAGCATCTGCCGGATCACAACAAGTACGCTGCGCTCACCTATTACCATCTCGATGTGCAGCAGGCGCGGTGCGGAACGATCCATAACCGCGTCTCTCCCGAGATGCTCTTCTGCTCCTCCTCGACGGGACAGG
>CAINEX010000092.1 GCA_903847935.1 uncultured Spartobacteria bacterium | reverse complement strand
TGTTCTACCTGCAAACCCTGATTCCATAAGCTTCCAGAGCCTGTCGGTGTGATTCACACCGTCTCCCTCGGAAAACAAAAATCAGAAGTACCGGGCCGAACAGAAAGCAACCGCCGGTCAAAAAACCTTCAATCCCAATCCAGCAACCAATCCGAAGAGGATCGTACAACCAAAACTTCGAAACTCTTCATCCGTCAGTCCAAAAACAGAAAAACTGTCAGTCCTAATCAAACCAACCCAAACCCAACAATGAAACACACCAAGTCCATCCTGGCAGCCCTTGTGGCAGCCCTCTCCGTGGGAGCGGCCTCCGCCACCACGACCAAGACCAACGGCGTTTATGGAGATCAGATCTTCATTGCCGGTTCCACAGCCATGGCTTCCAAGTCCATGCCCGCTATTGATGCCTACCTCACCAATGTGGCCCAAGGCTATAGCAAGATTGCTGCTGACAACGCCAGTGCGTCTTCCGCTAAGATCGCTCTCTACACGAAGGTTGTCACCACAACGAATGGCAGCACGGTCACCATCACCACTAACGGCGTTAGCATTCACTTCATCGGTTCCGAGGGTGGTACGCTGGTAACGGCTTCCAAGACGACCCAGCCTTTCCTTCCTATCAGCTTCACGGGTTCTGTGACCAAAGACGCAACCGTCGGTGGTTTCGTTGTCCCATCCGCTCAGTGCACTTACAACACATTCGCCACGATCACGTTCTCTGACGTGAATCAGGCAGTCGGCCGCTTCGCTGCTGGATCGAAGACCTCACCCGTCAAGACCGTTGCTCTCCAAGAGGTAGGCAGTGGTATCAACGCGGTGAACTTCGCCTTCGTCGCTCCGACGAATTTCCCTGGCTCGAACATCACCGATCAGGTTGCCCGTGAGCTTCTCAGTGTTGGATATGCTCCTCTCTCCCACATCACGGGAAATGCTTCGGACAGCAATAGCACGGTCTATATCACGGGTCGTGATATTGATTCCGGCACCCGCTCTCTCACCTTCATTGAGACTGGATTTGGCCTCCTCAGCAGTGCTAGCCAGTATATGTATGACAACACAACGGGATCCTTCTTCAAGACCGTCGGCGGTACGAACTTCTTCAATGGTCAATCATTCACGGCAGGTAATGGTGGATACTTCTCCGGCGGTGATCTCTGCACCTATGTCGGCAATTCGGCAACCAACGTCGGTGTGATCTCCATCGCCACGGCTAACGGTACGAACAATACGGTTACCCCATTTTCGACCAATACAGGTGGAAAGAACTACCTCATCGGTTATGCAGGTACGGCTGACATCATCGGCAAGACGAACACCATTGCTCTCAGCTATAACGGTGTCGCTCCTTACTCCGGTACTAACTCCTATGCCGGATTCCAGACGACCAACAATGGTATCGCCAATGGCTCCTACAGCCTCTGGTCGATCGAGCACCTTTACTACAACTTGGCCAATGCTCCTAAGGGCACTCTGACCAATGATATCGTAAATCTCGCGAACGGCGTCTACAGCACCCTCACAAACACGCCAACTGTAACTCTTGGTTATGGTTACACAGCCCTTACGGACATGAAGGTGAAGCGTTCTGCCTACGAGGGTTCGACCATCATCAGCAAGTAATCTTCGATTCCATCTGATGGAGTTATCCATCGGATAGGAAAACTTACAGGACAGGCCGGAGGGGGAACCCTTCGGCCTGTTCCATTTTTGGCCAACCATCAATCCACCACTGCACGATGAGATCCTCTGTGCTAGGATTCCTTGTATGTTCATGCTAACTAGGACCCGACTTGCGTTTCTGGGTATTGTATTCGTCATACTTCTTGGAGGTGGACTGTTCCTGAGTTGGAGAGAATGCTCCCGGGAGACGGATGCTTCCCCCGCAATGACTCATGAGATCTCCACGCAGGGACTGACTTCGAGTATTTCCAGTAACAAACCAGCATTGGCTGCAACTCAGGGTTCTGTCACAGCCGGAGAATCGAATCCAGTGGCCAAGGCCGTGAGTTCCTCCTCGCTCACATCGCATCAGTCTGCTGATGCTACCGTGACGTCGCCTTCTCCAACCGAGGAGAATCCCGTATCCGATCCAGCTCCTCCCATCCCTGCGGTTTATGGTGCCTCACAGGGTGCTGTTACCAATGCAGTCTTGGCGGATGGTCTCAGTGATATTGCGGAGCAATTCAATGAGAGGGTCAAGCAGGGGGGATGGGACACAACCAGCGAAGTCTATCATTCCAACTGGCAAAAGGCCTCAGAGGAGGCGGATTCCCAGCTTCGGGCCCGCTTTGGGGTGCAGGCCTTCCAGCAGCTCCAGCACGAGTCTGCACCTTGATAGGTCATTCAATCTTCATCCTTATGTGGAAAGGAGATGAAGTCACCAGTCATGAGAATCTTGGTCTAAGTGACAAGATTGTAACCTAGATATTCATCATAATTAGGTTAGCGTAATCGACCGCATGGATTCCTCTCTGCCAATCTCCAATCGACTCAATCGCTCACGGGTGAGACTCCTTCCGACGGTTCCTCTTTCCCACCGCTTGATGGCGGCTGTGATGGCTGCGATTCTACTGCTTCCAAGTCCGCCTCTCATGGCCATCACGATGAGCCAGATCAAGGCTGGATCAACGTCAGGAGGCGGAGGGAGGGGATCCTCTCCGAATCTCCAAGGCTCCGGGGCTGCCTCGGACAACAATACTGCTGCCGTTGTCAAAAACTCATTGGCCAATTCGCAGAAGGTGCTCACTGCGATGCAGTCGGCACAATCTCAGGCTGCCGCTGCCGCGAAAGTCGCCGCAGGAGCAAATCCTCCTCCTGGAGTTGCCAATGGCCTGAAAACTGGGGGTCTTGTACCGGAGCGCTCCTCTCTTCCCCTGCAGGCTGATTCGGCTCAGTCTTCCCTGAAAGTCCCATCCTCCTGGCAAGGAATTCAGTCGCTTTATGAGACCACCAGTTCCTCGGGATCAAGCGTACGGACCACTGTGGACATCGTTCAGAGTCCGGCATCCCAGTTTGCCTACCTGAACTGGAGCACCTTTAATCTTGGCCCCAACACCACCCTGAATTACCTGCAGAACACGTCGACACTCAAACCGACTGCGCCAGTGTCAGCAGGGCAAACCGTCCTCCCCCTTTCCTCGGTGGAGGGGCTTTTCTCGGGGCAGAGTCTTATTGGTGACGGGATCAGCGGCGGCACGATAATCACCCAAGTCAACGCGACAGCGGGAACCATCACCCTCTCCAGGCCCCTCACCCAAGCTCTCTCCGGCGATTCATTCCTCGGAGCGGCTTTGGAGAACTCGGGAACCTATGTTGCCTTGAACTCCGTGAATGGTGGCTCGCCTTCTGATCTCTACGGCACTTTGAATGCCTCCGGTCAAGTCTACCTGCTGAATCAGGCTGGGATTACTCTCCAAGCCGGATCGAGTGTCACGGCGATGGGATTCACGGCCTCGACCCTCCCGATCAATGCCAACCTTGTTGGATCCTACTCCTACAGCCAGAGCGCCGGTGGCTATGTGAGTACGACGGGTAGCGGTATCGCCAATAATCCTGACTCCCAGTTCCTCTTCTCTGCTCTCCCCGTCACGGGAAACTCCCAGCTCAAGACATTTTCCTTCACCCCCTCGATCCTTCACCCGGTAGGCGATGTGAATGTCGAGAAGGGGGCAACCCTTGTTTCCACGGTCGACTCCGGTGGCTCCGGTGGAAGAGTTGCCCTGATCGGCGCGAATGTGGTGAACGAGGGAACGATCTCAACACCCAAGGGTCAGACGATTTTGGCAGCGGGTCTTCAGGTAGCTCTGACCCCTCATGCCTCCACTGATACCAGCCTTCGCGGGCTAGATGTGGCCGTCGGTCAGATTGTCGATGGCACGGGAGCGGTCACTACGGTCGATGGCAGCGCTGGATCGGTTCAGCAGAATGGTCTGATCGATGTCCCCGAGGGAAGTGCAGCGCTGGTCGGGGCCTCGGTTTCCACCGGCCCTGGAAGTGTCATCGATTCACTGACCACAACCGCACTCAATGGGCGGATCGATATTGCCGCTCTCTACAATGCGCTGCCTAACAGCCAGTACCCAAATGTGGGCAATGCCCTGACCTACGATAACACTGGCAACACTGGCCCCGTAACGCTGGGTGAGGGGAGTCTTCTCAGGATCCTTCCCGACTGGAACGACACCAGTACGAAGGTGGTGGGCAATGCCTTGACCCTCAATTCGCTTGTCTCCATCACCGGATCGTCCGTCGAGGCTGGTGCCAATTCCATGCTCCTTGCACCGGGTGCTGTCGCGACTGCGGGTGCGCTCAGTATGCTCGGTGAGTCCCTCGGCAACGGAGTGACGCTTCGTGCCGGATCGTTCTTTGACAATGGTAACGGTATCCCCCAGTTCCTTGCGGACTCTGGGGAGGTGAGCTTGGATCATGGTGCCTCGATCATTTTGACCGGATCACAGCAGGTCTCAGCCCCGAGTTCTGAGTATATGCTGACCCTCCAGCTTCGTGGCTCGGAACTCGCCAATAGTCCGTTGGAGCAGCTCAATAAGAATATCCGTGCCAAGGATCTCGTCATCGACACCCGCTACACGGGCACGCTCAACGGCCTGAGCTGGGTCGGTACCCCGCTCGGCGATATCTCCGGATATCTGAATCTTGTCACCCGCAATGTAAGCGAGCTTACCACTGCAGGAGGTTCCCTCTCCATTCAGGCTGGACATTCGGTATCCCTCTCCTCGGGTACCGTTATGGATGTTTCGGGAGGGTCGGTCATCTATTCAGGAGGTACCTTTGCACCGAGTCAACTGATCACGGCGAGCGGTCAAATCGTTCCGATGTACCTAGCTGTTCCCGATCAGATCTACACGGGGATTGTTCCAAACCCGCTCTCTGTTACTCAGGATCCTTATCTGAAGGGGGCTGCAGGCGGAGCGATTGCCATCTCGGCTCCGATTGTCTCGATGGATGGAGCCCTGCGGGGGGTCACCAGTGTAGGCCCGTTGCAGATTGGCAGTCTCACCTCGGTCACTCTTGGCGCCAAACCTTCCCTCTCTTCGGTCACGTCCTTGCCGACTCCCTCGTCCCTCTCGATCACGCTCTCCGGTCAGCAGGTAATGAATAATCAGATCGCAGTCGTCTCCGCCGAGCAGTCTCAGAATGTGCGATTCGGCGATCCTGCTTCGGCGATTGCCGGTCAACTGGTGCTTGATCCCTCGCTCCTCTCCTTGGGTGGCTTCGGAAACTTCAGCCTGATCAATCACGATGGGTCTGTCGATGTTCCTGCGGGAATCACCCTCAACCCCGGCCCCAACGGTTCGGTGACCTTGACAGGAAGCACTCTCAGGGTCGACGGATCCATCATCGCCCCATCCGGAAAGATCAATCTCTCGGCTGTTGCCACCCCTTACACGCTGATCGATACCATTTTTACTCTTCAGCAGGACCAGTCCTTCTTGAATATCGTGATCTCGGGTGGCCAATCCTACTATCAATATGGACCGGTTCAGCAGGATGGTTCAGTCCAGGCTGTCGGTAGTGATGGATCTTCAGTCCAAACATTTGAAGCAGGAGACTACACCCTTTCTCCATCAGGGAGCCTCGCTTTGGGTTCGCATGCCGTGATCTCCACGGCCGGAACCCTTGTCAATGGACGTTCCGCGGAATCTGCCTCTCCGATCCTTACCTCGGGGGGCTCCATCTCCCTCAGTGCGCTGAATGTGACAGTGCCGAAAGGATCGGTCATCGATGTCTCGGCTGGAGACTATCTCTCTCCGACGGGAAAATGGAATAATGGAACCGGGGGAAGCCTGACGATCACAGCGGGTAGGGATTCCGCAACCCCTACGATTCATGACGGCGTTTTAGCCTTGGGAGGAGCCTTGATTGGATATGCGGCCCCTGGTCATCAGGGCGGCTCCCTGACTCTCGGAGCCCAGGCTTTCCAGATCGGTGGAAGCGTCTCGGATCAAAGGGTTCTCTCCATTGATCCCCAAGCCTTTTATGGCAATGGATTCTCCAAACTCTCACTCTCATCCATAGGACTTGAAGCAAGCTATGGAGCTGGTGACGGAACCTACGCGACATCGCTTCCCGGAATCCTTGTGGCTCCGGGAACCTCCATTGCACCCTCCGTTGGGAGTCAAATGCCAGTGCTCGCTCCCTCCGGATCCATAGCACTTGTCAAAGCACCTTCCTCACCTCTCGGCACTGCGCCTTCTCTCTCCCTCTCCGTATCAGGATTGAGTGACCCCTCCTTGGTCAATCCCCTGCTTATCCTTGGATTTGCGGAGATCGCTCAGGGAGCCTCGATTCTCCTCAATCCGACGATCACTTCAATCTCCGGAGCTTCGGTGACGGCATCTACCGGTGCCTTTAACCTCTCGGCTCCTACCCTGGTTGATGCCGGTTCCATCGTTGTTCCCGGAGGAAGTATCTCGATTTCCAGTAAGGCCTCATTCCCTTCCAATGAATCTCTGAGCGCCTCCCTGATCACTTCAGACATTCAGGGGACTGCTCGCCTCTCCACCGCTGGGTCGATACTAAGCCTTCAGGATCCCAATGGTCTCTATGGATCGATTGGCACGGTCTTGCCGGGCGGTTCGATCTCTCTCTCCGGTGAGTTCCTAACCGAAGCCGGGTCTTCTCTCAATGTATCAGGATCTTCCGCTCTGCTTGGAGTGCCGGGCTACCAGATCGGATCTGCTGCCCCCATCTCCACGATCCGCGTCGACTCGGCGGGAGGAGCCATCACCTTGAGCGGCGGCGATGTCTTCTATATGAATGGCTCAATGAAGGGATCGGCCGGCGGTACCACCGCCGCCGGGGGTAGTCTCTCGGTCTCATGCGGAAGTCCTGATCCAGTCAGCACGGGACTTGTCGTCACTCAGGAGGCTCCTGACTTATCCGCCGCGGGATTGACGGGTGGAGGCAGCGGCCCTGAAGGAAGTTATCTTGGATCAGGAGTCGCGAGCGAAGGCTACCTCGGCGTGAACACTTTTTCAGGAGGCGGATTTTCTTCCGTCAGACTCTTGGGGAACGTTGCTTTCCAAGGTCCTGTGAACCTCGCTGTCAATGGCACCCTGGCTGTGGCGACGACCGCCCCGATCACCCGCGACCCCGTGACCGGTTACGTGAATGCTCCCCAGCAGGGTGGGATTCTTTCCGCCGATTCGCCGGTTGATCTTTCCGCCCGCTATATCTCCCTGGGAATGGCCTTTGCGGGTGCTTTGGTAACCGGTGACCCCTTTGCCACTAAGGTATACGGAGCCTTGTCAGCTCCCCCCACATCCGGTTCAGGTGAGCTGAATGTAAATGCCGGGCAGATCGATATTGGTAATCTTTCTCTTCAGAATATTTCGACGACTTCTCTCTCCACCTCCCGTGGCGGAACGATCCGGGGTGACGGTTCCTTTGTCATGTCGGGCGATCTCTCCATGTCCGCGGGGATTGTTTCACCCGCTACCGGAACCTCCTTCATGATTAGCGCATTTCCCACTGACTCCTCAGGTGAGGTCGGCACACTAGGCTCGATCACGGTCTCCCGTTCGGGTGCGGCTCTCCTTCCCTGGTCTGCGAATGGTCGTCTGGCACTTTATGCTGATAGCATCACGCAAGGTGGCTACCTCTCCGCACCCCTGGGGACGATCCTCCTCGGTCGCGATGGATCAGCCGTGCAGGTTACCGATCCGATATCCCAAGAGCAGGTTCCCGCGACATCCACACTCACCCTGACAACGGGATCGGCGACCTCCGTCTCTGCGATTGATCCGTTGAGCGGAAGATCCTTGGTTCTCCCCTTTGGAACCTCTGCAAATGGAGCAACATGGACCGACCTTGCTGGCAACGATATCACTGGTTCGGGCATTCCTTCTAAAGGAGTGACGCTGGATGCGGCAAATGTCGTGACGGCCAAGGGCTCCGTTGTTGATCTTCGCGGTGGGGGAGAGCTGGTTGCTTCCCAATGGATTTCGGGACTTGGAGGGACGATCAATTACAGCGCGGACTCCTCCGGCAACTATGCCATCGTTCCAGGTTACAACCTTGCCACTGCACCGAACGTTTATAACGGTGGAGGTCCTGCGGTCGGCACGCGGATCCGACTCACGGGTGCTTCCGGGCTTGCACCGGGTGACTACACGCTCCTGCCTGCCTCTTATGCCAATCTCCCCGGGGCTTATCTCCTCTCACCGCTCAAATTGACGGGAGCGCTTTCCTCCGGTGGCCTAGTGAACCCCGACGGGACGGAGGTTGTCACGGGATCGGTCTACAATGGATTTACCTCCTCGCCATCACCGATCCTCCAGACATTCACACTCTACTCCCCGTCTGTCCTTGCCAAATTCGAGCAGGTCAATCTGCTGAATGCCTCCCCCTTCTTTGCGGGGGTCAAGACAAGTTCCCGTCCCCAGGACGGCGGTCGACTGCTGATGAGCGGAACGACTTCGATGAATCTTTCCGGAGGTGTTCTTGCCGCCGCTGGTCCGGGTGGAACGGGTGCCGTCGTTGATATTGCCAGTGCCGCCGCATTCCTCATCACCGGATCTTCCGGCCCCTCGCTGCCAGCCACGGATGGAACCATCATTCTCGATTCCTCGGTACTCAGTGCCTTCAATGCATCAAGTCTCCTCATCGGTGGAACACGGAGTCTTTCCGGGGGGAAGACAGTGATCACTCCCCTCTCGACTTCGGTCACCGTTGATTCCGGAGCCGACCTCAAGGGGCAGGAGTTCCTCCTCACGGCGGCTCCACAGAGCTACACCGTAACGACATCTGATACGCCAGAGAACTTTGCATCGACCTTCGGTGTTTCAGTTGATGATTTTCTTGCAGCCAACCCATCTCTCTCCCTAGGTGAACAGGTTGCTGAGGGAACTGTGTTTGAGATTCCAGGTGCTGCCGTGACAATTAATCCCGGAGCCATCATCTCTGCCTCGGGCAACCTCCCCCCCAAGGTCCTCGGTATCGCTGGCGACGGAGCTCTTGTCGCGGTTTCTGGATCCTCCGGTATGACCCTTGCCCGCACGGGTTTTACACCAAACATTGTGGATCTCCAGTCCGCCACGCCGGTGGCTCAACTCTCCATAGGGGCCGGAGCATCACTCTCCGGAGGAACTGTCATTCTCGATTCTTCCTCCGCTTCAAACATCGACCCTTCGATCAAGATCTCAGCAACCACAACTGCTGTCTCATCAGCTGCGGTCAGCATGGGCGGCAATGACTCCGGTATGCTCTCCCTCTCCGGAGACCTCCTCTCGACGCTGAATTCCTCCAAGAATCTCTCGCTCACGAGCTATTCCACACTGCTTTTGCATGATGGTACCGGACTCGGATCTTCGGACATGCAGAAGCTGTCGCTTCACGCGGCGGCAATCACCGGCGATAGTGACGGAGGGAGCGTCTCGGTCGCCGTGGCTCCAACAGGAATGATCACGCTGGATAATTCCCTCTCCTCAAAGCTTCCCACCGACTATGTCCCAGCAGCATCGTCCGGCTCCCTTTCGCTCTCCTCCTCGATTCTTAATCTTGGATCGGGTGCGCTGAGAATGGATGGTTTTGAATCCGTTGCCGCTTCCGCCTCGACCGGAGTATCGGTGTCGGGCCAAGGGGGACTGCAAATCGGAGGTAGTCTTTCTCTAGCCACGCCCGTGGTCACGGCTGCGGGGGGGGCTTCCTATGCGATTGCATCCTCGGGTGATCTCAGTCTGGATCCCGGTTCCCCTTCGGCTAGCTCCCTTGCGGCCGATGGACTTGGAGCCAAACTGAGTCTGACAGGAGCGTCCGTCTCGATTCTCTCGCCGGTGATTCTTCCCTCGGGGGCTCTTTCCGTTGCTTCCTCGTCTGGAGATCTGCTGATCAATGCCCAACTCGACCTCTCGGGGAGGACGGTGGGATTCAACGGACATCCCGTCTCCACCGGTGGCGGAAATCTGCACCTTGCCTCCGCTGCCAGCCTCACGCTCGACTCCTTGGCGAAGTTGGATCTTTCTGCTCCATCTGGCGGTGGCGATGCGGGCAGTCTCTCCCTGTCGGTTCCTTCGGGTCTTCTTTCTTTGGGTGGATCCATCAAATCCTCGGCTCCTGCAGGTGCTTCCGGTTCGTTCTCCGCAGACGTTCAGTCGCTGGGTGCCATCGGATTCACCCAGCTTGAAAACTACCTTGGCAATGCCTCGGGAGGATTCACGACATCTCAATCGATCCGGGTGCGAAGTGGTGGAGCCGTGATTGGAAACGTGCAGGCCTCAAGCTTCAAACTCAGCACGGACTCCGGTGACATTGCTGTGAATGGCACGATCGACGCCTCGGGCAAGAATGGCGGGAGTATTTCCCTCTTTTCAGGAGGGGATTTGACTGTGTCTTCGGGTGCTCTCCTTAATGCCTCAGGCAAGACGGTGAATGCTTCCGGTAAGGGGGGGAGTGTTGATCTGGAATCCTCTGCGGGATGGGTCACCCTCTCGTCCGGATCGACGATCGATCTCTCGCTTGCCACGGCCCCTGACCCCTCCCTTGGCCAAAGTTTTGGCAGCCTGATGGTCACTGCTCCACAAACTGCGAACGGGACTGGCGTGCAGATCAACCCCATTCAGGCAACGATCAAGGGAACCCCATCACTGACTGCCGTGGCCACCGCCACCTTTGACGCGGCCACACCGGGGACCGCTTCGATGGACCCTCTTCCGACGTGGGGTAACCTTCCGACAGGACTCTCCTACAAGCCGGGTGAAATGGTCATCGCGGCGGATGGGAATGTCTACCAATTGACGACGGACATGAATGCATCCGATGCCACCAGTTATCAGAACTACGTGTCATCAGAGGTCGCCGGAGGAGCCGGCATCGATCCCTCGCAATCGACCTACTGGACGCAAGTCTACACGTCATGGCTCAACTTCAGCGGAACAGTCACAGTCGGAACAAAAATCCTGGATCAGCCAACCGATGCCAATGGTCAACCCACGGGTCCTGCTCTCCTCTACACGGCGAAAGAGGGTGCGGCCATCGCAGCTCAGGCTGCGACCGATAACGGCGATTCCTACGCGCCTTCCGCGGATCCCGCCAACTGGATCATTCAGCCTGCTCCGGGTAACCTTCAATATCTGGCTCAGCAAAACGCTGCCCTTCCCATGTTCAATGCCGGTTATGCCTCCACACTGGCTGGGTTTGCCGGTCCCACAATCGCTTCACAACTCTCCTCCCTGCATCTCCAACCCGGAGAACAACTCGTCAACTCGCTGGGTGGTCTTGTTCTGAGTGCCGACTGGGATCTTTCAACCCTGAGGTCTGGGCCCGTACTCTCGGTTCTGGATGGCACGGGACATGCCACCGGAGCCTCGATTGGCAGCGAACCCGGCGTTCTCACACTGCGTGCGTCGGGTGATCTAATCTTCCGGGGAAGTCTCTCTGATGGCTTTGGAAACAGCATCAATACAACCTCCGCATCTGGCGGGCTCTATGCCGCTCCATTGATTCCGCTTCTTTCTGACGGGACCACGGTTTCTTCTCAGCGATCCTGGACCTATCGCATCATTGCTGGCTCTGATATTGCCTCCGCCGATCCACTCCAGACAGCTGCTGGCTCCACCGCAGGGATTACGGTGGGTATTCCTGGACAACCCCAGCAAGTGACGACTCCCGGAGGACGTGGCAGTACCTACACGGTTGCGATCCAGAGCGGTCAGTATCAGGTCATCAGGACAGGAACGGGTGACATCTCCCTCGCTGCGGCTGGTGATGTTACCCTGCTCAGCCCTCTCTCCTCCATTTATACGGCAGGCACGCGTGCTGCCGATCCCACCCTGGGTGGAACTTTCGATACACCCGCACCTAACCTCTCCGGAAGTTCGAGTGTGGGATTGGTGGGAAATCAGCAACCCAACGGCTCTTATGAGGCACAGTTTGCTTGGGGTGGAGGAAATCTTCTCCTCAAGTCCGGAGGTGACATCACACGTCTCAATGCCGTTCTCGATCTCACTGGAAACTTCCAGTACAACAGCGATGGAAGCCTGCTAACTTCAGCAGATTCCTCCCTCCAGATGCCGTCGAACTGGCTCTATAGGAGAGGCTCCGTTGATCCTCAGACAGGTCTCTTCCAGCAGATGAGTTATAACGACGGGTTCGCCGGGAATGATGTTGCCTCCACATCATGGTGGGTCGACTACAGCAACTTTTTTCAGGATGTAGGTGCCTTGGGAGGTGGTAACGTCGTGCTTTCGGCCGCCGGCAATGTCAGCAATATGGATGTCTCCATACCCACGAACTTCCGCATGGCAGCCCGTGATTCCTCTGGGAACCTTCTCCTTGCCTCCCAGGCGCCGTCCGTGGAACTCGGTGGTGGAGACATGAATGTCACGGCGGGAGGCAACATCGATGGAGGTGTCTACTATGTGGAACGTGGCAAGGGCGTGCTTGCTGCGGGAGGATCGATTATCACGAATCCCACTCGCGACCCTGCAATACCTTCATTGAATGGTTATCAGCAGAGTGATTCCGCAGCATGGCTGCCCACGACGCTTTACCTTGGGAAGGGAGATTTCAATGTCAGCGCGGGGGGAAGTGTCCGCTTGGGTCCCGTGGCCAATGTCTTCCTAACACCGCCGGGCATCAATAATTCCTTCTGGTACAAGACCTACTTCTCAACCTATGCGCCGACTGATGCCGTCAAGGTGCAGGCTCTTTCCGGAAATCTCACGGTGGCGACCGAGGGTGCCACCTATCAGTCACCTTATGCCCAATCCTTACTGCAACTCTGGTTCCAGCAGCAATTGCCGGCAGTCAATGCGAATACCCCGACAGCGGCTTACTTTGAGCCATGGCTCAACACGGCTGAAATCAACAACGTCCCATCACTGGGGACCGTGGAAGCCCTCATGCCCCCCACGCTGGAAGCAACTGCTTTCGCTGGTGGAATCACACTTCAGGGGAATCTGACCCTTTCGCCCTCCTCCACGGGAGATCTCTCCCTGAGGGCATCTCAGGGAGTCAACGGATTAGCCTCTGCGGGTGTCTATAACAATGGCACGGCAGACACCCCGGTCTGGATCACCTCGACGGTGAATCTTTCCGACGCTCCGACGGCTCTGCTCCCGGTAGCCTCATCACCCCTGGCATTCCGTTCCACCCTTGCCGCCTCGGATCAATCAAGTCTCACGGCCAACGGAACAACAACAGGTGCCTATTACATCACCGACGGGGTAGGGGCACTCTTTCAGGAAAGCGGTTCCTTTGCCGGAACCGACTCCCTGCTCTCTCACAAACTGACCCTTCATGACCCGGGGATCCTCCATTCAGGTGACTCTGTGCCGCTCGTGATCGATGCTGCAGGTGGCGACATCACTGGAATCACCCTCTTCAGCCCGAAGTTCTCCCAAATTAATGCCGCGGATAACATGACCGATATCGGATTGTACATCCAGAATGTCACCGCCTCGGACATCTCCACGGTAACGGCCGGCGGTAATATCACCCTCTATGATCCTTCCTCGGCACTTAGAAATAATCTGATCTCCTACTCCGCGATAGCTAGTGTCAATATTTCTCAAGCTGCCGTACCATCCGGTGATGTCCAGGTCAGTGGTCCCGGAACTCTCGAACTTCTTGCCGGAGGAACTATTGATCTTGGTAATGCCCCTCAGGGCCCGAATGCTCCAGGGTTAAATATCATCGATCCGACTGTATGGAATGGCATCACGAGCATTGGCAACAGCCGTAACCCAACGCTTCCCTTTACCGGGGCAGATCTGGCTATCTCTGCCGGAGTGTCCCTTCAGGGTGGTCTAACGGGGGGCGGAATTGACCCTGCAAAGGTTTTCTCCACGGCAGCCGCCCTATCCGGTTCGGATGCGCTCTATGGCGAACTTGTTGCTGCGACGGCCTCATCTTCCGGACAAACCTCCCTGACAAAGGAACTCCAGAATGATGGTTCGTTCTCGGGCCTTCAAAACGACGCGTCGCTTGATTCCGAGACCAAGGCACTTCTCTCGCTTCGACTCTTCTATCTCGCAATCCGTGATTCCGGACGCAATCACAGTAAACCGGAGTCAAATGACCATAGTTATGCGGAGGCCCGTGCGTTCATCGCGGCCCTCTTAGACTCGGGTTCCTTGAGTCATGGTGATATCACCGCGTGGCAGAGGAACATCGCTACCCAGAATGGAGGTGATCTCTCCCTCCTGGTTCCTAAGGGCGGAATATCGCTCTCTTCGATCAGTACGGGTTCTGCCGGCACACCTCCCGGTATTATTACCAAGCATGGCGGAAGCATCGACATCTATACCTCAGGGGATATCTCGCTCGGGATCGGGCGTATCTTCACCCTTCGAGGCGGCAATATCATGATCTGGTCGGATCAAGGGAATATTGCGGCTGGTTCCTCTGCGAAAACGGTGGCCTCGGCTCCTCCTGCAAGCATCCTCATTGACCCTGGTAGTGCTGATGTCCAGAACGACCTCGCTGGTCTCTCGACGGGAGGTGGAATCGGAGTGCTCGCAACTGTGGCTGGCTTGGCTCCTGGAGATGTGGATCTCTATGCACCAGCTGGAGTCATCGATGCCGGTGATGCCGGTATTCGCTCCTCTGGAAACCTGAATCTCGGAGCCCAGAAAATCCTGAACGCTGATAACATAGCCGTTTCTGGTGTCAGTGTCGGTGCTCCGCCACCTGCTCCGGCAGCCGCCGCTGCCGCACCAGCTGCGGCTCCTGCAGCGGCCGCCCCTCCTGCAGCTGCATCTACAGCCGCAGCCGCCAACAATAATGCTGCACAAAACGCCGGTGGTGATAAAAATGCGGCTCAGACAGACGAGACCCCTTCCTTGTACAGTATCGATATCCTGGGTTATGGCGGGGGTGATGAGGAAGATGAGGATTCCCGCAGGAAAGCCGCCTCCGCGGGAGGTTATCCCTCACAGGCCTCTCTTTAACCCAGATTTTGCGATAGGATCATGTAAACAGAGAAATCTTGTTCACCAAGGTGGTGAAGGGACAGAAAGCGGTAAAAATATGGAACTCAGGAACTCAGGAAAAGAAGTGATGAACGCCTGTGGCTTCTGCCTGATTGCGTGGCCTTGACGAAAAGATTGCCGGATCAC
>CAINEX010000091.1 GCA_903847935.1 uncultured Spartobacteria bacterium | reverse complement strand
TAGTAGAGCGACACCGAGTGCGGCGAGGATGTATCCCTCCTTGGGACTCTCCCCCTTGACGATGTGGACGAAGGAAAGAGCGGGCCAGTGGAAGAGGTAGAGGGGGTAGCTGATGAGTCCGATCCAGACCACTGCCGGGTTGGAAAGGATCTTCCGGTTGATCCATGCACCCTTACCCTTAACGCCATTTCCTGCACCTCCCTCCATTAAGAGCAGCGTTCCGGCTACCGGCAGGATTGCTCTCCACCCAGGATAGGGATCCCCCGTGTGGATGAAGGCCATCCCAAGTCCCAAAAATAGGAACCCCACCACCGAAAGTATCTCCCGATAGGCAGGCACCTCTTCTTCATGCCCCCGGTCATAGTGCCACCAGGCTAGCAAGCTTCCTCCCAAGAACTCCCATGCCCGATAGGGGGTTAGGAAGAAGTCGGCACTGCCGGCATGCACCGACATCCAGAGATTACCCACTAAGGAAACCACCAGTAGCACGACCATGATGGCCGCAAGCGGCCACTTCTTCTTCCAGATTAAGAGTAGTAGGGGGGGGAAGAAGATGTAGAACTGCTCTTCCACTGCCAGTGACCAAAGATGCAGCAACGGCTTCAGGCTCGCTGTCGTGTCGAAGTACCCGCTCTCTTGCCAGAAGACGATGTTCTGGATGAAGAGGGTGCCCGAGGCCACATGCTTGCCTAGCTGTTCAAACTCATCCGGTAGCAGGATCACCCATCCATAGGCCATCGTGATCACCAGCATGGTGATGAGCGCAGGAAAGAGTCTCCGGATGCGCCGTGCATAGAACTCTTTGAAACTGAAGTTCCCACTTTTATGCCCCTTGTAGAGGATCCCACTAATCAGGTATCCGCTGATCACAAAAAAGATATCCACCCCTGTGAACCCTCCCGGGATCACCCAGGGAAAGGCGTGGTAGATCACTACCCCAAGCACCGCCACCGCTCTTAACCCATCAATATCTGTCCTGTACTTCAGTGGCGTCACGGCTTTTAAGATAATTTCCCAACAACAAGGAGCAACTGCACCCGGTCCTAACTCATTGAATCGTGATTCTGGGCGAGCTCATTCTGCCTTCTCCCTCGTATCTTGAAAACTTCCCTTGCCATCAGAAACGAATCTCTAAAAAGGCTCACTTTGCTTCCCTTCACATCATGCCAATCAATGGGAATCTCCTCAACAAGACATCTCGCATCAATCAGACGGATGAGTAACTCCACATCGAAAGCAAAGCCACACGATTTCAAGGAGTTCCTGATTTTCTGGTAAGCCCCGAAGGTGATGATTTTTAATCCACACTGCGTATCGTAGGCTGGCACTGCGAGAAGGGTCGAAACCAACGTTGCAAAGATTCTTCCGGAATAGTGCCGTGCGCGAGAGCGTGATATTGATCGCCCGAGCATTTTCACCCTGCTTCCAAACAAGGCGTCAACACAAGCTCCTCTAAAAAACTCTTCCGCCCTGATGATTTCAGATGAAGCGACCGCTCCATCGGCATCAACAAATGCCAATTGTTCAAACCCTTCTCCATGCTCCCACCCCCTAATGATCGCCCCTCCTTTTCCTGTGTTTGCTTGCGTAAATAGGGGAGGCAAGATTTGAGGGCCATTCTCACCCGTATTTTTACGGGTGGTTTCGCAGATCATGCACAGACTCTCCCTCTCGCCCTGCAGGGAGCCATCATCCGATACCAACACTGAGAAATGAGAGGGAAGATGGGTTGCAAGCTCGGAAAGAAAGGGAGTCAGTCGCCCCGTATCGTTATAATGTGGAATGACTAACAGCGTGCGTTTCATCGACTAGGATTGATTTCGTACTAGTTCACCATGGCCCTCTCAAAGAGAACACATTTAATCTAGTGGGTCGCAGCAGCGGCTTTGTCTTAAAAACGGTAGAGGCGTTACTGCTCATCTCGGTTCACTCTTGATAGGACTCTCACGGTTTCCCAACGGATGAACTGATCCCATGGAGGGCAAAATGATTTTTTTCACCCGCCGTCCAACTTTTCCATAAAGAGAGAAGATCTAGTGGGAGCATCTTGATCGTGAGCAGGACATACTCCGCTGCAACACCCTCAGGAATCTGTAATTCAACGTCCCTTCGGTTACTGTCAGGTGTGAAAACGGTCTTAAGAATCGGCACTCCATTGGCGGCAATCTGCACCTCCCGATTGGCTCCTGAAGATTTAAGGGACGTCTCCAAATCGATCGTGATTTTTCTGCCTCCCTGTCCCTGTGGGGGCACCCTGACAATCAAAGAGGTCTCATCACCATGACTCATCACCCGATCGCCTTGGATGTTGTCCCAGCCATTATTGAGAAAATATCTCTTTATCTCCTTCGAATCATTGAGAACCGTAAACACCCTACCGTCATTCAGCACAGGGAATTCAAGTCCTTCAGCAAGGCTTTCTGGATCTATTTTTCCCTTACCCAAGATGATAAGATCTTCAGGGGTGATCACTGCTGTTGGAAGTTTATGAGTCATCCTGAATTTTTGTGCCGCAGCGAGATCGTCCAAGAGATCGTCCGTGTTGCAGAGACGTTTCCATCCTCGGGGGAGATTGCCGCTGTATCCGTTCAAGGTGGTAACCCCAATTTTTTGGGAGAGCAGCATCACATCAATCTCGTTCTGAAACTCCCACCAGGCCGGAATTGATTTCTCCGGATAGGTATAAACCAGTATATTGTTTGTCCTGAGTGGTCCGCTGTGGACTTTTTGGAGCTCTTTATCCAAGTCATCGACCCTATTCCCCCAGATTGAGCGTTCATCGCGCTGGTGGGTGATATTTGATGCTTCATAGATCGTGAAGAATATCGCGACCATCACCAAAATCTTGCCAATCCGGCGAAATCTCTGCTGATTCACAATCCCTTCGACAAATGCTCCCGTGATATATGCTGCAGGAAAAACCATCGCTAGAATAATGCGGCATATCGCCCGAATGGCATCGAGTCCAGGAGCTTTTCCAAGGAAGAAATAAAGGGAGTGATCAAAGAGTGAGATCGTCGCTACAAGCATGAAAATCAGACTCGTTCGGGATAAAAAAATGATCGGGTTGGATGCCCACGAACGAGGTCTCAAAGATGCTAAAACCGCCACCATCATCACAAGACCCGGAAACAGGTTTTGTTCCCACCACAATGGGAGCAAGGGCAACTTATTATGATCCCGCCACCAAATGTTCGAATGAGAGGCCTGCAAGTAGGAACCCAACTGAGGTAGGCCCATCTTAATTTCGTACCAGCCCCTTTTGAATCCGTACAACTTGGAGGCCTCTAGGTTTGGCCAAATAGCCAACGCCATCATTGCAGCCCCGCATGTGAGGATCCCAAGCGCTATCCGATTGCTACGCTGGTCTGCCATTAAGGGAAGTAGCTTTTTCAGTGATCCCGCCCACGTGCACTTGGCTTGTTGATGCTCCATCATCAACCACCCAAGAACCCATCCAGCCAGAAGCAGAAGGAGAAAGATCCCGAGATAAAACGTTGCCGCCGCCTGAAGGCAAAAAAACAGCACCATGAGCGCGACATGCATCGGATTCCTAGACTCTAAAAAACGCTGCAGAAATAAAACGGCGAGCGGCAACCCAGCTCTATAGACCAGCTGCACATGACTAAACTGAGAGGTTACCGGCAAACTGAAGCAATAAAGAAAGGCTCCAAAACTTGCCCCCAATGGCTTCAGGCCGAATTTTCTAAACACATAGTAGCAGCTGAAAAAATTAAGCAGGTTTCCAATAACGAACCAGCAGGAGAAGGCCCAGGTTGCATCCAAGCCTGCGGCTCGAAATATCGCATAAATAAAGCCCGTCCCCCAATGCGTGTCCGAAAATCCAATTGTCGCCGGCCATGGATAGAAAAACGGGGCGTCCGTAAAACTTTTACTGACACCACCAAGCGATTGGTAAAAATGCTCCAGAACATAGAGATTAAACCTTGAGTCTCCGCTATTGCCCGGAACATGCCCACCAAGGACCAATGGATCGATAATAAAAACAAGCCCGACTGCTAGAAACAGTACGGGCCACCACGGCACTTTTTTAATCAGCCTTATATCGCTCATCCTAGATGGAATTCTTGGGATCGGACAAAACTTCTTCCCAAAAAGGACGATCATAGCGCTCCCAAGCATGGCATCCAAAGGGAAGTTGACCGCCTGTTTTTTTCAAACTCCATCGGGGAGAGACCTCGAATGCGAATGGGAGAGCCTCTTTTGCAGAGGCTACCATGAACGAAGAATCAAATTTTGGCGCCTCAATCGACCAGAAGACATCCTCATTGTAGGGGAACCGCTGCAGTTCTCTCTCTACCGAATGGAGCATGGCAAAAGGACTCAGAGCATAAAGTGCAGAGATCTTTGTGTACAAACCAGCCTCCCATGATTCCAGGGGCGGCCTCCATGCACAGTGACCCCAGCGAGGATAGATGGAGCCGTTGACAACCTGCTGGCGGAGAACTCGCAGGTAAGACTTCACCCTCCTGAGTGAAAGACCACCGTTTCCAACACGCCATAAACCTGGTCTGTGATCTTTGGCAAAATCCCGGAACCATGGGGATGCAAGATAGTCATAGCCCCTTGCCCGCCATGGATCGAGCTCACCGCTGAAGATCAGGCAATCAAGCTGTGCAATCAGGATATAGTCTACGGCCTTGAACCTCTCATAAAAGACACTCGATTTCAGGAGACGATTGTAACCTTCAATTCCTGAAAAATAGTCGTCTGAGAATCGTTCCACGGACTCGCCCCTTTGGATGATTGCTCCGACATCCATTGATTCTGGAGCAACAAAGCAGATCCCATATCCGGAAAGATGCTTTCTGATTGATGCAAGCGAGATCTCCTGATCGCGCATCAGTTCACTGCGATAAATCGGAATAACAATCTGACATCCTGAATCATTCATGAGGATAAGCCTCTCGGCAGGCAATGCCTCCAGTTCTGACGCCACCACGTCACATCTGATATCCATCTCTGATAAGACATCTGGAGTCTTGCAACGAGGATCATGAGCGAGAAGGGCAACCTCCCGAAACGGGTAAAGCCACGCTTCAAAATGCATCGACAAGCCAGATCAAAATCCCTGTGCCGGGGAGACTCAAGCAAGACAAGTGACAAGGCGAGTGCCCAGCACTGCTTCAGTCTGCTCGTGCTTCCGTAGAAAACGGTGCATGTCGTCCTCACAAAACGATCCAAACATTGATTAAGTAAATGCTCCTCAAACCGATCCCTGGCCGCAAAAAAGTTTTCATTCAAACTGCCTGCTGATTTGTGAATCAGAGGATAATCAATCACGTAGCAGGAAAGCCCCAGGCTCATGGTATTGAGGCACAGGTCGGTCCCATAAAAATGATACCCCTCCAGTCCGTCCGAGACGTTGATTCCTTGCCCATTTTTGATCACAAGAAAACATTCATCGAGGGAGGATGCCTGTCCCCCGTCGGGAAAGCCCCAGTTCTGCTCACAAGTCGCATCGTAGAAATGCCCAATGCCTCTTTGGCCCTTACTTGATATCCCGGCTACTCCAAAGAGACTTGCCGACCGATCCTTGATGGAGATCTCACGGATGCGCTCCAGCAAAAGGGGCGATGATAAATCACCAAATTCAATGTCATCATGGATGACGACGATCAGATCACCCTGAGCTTCCTTGAGAAAATGGCGGATCGCCCCATAGCAGTCCCACTCGCCTGAAGGGTTATCGAGAATCAAAAGTTCCGTTGCGGTTGGGAAGCTACGTCTGATTCGATCACTCATATTGCCTGCGGCTTGCTCATCCCTGCAGAGGCAACAGACTGTCATGCTTAGCTCTGTGTGATTAGATACGGACACAATTTCAACATCTTTAGCATTGAATGCATTCGATAACCAAGCCCCGATCCCGCATCGCAAAAATGACTTTAAAAGCTTTGGTTTACTCGTTGTCGAAGATTTTAAGAGCCTTACTGGTTTGTAGATCCTTTAAAGTATAGGATCTACTTTAGCTATGGGTCTTAGTAATCGTAAAAACTGACGATTCTGCTGACTCCTGGAACATTTGTCAGAATCGTACGATACCCAGAGTGCTCCGGAATAATTCCAAAAAGTCGTTCCAAGGCGTGTAGCATTGTTCCGTCGACATGGAGAGGTTCCTCGGGGTAATCATCCCATTGAAGATTCAGATCCATCAAGGGCTTGAAGGCAGCAGGCCTCATCCAGAAAAATGACCCGGCGGGGAAATTAAATTTTTTTTTCTCATGCTGTATGGAAAAACCCATCTTTTTTGCCAAATCACAGGCCAAGCTGTAGTTGTCTCCCCAATCATAGATATTGGGGTCATCAGGATAGATAATTCCTATGCGTTGATCTTGCAGCATGCGCTCAACAATTCGATCAAGCATCAAGTGCTTTCCACCGATCGTGTTCTCAAAGAGGAAATGATTCCAATCCCTAACGGCATGACTACCAGAATGTAAGGATTTTTTAAGGTGAATATGCCCAATGATCTCGTAACTATCCTTGATCTGCGGAAGAAACCCACTAAGAAATGGGCCGATATCTCGGCCTCGATTAGGGTAAATGCTGATTTCTTTCACTTTAATTCCTGAGCGAGACATCATGGTAATGATTTTCTGCTCATTTCCCTTGCTCGTCGTACTGATGTAAAGATGTGGCTTCAGTTTTGTTCTTTTTAGGCGTTTTATTAGTTGAGGGAGTTCATCGGTGTAATGAATGTGTATGTGAAGCGCAGATCTCCCTGCGGCGAGTGCATCTCCCTCCGATTCTCTTGTCCCCGGCGTGAGTACTTCCGACAACCATGCCCCTGAGGGACGTTTGTTTTTTATAAAATGAAGGAAGGTGTCACCCTGACAATCGGGGTGCATTTCAGCGTAGACCCCAGGGTGAAAGCCTGGCATTGGCTTTCTTTGCAGAAAACCCGTTGAATAGATCCGAAGATATTCGGCAGCAAGATAGGCTTGGTCTCCTGGAGTGTCAGGCAGGGAAAAATTAAGATCAAAATCTCCACATGTCGAAATCAGAGAAGCATCGACTCTCAAGGATGCTTTTCTTTCCAGACATTCACGCATACAGAGATCCAGATTTTTACGGACCCTTTCATAAAGAATAGTTGCTGGGATATCCTGCTCTTTTTCATTCTCCCCAATGATACATTTAATTTTTGCCTTGGGAATATAGGGGAATATAGACCGAGTGCTCGCGTAGTCTATCGCATGAAACTGCAGCTGAAAATCAGCGATGCTGGCACTAAACCTAGCAAGGTCATGTTTTTTTGCGCTTAGCGTTCCATTTGAAATAATACTGCCGATTGGAATATTATATCTCCATGGAAGCTTTATATACCTTGAAACATCTTCTCCGACGAATAGACACAACTCCAATCTTTCCTGAAGAAAGAGTTGCTTGATATGCTTGCTCAGCGTGTTGGATATATTTTCATTTATAGGCCCAACAAGAAATAGATTTTTTTGTTTTATGACATTTTCAACAAATTCATTAACATAAATAATAACGACATTATGTCCCTCTGAAAGGTTACCATAAAACCGATCAATGGGTACTCCGCAAATGGGTTCACGCCCGTCATCAGAAATGACTAGAATTGTTTTTTTATTTTTATCGAAATGAGCTTCCTTATAAAAGGACTCTAATTCACGTTTGTTTTTCCTTCCAAAAGCCATCTCATGAAGGCTTGGGTATTTTTCCCACTTTAGGAATGGAATTGTATGCTTCACCCATTGTTCACCAATGTACCCCTTGGGGAGGGGCAATCGAGGCTTTGAGTCAGCTTTATCTAATGGATCATCCATTCTTTTATCCACTTTCCTATGTACCCATTCAGTTCTTGCTAAGTAGTTTGTTCAGTCTTTCCCGCCAGTTCTTCCTCCACCAATGAAGGTCTGCAACAATTCGATCGACAATAATTCCTAACTTCGAAGTGGCACCCGGCTGTGATATCGCAATAGAAAAAACATTTGTTTTTCCAGTTAGTTGAAAATAGTCGGCTAGACTAAAACCATGTAATTCATGGCATTGTTTTGCTATTTTTTCATCAGCCATGAGTGAAGCTAATATTTCAAGACCAAAGATTTGAGCTTCTTTAATATTTGAATCAATAGCAATCCTTGCCAGTAGATATTTTGAGATTCCAGGATCACCAGACTGATATTTTTCTGCTTTAGGAAATATTTTTATGATCTCCTCGGCATTCTCAATTTGCAGGAAATTTTTGATAATCTGG
>CAINEX010000090.1 GCA_903847935.1 uncultured Spartobacteria bacterium | reverse complement strand
CTGAGGTGGTTGAGCTCGCCGGTGCGGCACTTGGCCCACACGGAACGCACTGAAATGCGTAACTGCGGAGCAGCTTCGGCTGGGGTATAGAGTGGATCTTCGTTATGGTTCATATTCAAAGTTCACTGACCATACGGCAATGTCCCCGCCATGCAAGAAGAAAGTTCACTTTTGTAGTTCATTAGTGTGGACGTGGCACATTTAGGGGGTAAGGTTGCAGGGTGAACCGCCACAAAAAGACAACCACTGCTGTCCTTCGCCAAATCCTTGGGCACCCCATCAGTTCGGAACAATCCCTCTCGGCGATGACTGGTTTATCTGTTTCTGCCATCAAAAAGTTATCGGCAGGCATCCTTCCAGTATCCATGAAGAGTGCCGAGGCACTCTCCAAGGCAACTGGCGTATCATCCGACTGGCTCCTTAAACAGGATCCCAAAATACCGCCGGTTGAAATCGATAATCAGACACCGTACACACGTCTGTCCTTTGACCAATACGCCAACCGAAACTCCCAAGGAATGCAACCTGCCTCAGGAGGGGTTGCAGAATCCTTGGTATCTGTCGTTTCGAGCCTCCTTTTGGCGGAGATGTCCGGGCGTGCATCTTCGGCAAAAAACGATCTTTGGGCTTTTTCAAAGATGATGACCGTAAAATACGCCAGTACTCGTCAAACCGTAGATCCCCAGATCGTTGAAAAGGTCCTAGGTGAAGCGATGCGAGTAAGCGGATGGGTTTCGGGAGAGACAAGCACTGACGAATGACTACCCGTTAATAACGCCAAAAATACAATGAGCAGTCTTGCTATCTCATTTAAGGGACTGGAAGAATTTCGCCATCTAACGACGCCACCCGCCGCCACCCCCGACGCTGAGCGTGCCGAAATAGTGTAGGGGAATTCTAACAGATTTTCCTGAAGATTCGTGAAGAACTCTGCGTAACTCCAGGCAACTTCATACAAGTGCTGGTTTTTTACCTATCGCCCGTGGAGGCTGTATTTATCAGCTCAAAAGAGGCATTTTGCCTCCGAGGAAAGTGGAGCGGGTGAAGGGAATCGAACCCTCGTTTCAGGCTCCTGGTTTCACACTTTTATTATTTTCCCCGAAATCATCACATCCGATCCGATCTTGGTATAAATCACCTCGTTCAGATGGGCAGGGGTGATGTGGGCATTGACTGCAGGAACCCTTCCTCCTTGGATCACCGGAGCGATGAAGAAGCGGACTTCGTCCACCAGTTTGCGTTTGAAGGCCTCGCCAAGGGTATGTCCACCGCCTTCGATTAAGACGCTGGAGATGCCGCGCATGCTAAGCTCCTGAAGAACCCTTCGGAGCGTCATGTTGGTGAAGAGAAGTGTGCGATCGCGGTGGGCGTCAGTGAGAAGCTTTGACTTTTTCGGGATCTTTCCGCTCTTTGACCAGACGACGCGCCAGGGGTGAGGCTGATCTTCTGGTATCTTGATGTCACGGATCGTGAGAGCAGGATCATCGGTACGGACAGTTCCTCCACCTACGAGAATAGCCTCAACACTTGCTCTGATCCGCATGCCTTCCTTACGACTGGCGGCCGAGGTGATCCATCGCCGCTCGGAGATATGGAGGGGGGAATCGATCCTGCCGTCGAGTGACATTCCCGCCTTGGCGATGACCCATGGCAGCCCGGTGGAGGCGCGGTGATTCCAATGGGCATTGATGGCGCTGCATTCTTTGGCAAGGACTCCCTCCCTCACGACAATGCCGGCCTTGCGGAGAATCCGAGAAGCTCTCCCCCGGTGTCGTTTGTCTGGATCGGTCGCACCGTAAACAACCCGGCTGATACCGGATGCAATAATTGCCTCAGTGCACGGAGGAGTCTTACCGTGGGAGGAGCAGGGTTCCAAGGTGACGTAAAGTGTGGCTCCAACGGCCTTTGAAGCGCCGAGCTTCCGGAGTGCATCAATCTCGGCGTGGGGAAGTCCTGCGGATCTATGGTATCCCTTGGCTAGAACCTTACTGTTTTTCACAATCAGCGCCCCGACGGCAGGATTAGGAGCAGTTCTGCGAAGTGCGCGGATCGCCTGCTTCATGGCCAGACGCATAAAGAGTTCGTCTTGTTGATTCTGGCTAATTGATTGCATGGTTCTAATAAGTTTTCCCGCAGAGGCGCAGTGAGTTAATCGGTTAGGCCATTCACACAACGAGTGATTCCGTTTTTAAGGACGGCTTCACCAAAATTCAACAGGTACCCGAGTTTTAAACCGCTTAGTTTCAAATACGTTTGTATCTGTTTCTTGTGAGCTGGCATTACCTTTTCAACCGACTTGAGTTCCAAGAGAACTTTCTCATTAACGATGATGTCAGCTCTGAAGCCTTCTTCAAAACTGATGGTTTTATAGATAATTGGAATCTGGACTTGCCTCTCTACCTTCAAACCAAGATCTGACAACTCACTTGTCAAAGTGAGTTCATAAAAACTCTCAAGAAGTCCGGGCCCTAGCTCCCGGTGGACATTGATGGCAGCTTCAAGAATGCGAGTTCCAGTCTCATTCTCCTTCATATTATCAGTATTCTCTGCGCCTCAGCGTCTCCGCGCGAGAAAGATTTAAGAGAAGGAGGTCGGGGTTTTATTTTGCTCCTCTTTGGGCACGTGATTTCATCCTTTTTGTTTTGCTCCTCTTTGGGCGTAGGCCGATTCTAGGGGATGGCCAATAAAGAAAACAGCTCCGACGCAATCCAGTCTCCAAAAATAAGGCCTGGTCAGGAGGTCCAGTTCGATATCAACGATATTGGCTTTGGTGGCAAGGGGGTCGGCCGCGTCGATGGCATAGCCTGTTTCGTGGCGGGTGTGATTGATGGCGAAAAAGTTCAGGCACGTATCTGGAAAGTAAAGTCCCGCATGATGGAGGGTGGCCTCATTGATGTGATCGAACCCTCACCCCATCGCGTCGAGCCCCCATGTCCGGTCTTTCTGAAGTGTGGAGGCTGCTCTTACCAGCATATCGACTACTCCCACCAACTCTCCGTCAAGCAGGGGCAACTTCGCGAGGCGTTACGCAGACTCGGGGGTATCGAGACTCCTCCTGTCGGTGAGATGATCGCCTCGCCGGAGCCGTACGCCTATCGTAACCGCATCACGGTTCATGTTAAGAACGGGGACATCGGGTTCTTCGCTGAAGGATCGAACAAAGTCGTTCCGGTCGAAAAGTGTCTCATTGCCTCGGGAGAGGTGAATGACGGGTTCCAGGATCTGCGCAAATCTCGTCCTCAGGACGGTAATTACCTGATCGGGGAGAAGAAAAGATATGGAGGCTTCCGTCAGGTGAATAATGCCGTGGCAGAAATCCTGAAAAAAACCGTCCGTGAATCAGTCAGACCCTCCGGCGAGTCTCCCGCGATCGACGAACTGCTTGTCGATGCCTACTGCGGCGCGGGGTTCTTCGCTCACGAGTTACAGTCGCTCTTCACCAAGGTGATCGGCATCGAGCGCTCCATTGCCTCCGTGGCGATGGCGAGTCGTCAGGCTGCCGCCAACGAGGAGTATCTCGCTGGGGATGTGGAGCAGATGATTCATGCGGCGCTTTCCGCAGGATCGTCGGCCGGGACAGTCCTCCTGCTCGATCCTCCTTCCGAGGGACTAGCCGATATGGTGACCGAAATCATCCTGGAGAGACCTCCGGCCAGAATTGTCTATGTCTCCTGCAATCCGGCCACGCTAGCTCGGGATGCAAAGCGCCTGACCGTGCTCTCCGACCGCTACAGGCTTCTCAAGGTGACTCCGCTTGATATGTTCCCGCAGACCGCCGAGATCGAATCGGTATCGGTCTTTGAACTTCTCTGAGCATGGCGGCATCCGAGGAGGCGTTGATGATTCGGATCAAGGGGGCTAGGCAGCATAACCTGCGTAATCTCGATGTGGAGATTCCCCGCAACAAACTCGTCGTCATCACCGGGCCGAGCGGATCGGGGAAGTCATCGCTCGCGTTTGACACGCTCTTTGCTGAGGGACAGAGGCGCTACGTCGAGAGTCTTTCGGCTTATGCCCGCCAGTTTCTTGACCAGATGCAGAAGCCCGAGGTTGATCATATCGAGGGACTTTCACCGGCGATCGCGATCGAGCAGCGGATTGCCCCTCCCAACCCGCGTTCGACGATCGCCACGACGACCGAAATCTACGATTATCTTCGTGTTCTTTATTCCTCTGTCGGCGTGCCGCACGATCCTGAGACGGGTGCCGCCATCCGCCGCCAATCCCCTCAGGAGATAGGACATGAGATTCTCTCCTGGGCGGAGGGAACCCGGTTGATGCTCCTTGCGCCCCTTGTCCGCAATGAGGCGGGAGAGTTTCGTGATGTGATCGACCGGGCTCGCCGCGAGGGATTTGTCCGTCTTCGGATCGACGGGGAGATCATCGATCTGGGACGTCCCGAGCCGATCAAGTTGCTCAAGACCAAGAAGCATACGATTGAGGCGGTGGTCGATCGATTGGCGTTGAAATCAGAGATTGGCGGCGAGGGGATCCGTGAACGGCTTCTCGATTCGCTGGAGACATCCCTGCGATGGGGGAATAATATGGTGCTGGTGCTTCATCAGGCTCCGGGTGCCTCCGGTTCCTCGTCGGATCAGTGGGAGGAACGTCCCTTCTCCACGGACTTCTGCAATCCCGAAACGGGATTCACCTTGGCGCGACTGACCCCCCGCCACTTCTCGTTCAACAGTCATCTTGGAGCCTGTCCCGCCTGCCAAGGAATCGGCACGGAGGCATTCTGTGATGCCAGTCTGATCGTGGATCCCGAAATGACACTCGGCAAGGGAGCCATCCGCCCCTGGCGCACTCCTGACAAGAGGATGGGCCGCTACTATCAGGCGGTGCTAGAGGCTCTCTGCGAGGCGACCGGTGCAGTCATGGAAACTCCCTTCCGCGATCTGCCGGAGGCCTTTAAGCAGAAGCTCTTTTACGGCACGGAGGGTGAACCCCTCGCAGGGGAAGGCAAGGGAGGGGCTGCCAAGCTCAAGCCTTTCGAGGGATTGGTGGCCATGGTCGAGCGCCAGATGCAGACCTCGGAAAGCGAACTCAAAAAAAATCGTCTCAAGACCTACTTCGCCCGCAAAGCATGCAGCATCTGTGGTGGTGCCCGATTACGACCAGAGATCCTGGGAGTAACCCTGACGGATGCTGATGCTAAAGAATGGAATATCGAGGAACTCTGTTCACTTCCGGCGGGTAAGGCTTGGAAAGTTCTGAGTGGACTCCGGCTCTCCGCGGCAGAACAAAAAATCACCGAAGACCTTCTCCGTGAGATCTGCGCTCGACTCGGATTTCTGGTCGAGGTGGGACTCGGTTACCTGACCCTCAACCGAGAGAGCGGGACACTTTCAGGGGGTGAGGCTCAGCGCATAAGGCTTGCGACCCAGATCGGTTCGGGACTCGCAGGCGTGCTCTATGTGCTTGATGAGCCCAGTATCGGTCTCCATCAGCGCGATAACGAGCGACTTCTGGGGACCCTGCGCGGCCTGAGGGACCTGGGTAATTCCGTCGTTGTCGTGGAGCACGACGAAGAGACGATTCTGGCTGCCGACCATATCCTCGACATGGGACCCGGAGCGGGGCCACGGGGAGGGGAGATTGTCGCGACTGGTACGCCAGCAGAGATCCTTGCCAACCCGGCCTCGGTCACAGGGCAGTTTCTCTCTGGAAAGGCGCGGATTTCTGTCCCCAGAGTCCGTCTTCGGCCCCCGATCAAGCCTGCCCCCGGTCCCGGGTGGTTAACCGTGTCCGGTGCCACGGAGAATAACCTGAAGAGCCTGACTGTCGGGTTTCCCGTTGGGCTGTTCACCGTGGTCACGGGTGTCTCGGGGAGTGGTAAATCGACGCTCGTGAACGACATCCTGCATCGCATGTTGGCGCGCCAGTTCTACGGGGCTAAAGAGATGCCCGGTGCCCACTCGGGTATTCTCGGATCCGATTCCTTCGACAAGGTTGTGGTGATCGATCAGAGCCCGATCGGCCGCACGCCAAGGTCGAATCCGGCGACCTACTCAGGAGTTTTCGGCCCGATCCGTGATCTCTTCAGCGGACTCCCGGCGGCCAAGGTGCGAGGGTACGCGCCGGCCCGCTTCTCGTGCAATGTGAAGGGTGGACGCTGCGAAGGGTGCGAGGGGGACGGAGTGATCAGGATCGAGATGCACTTCTTGGCCGATGTCTTCGTCGAGTGCGAACTCTGCCGCGGCAGGCGATTTAACCGCGAGACGCTGGAAATCTCCTACAAAGGGAAGAATATCTCGGATGTGCTGGAAATGACGATCGACGAGGCGGCGGGGTTCTTCCGCCCCATACCGGCTATCCATGGGAAACTGGAGGTGCTTCAGGAAGTTGGTCTCGGTTATCTCAAGCTCGGTCAGTCGGCCACAACCCTTTCCGGTGGAGAAGCCCAACGGTTAAAACTTGCCAGTGAACTCTCCAAGAAAGCGACCGGTCGGACACTCTACCTGCTGGACGAACCGACAACGGGACTTCATTTTGCAGATATTCAGAAACTGCTCGAAGTGCTCCTAAGGTTGCGCGAAGGCGGAAATACACTCATCGTCATTGAACACAATCTAGAAGTCATCAAATGCGCGGACTGGATCATCGATATGGGCCCGGAGGGGGGAGAGCAGGGAGGGGAACTCGTGGTATGCGGGACACCCGCCGAGGTGTCGGAGCATTCCTCAAGCCATACTGGCTTCTGGTTGCGGCGTGTGCTGGGTCGTTAATCCTTCGCCCAACCACTCTGTCCGCCTTGACGGGCATTGACCCGGCGCCCGTTGATCTGGCCAAGCAGGCCTACGCTGAAAATCTTCCCCAGGTCTCAGTAGCCGTTCTTAGAACGCAGATCCAAGAGGAACAGGATCCTGCTAAGAAAATGGAACTGATACGCCGTCTGGTTGACCTTCTTGTGACAGGCGGGCGTTACAGTGAGGCATTGGATGTGATTGCCTCCCAGGATACCGAGAATGATCCCAAGTTTTCCTTCTGGAAGGGTGTTTCCCTTCTGGGAACAGGTGACGCAGTCACGGCCAAAGGGATCTTCGTCAACCTGCGGAAATCGGGTGTCTCTGTGCCGGGGATCTCGCCTGATCTCATTACTCTTTGCCTAGCAAGATCACTGCGTGCGAATAACGAGTCTGCCGAAGCGCTGGATGTGCTCGGGACAACGTCCGTGGACTCTCCCCTGTCCGAGGATGTGCTTCTTGAAAGGGGAGCGGATTTGATTGCCTTGGGCCGCACGGATGAGGCTCTCAAGTTGATGCAAACAGCCTCGTTTCAAAGCAAGGAGGGCAAGGCTTCCGCCATCTACTTGAAAGCCCTTGCCAACTGGAGAAGCGGGAAAACCTCGGAGGCCAAGAATCTCTTTGCCTCGATTCAGCCGATTTCATCCTGGACATCTTCAGCCTCCACCTTGGGGGCGGCACTCTGTTTGGCCTCCACAACGAATACGCCCAAGGGAATCGATCTTCTGGAGAAACATCTTGAGACCGTGGATGAGTCACCCTTGCTGGAAGAGCAGTTCCGACTTCTGGATCAACTCTACGCCACTTCAGGAACTTCCTCCGTAACAACGTTAAAAAAATGGGCGCTCGATGATTCGAAGCCTGCCCGCGCAAAGTTGGCCGCCTACTATCAGGCAAAAAACGAGTTGAGACTCCATCAAGCCGAGGAGGGCGAGACACATCTGCAGGCATTTATCAGGAAATACCCAGAGGATCCCGTGGCGGATCAGGTAAGGCTCCTACTGGCTTCCTCCTTGCTTCAGCGTGGCATGACTGCAGATGCCTTGGTCTGGAGTAGCGACCGAACCGGAGCTTCACCCATGATCAGGGCGCGGTTGGCCTTTATCAGGGGACTTGCTAATGCATCATCCGGCAAGTCGGATCAGGCCAAGTCGGAGTTTCAATCCGCCGTCTCACTCGATCCCTCACTCGGCCGGGATGCGGTATTCAACCAGACGGTCCTGATCGCCACAACGGACAGGGGATCACTCGACCTTTCCCAGGCGGCAAAGGCCATTGTGGAAATGAACTCTGGCGAGTCTTCCGGGGAAATGGAATTTCAGATCGCCCTCGATCTTGCACGTCGCGGGGAGACGTCCGCACTACCAATGCTTGCCAGGATCGCCGATGGGTCCACCTCCCCGAACCTTAAATCCCGTGCCCGACTTGCCGCCGCCGAACTCAACATGAAGTCGGGGAAGGGTGAAGATGCTAATCAGGATCTCTCGAAGGCGGTGCACGATTATTCGGGAGAACCCGAGAGGGAGGAATATCTGGGGGTTTTTCTAAAAGATACGGGTAGGAAATCCGACGCCTCAGCCGTTTCGGAGGCTGCCCGTGCATTCCTTGCAGCTCATCCCGATTCCCGATTTGCTCCGGAGGTACGCCTTAAGCTTGCGGAAACGCTCCTTTCCTCTGGCGATGAACAAGGGGCAAGGGTTCAGTTTGAGCAACTAGCTTCCACCGGCGCCGGTAGTGATCTTCAGCGACGCTCCCTCTTCCTGGCTGCCCAATCGGCCTCGCGCGCGATGGACCCCGCCTCCATCGATGATTCGCTGATGCTCTTGGAGCGGGTGGCCTCGACCGGTACCAACGATCAACTCGTCTGGCAGGCGCGACTTCAGGAGGGATCGTTAAAAAACTCCCAGAATCTCCCGCTGGAGGCCCTGGCGATCTATGACAAGATCCTTGCTTCTAGGACATCCGCGAATGGCGTAGGTCCGGACGATGAAATCTACGCTGCCGCACTCATGGCCAAGGGGGATACGCTGCATCAACTGGGTGCCAAGGATCCGGCGCGCGAGTGGGAGGCTGTAAGTGCCTGGCGAAAGATTGCTGCCGACACTTCGCTACCCGTGCGGTGGCGCAATCAGGCCCTCTGCAAGAGTGGATTAGTCCTTGAGAGCCTCGGTGATGGGGATGGGGCTCTTGCTGCCTATTACGATGCCTTCAAGAATTTACGGACCGAGGATCCCGAACAACTCTGGCACGACAAGGCCGCCTTTGAAGCGGCGAGGTTGTTGGAGAACCGAAAACAGTGGAGCGATGCCGTCACACTTTACTCTCAGGTTCTCGCCGAAGGAGGTCCCAGGGCGGCGGAAGCCAAGGCGAGATTGACCAAGTTTAGGTTGCAAAACTTTCTCTGGGAAAACTAAAGCTTTCTGACAAAATCCAACCCTTCATGAGCACTCACATCAAACTCTTCAGTCCGGGACCCGTCGAGGTCTCCGAGAAAACTTTCCAAGCCTTCCGTAAGCCGATGATCGGACACCGGGGGAATGACTTCAAGAAGCTGTATGCCTCTGTTCAACCCGGGTTGCAGCAACTTTTTCACACGCAGCGTCCCGTTTACATCTCCACCTCCTCAGCTTGGGGGATCATGGAAGGCGCTCTTCGCAACCTGGTCAAGGGGAAGGTCCTGAACTGCATGACCGGTGCTTTTTCCGACAAGTGGAACGATGTCGCCAAACGCTGTGGCTACGAAGCTGAGAAGCTACAGGTCGAGTGGGGTAATCCGATCACTCCCGAACTGCTGCGTGAGCGTCTCTCGAAGGGAGATATCGACGTCGTGACACTCATCCACAACGAGACTTCGACCGGGTGCATGAATCCGATCAAGGAACTGACCGATGTTCTCAAGCAGTTCCCCGAGGTTCTTCTTATCGTTGATACCGTTTCCTCATTCTCCGTTCTTCCAGTCCCGATGGATGAACTTGGCATCGACGTCATGCTGACCGGTAGTCAGAAGGCTCTGGCTCTTCCTCCAGGCATGGCACTCTTCTCGGTTTCCGAGAAGGCCATGAAGCGCGCCGCCGAAATCAAGGGACGTGGTTATTACTTTGATTTCATCGAGTTCCAGAAGAACCACGAGGGTGACATGACTCCGAGTACCCCCGTTATCTCTCATATCTATGCGCTTCAGTCGAAGCTTGAGGATATTGCAACCGAAGGACTCGAGAATCGATATCTCCGTCATCAGGAGACCAATGCTCTCGTTCACGACTGGGTGAAAGCCCGAGGCTGGGAGTTTTTCGCCCCGGAGGGTTATCGCTCTGTCTCCCTTACCTGCGTGAAGAATAACAAGGGAACCGACGTTGCGGCATGGATTGGCCGTCTCAAGGCCAAACATTCCTGCATCATCGATGGTGGCTACGGCAAGATCAAGGGAGAGACATTCCGCATCTCGAACATGGGTGACGAGACCGTGGAGACAATCTCTCAACTGCTTACTTGGCTCGACGACACCGCTGAATAAGCGTTTTAGACTGAGGTCTCAGTGCTGTTAAGTCGGGAGAAACTCCAGATTAACAGTTTGGACAGGTTTCGATCTTTCTTTTCCCAATAGTCAACAAGTCCCAGTCTCTCCCCACTATGAGCCGCTACAAGGATACTGTCCGCCTTCCCAAGACTGCCTTCCCAATGAAGGCGGGACTCGCCCAGCGTGAACCGGAGCTTTTGGCCAAGTGGGATAAAGAGGGACTCTACGCTTCCATTCAAAAGGCCCGTGACGGTGCCCCGAAGTATGTGCTGCATGACGGTCCTCCGTTTGCGAACGGAGATGTCCACATGGGGACGGCCCTGAATAAGGTGCTCAAGGATCTGGTCGTCAAATCGAAGACGATGGCCGGATTTCAAGCCCCCTTTATCCCTGGATGGGATTGTCACGGACTCCCGATTGAGTTCCGTGTGGTGAAGTCATCGGCCGGCCTCTCGCCGCTCCAAGTGCGGCAGAAATCCGAGGAGTATGCCCGCAAGTTTATTAATATCCAGCGTGGTCAGTTCCGCCGGCTCGGGGTATTCGGTGATTGGGAAAATCCTTATCTGACGCTCGATCCAAGTTATGAAGCCGCGATCATTCGTTCCTTTGGACGCATGGTCGAGAAGGGGCTCGTTTATCGGAGCAAGAAGCCCGTTCTTTGGAGCACAGGTGCCCAGACTGCGTTGGCTGAGGCCGAAGTCGAGTATCAGGAGAAGACCTCGCCCGCGATCTTTGTGAAGTTCGAGATCGAGGCTTCCGAGGCAACCCGTATGGGGTTTCCTGCTGACAAGCCTCTGAGTATTGTCATCTGGACAACCACGCCTTGGACCCTTCCCGCCAACCTTGCGATCGCTGTTCATGCGGACTTCGACTATGTTCAGTTGGAGAATGCTACGGAGCGCTTGATCGTGGCTGCGGGACTTGCTGACAAGTTCAGGGAGTCAACCGGATTGAAGCTCTCCCAACAAGGCGATGCCCGGAAGGGGGCTTTCTTGCAGGGTTTGCAGGCACGGCACCCTTTCCTGCCGCGCATGGCCACGATCCACACAGCCGAGTTCGTCACGCTTGAGACAGGAAGCGGTTGCGTCCACATCGCTCCCGGACATGGTGACGATGATTATCAACTCGGGCGCAAGGTCGGTCTCGAACTCCTCTCTCCGGTCGACGATTACGGAAAGTTCACGGAAGAGTGCGGTGTTCCCTCCCTTGTGGGAAAGAATGTCTTCGAGGGAAATGAAGAAGTGATTCGGATTCTCACGGAGAAGAATGCCCTGCTCGGTCGCCAAGATTATGAGCACAGTTATCCCCACTGCTGGCGCTCGAAGACACCGATCCTCTTCCGCGCTGTGGAGCAGTTTTTCATTCGTATTGATTCCCTGCGTGAGACTGCACTCAAGGAAATCGACGCCACCAATTGGATTCCTCATTGGGGCAGGAACAGGATCCGTGGAACTGTCGAGTCCCGTCCCGACTGGTGTATTTCACGCCAGCGTTCCTGGGGAGTTCCCCTGCCTGTTTTCTACACCCCTGAAGGTGATCCAATTCTGGATCCTGCAGTCATTACGAAGGTCTCGGAAGTTGTGGCCGAGCGGGGATCGAATGCTTGGTTCTCTCTCGATGACGCCGAGTGGTGCAGCCTGACGGGGGCTCCCGCCGGATCGGTTCGTCGTAATGACACCCTTGATGTCTGGATTGACAGCGGCTTGAGTCATGAGGCGGTCTTGCGTGGGCGTCCCGAGTTGCAGTTTCCCGCAGATCTTTACCTCGAGGCCACGGACCAGCACCGTGGATGGTTCCAGTCGTCACTGATGACCTCGGTGGCTTTGAATGAGAAGGCTCCTTACAAGACCGTCCTGACACATGGGTTTGTGGTCGATGTCGATACCCGTCAGAAAATTTCAAAGTCGAACCAAGGCAAGGATGGCGGTGGGTACCAGAAACCGACAGAGGCCGATCATTTCGTGAAGACGTATGGGGCCGATATCGTCCGCCTTTGGGCCAGTAGCGTTCAGTTCACCGATGATGTTCCCTTCTCCGAGGAGATCTTCGCGCGATTGACCGACACCTATCGCAGGATCCGAAACACCCTGCGCATCCTGCTCGCCAATCTGGCCGATTATGATGCTTCCGCTCCTGCCGTGGAACCTACATCGATTGACCGTTGGATCCTTGCGCGTCTCCAGGAGACGGTGAACACATGCACCAAGGCTTACGAAGAACTTGCCTTCCAGAAAGTCTACCAAGCAATCAACCAGTTTTGTGCCGTCGAACTCAGCAGTATTTACGTTGATGTGACCAAGGATCGCCTCTACTGCGATTCGGCAACGTCCACAAGACGACGAGCAACGCAGGCAGTCATGGCAAAGGTGTTTGGTGATTTGGTACGGTTGCTCGCACCTATCCTGGCCTTCACCGCCGAAGAAGCCTGGGGATATTTGCATCCCGAGAGTTCCGTTCACCTCGAGCTTTTTCCGGAAGTAAAGGAGCCTGATCAGGAGATTCTGGCCCGTTTCGAGTCCTTCCAGAATCTTCGTGCCGAGGTTGCTCAGGTGCTGGAAAAAGCCCAACGCGATGGAGTGGTGGGAAAGCCGCTCGAAGCAACCGTTCAGGTGACCACCGATGACCCTGTTCTTCTTGCTGCTGCGGGTGAGGGAGTAGCCGAGATCGAAGAATTTCTCATCTTGAGCAATCTCTCCATCTCGAAAGGTGTTAGGGGAGTTGTCATCGGTAAGACGGAGACCGAAAAGTGCGAACGCTGTTGGAGACATCGCCCCGAGGTTGGATCCCATGAGGAGCATCCGACTCTATGCGGTCGGTGTGTGGAGGCCGTGGAGTCCTCCGGAACTTATCACCCTTGATTTCGATGATGAATCTGATCGCGGCGGGTATAAGCATTCTCCTTCTTGTCATCCTGGACCAGGGTTCCAAGCTTCTGATTCAGCATTCGATTCCGTTTCAGAGTTCCACCCCTGTCATTCCCGGATTTTTCAATCTGACCCACCTGCACAATACTGGGGCGGCCTTCGGAATGTTGAACGACAGCAACCTCTTCTTTGAGATTCTAGCCTCGGTCGCCTTAGTCGCCCTGATTGCTTCTCGACGCCACTTTGCCGGAAAACTGATGGGCACCGGTTGGGTGCTCTTGATTGCCGGAATTATCGGAAACATCACCGATCGCCTGCGCTTGGGGCATGTCGTTGACTTCCTGGATTTCCAGTTAGCGGGCTATCACTGGCCCTCCTTCAACGTCGCCGATTCCTGCATCTGCGTCGCCGCCGTATTGTTTCTCTTAAGTAGTTTTCAATCTTCACCGAAATCATCCCAATCATGAACACCAAGACCCCTGTCAGTCCCAGCGATAGCCACCACGGACTAGTCTACTTTCCAAGGATGGTCGACAAGATCCGTCTCCATGCTGCTGGCGAGTTGGTGGAGGACTGCATTCCCAATCTCGGAAAGGGCTTTGATGACCGTTGCTGTAAGTTTCTTGGAATCGACTATGCCGCTTTCGTTTCTGTCGTTGGTGCCACTTTATCCACTGAAGAGGCGTGGAACTGGGTGATGCAACACGGCAAGGTTCCCTCCGAGGAACAGATCGAGGTATGGAGCAGTTTCATGAGCAAGCGCGGATGGCGCGACGAGGTCAATGAGATTCTCATCCGACGTAAGCAGGAGAGCGGATTTGAGGATCGAGACGAGATCCAGACGATGTTCGACTACATCGATGCCGATGAAGGGCGCCCAGTGCTACCTTTCAAGGCCTCCTAAGAATTTCAGGCGCCGATCGTCGCGCCAATCTTCACGGTTACCTGCCAGTGGGCGACCTTCCCCTCTTCAAGGTGGGCCCGGGTCTCTACTACTTCCAACCAGCGGAGGTTCTTTTCGGTTGCGGCGGCTTGGGCAACGGCATTCTGCACGGCATCCTCAATGCTCTTGGTGGAGGAGCCGACGAGTTCGATCTTTTTGTAGGTGTGATTGCTCATAAGGTAGTTATCGCGCCGGAATGGATTTTTGTCCAACACTCGAGTTGTTTGGATTCTTGCCCACGATACGAACGAGTAACTGGGTCAGCAACGTATCCTCCGATGCTTGTCCACTCAGCAGTCTTTGATTGGCATCACGGCAAGCCAGAAACGCCGAGACGAGGTGATCACGATCGAAGAGTCTTGAGTTCATGGCGGCTAGTCCGATGCTGTAGAAATTGATGCTTCCATCCTTCTTCCGTGGAAGATGAGCGATCTCTTCAGGAGGGAGTCGATTCAGTTCGGAAGTAAAATAGTTCGCCTGTGCAGGAGGTTTTAACCGATGCCTCTCCATGAGGTCTTTGGCGAGCAGGAGGTTTCGGACCGATGGAACAATCGCGGCCAGTAGGATGCCGATCGTGTTTTCACCCTGCCGTCGGAGTTGGGCAAGGGTATCCAGGCAGAGTGGGAGATTCCGCTTGTTGATGGCGTCACTGAGATCAAAAATACCGCCTGCACGAGTGAAGGGGACGAGGTCCCGCACAAGGGACTCTAGGATGGTGGTCGAGGCCCCTGCGGAGGTGACAAGTTTTGCGAGTTCGGCGTCGAGTTGCCCCGTATTTGCTCCGACACGAGTTGTCAGGACAACGGCCGCCTGTGGATCGATCTTCACTCCTCTCTCCCTGCATCGTCGGACCACCCAGTCGATGAGATCATCCTCAGTCCCATTGAAGCCGAAGTCCGGCTTATCACAGAGTGTTGTGGTCGCAAGTGAGCAGAGTGATTTGTAAAAGGATTTCCGTTTGTCGGGTTCCGGGGCACTGATCAGTAGAGTGATTCCTTCGGGAAGTCCCTCTTGGAGAACCTTGAGCAACTTTTCAAGAGCCTCTTGAACGGTTTCGGAGCGTCCTTGAACCGAGTCCTTCAGAAAAGAGACACCTTTCATCCAGACAAGCTTGCCCCCGCCCAAGAAAGGAAGCGTCAGCACGGCCTGCAGGGTGCTCTCCACCATATCAACGGAGCAATCGACCGTGTCTGCGGGAGCCTCGATGATCTCCAGTCCGAACTCTCCTGCATCCGGAGGTGCTAACTCTGCCGCCAATCCCTTGGCCTTGATGCGTACCTCTGCCTCATCACTTCCGGTCACGAAGTGGATGTTCGGGTTTTTGGCAGGTGCCGGGGCTTTGCGGGTGGCCATGAGAGAATTGCTGAATAATTCAATACTGAAAGAAGAAGGATAAAAAATCTATCGTTTCCAGCCTTTCTTGGCCTTTGCTGGCTTACCCTTTCCCTTGGATCTGTTGCTCATCGCGGCAGAGACTGCTCCTCCGCCTTTGAGTTCCATAATCTGGTCACGGAGCAGAGCGGCCCGTTCATACTCCATCTTGCCCGAGGCTTCCTTCATCTCAAGTTCGAGTTCCCTGATCAGGGTGGCTACATCCAATGGTTGCTCCTGAACGCGGGCTGAGTCCCCTTCATCTCCCTCCAGGATGACTCGAAGGCTCTCCTGCACGGGGCGTTTCACGCTGTGAGGGGTGATGCCATGCTTGCGGTTATATTCCATCTGGCGCCGTCTGCGATCTTCGGTGACATCCAGTAGATCGCGGATGCTGCCGGTGATCTTGTCCGCGAAGAGAACGACTTCCCCGTTCACGTGACGAGCGGCGCGTCCGGCTGTCTGAATGAGGGAAGTCCGGCTGCGGAGGAAGCCTTCCTTATCAGCGTCGAGCACGCAGACAAGGCTCACCTCGGGAAGATCAAGGCCTTCACGCAGGAGATTGATACCGATGAGGATATCAAATTCGCCAGCCCTGAGGGAGCGGAGAATCTCGACGCGTTCAATCGTATCAATGTCGCTGTGCAGATAGCGCACTTTTAGCCCGACGTCCTTGAGGTAGTCGGCAAGGTCTTCTGCGGTACGCTTGGTCAGCGTGGTGATGAGGACCCTTTCCCCTGCTTCCACTCTGCCACGGCAGAGTTCGATGGTCTCGTCTATCTGACCCTTGAGAGGGCGGACCATGATGCGGGGATCGAGCAATCCTGTCGGACGGATGATCTGCTCCACGATGAGTTGGGATCCGGGTGTCTTGGTGTCGAGTGCCTCGTTTGCCTTGTTGGGGGTGATCGCACTCAAGGGGAGAGGAGTCGGGGGAAGTGACGCGAAGTCAATGTAGCCAGTGTTTCCGACAACGCTGTTACGGAGTTCTAGGGTGGCCGGGGTAGCACTGACGTAAAGCCCCTGCCCGGTAACATTCATGAATTCCGTGAAATTGAGGGGCCGGTTGTCGAGAGCACTGGGCAGGCGGAAGCCATATTCCACAAGGGTCATCTTTCGGGCGCGATCTCCTGCGTACATTCCCCCGACCTGAGGGAGGGTGGCATGGGATTCATCCACGATCAGGAGAGTGTCCTCCGGAAGGAAATCCATCAGCGTATAGGGCCGTGATCCCGGCTCCCTGCCCGTCAGGTGGCGCGAGTAGTTCTCGATGCCGTTGCAGTAGCCCATCTCCTGCATCATCTCCAGATCGTACTCGGTTCTCATCTTGAGGCGCTGGGCTTCAAGAAACTTTCCATTCTCCTCAAACCATGCGACGCGCTCGATCATCTCGGCTTTGATCTTGTGCATGGCGCTCTGCATTTTATCCTTCGGCGTCACGAACTGCTTGGCAGGGAAGAGGGTCAGGTGGGTGAGTTCTCCGCGGGATTTTCCCGTCAATGGATCGAACAGGGCCATCCGGTCGATCTCATCACCGAAGAATTCAATACGCACTGCCTCCTCGTCGTTCTGCGCCGGGAAGACTTCGACAACATCTCCACGGACACGGAACTTCCCGCGTGCAAACTCGATTTCATTGCGCTCGTAGAGCATCTCGACAAAGCGTCTGAGAACTTCCTCCCGACTGATCTGATCACCCTTCTTCAGGGTGATGACCATCTGCAGAAAGTCTTCCGGTGAAGCCAGACCGTAGATGCAGGAGACGCTGGATACCACGATGACGTCCCGCCGCGTCAGGAGTGAACTTGTGGTGGAGAGACGAAGGCGCTCGATCTCCTCATTGATCGAACTGTCCTTCTCGATGTAGGTGTCCGAGCGGGGAATGTAGGCCTCGGGTTGGTAGTAGTCGAAATAGCTGACGAAATACTCGACCGCATTGTTTGGGAAGAATTGCTTGAACTCCGAGTAGAGCTGGGCGGCCAGCGTCTTATTGTGAGACATGACCAGTGTCGGTCGATCCAGATTCCAAATGATGTTGGCGGCCGTGAATGTTTTTCCCGATCCTGTCACCCCGAGTAGGGTCTGATGACGGTTTCCTTCACTGATCGATCGTGTCAGCTTCTCAATGGCCTGGGCCTGATCTCCTTGAGGCTGGTAGTCGGAGCGGAGATCGAAGGGCATCGGGCGGAAAGGATAAGAAGTCAGAGATGAAACGGTGAAATTCTTAATATCTATTGAAATCAGGAGTCCTGCAACTGATGGGAAAGGGAAAATGGGTAATTCCCTACCATTCGATTCTGGCGAAGGATTCATCTGCATAGTAAAGTAAATGGATGAACAAGCGCCTGCTCGACCCCGCACTTCTTCCGATGCTTGGAAAGATCAAGTCAGGGGAACGTTTGAGCGGTGAAGAGGGATTAGTTCTCTATGCATCCCGGGATCTGAACGGGCTTGGTTATCTGGCGAATATCGTCCGCGAGAGGAAGAATGGTAATGTGGCCACCTACGTCTTCAATCGTTATGTGAATTATTCCAACATCTGCATCCTGAACTGCCAGTTCTGTGCCTTCAGTGCCAAGAAGCGGGATGACCACGCCTTCGAGATGGCGATTCATGAAGTTGCGGCTAAAACAAGGGAGGCTTGGGAGGGGGGGGCCACAGAGATCCATATGGTTGGGGGATTGCATCCCACGCTTCCTGCTTCCTGGTACCTTGATCTCCTTAAAGCGATGAAGGAGGCTGCCCCTGGTATCCATCTAAAGGCCTTTACAGCCATTGAGATCCGTCACTTAGCAGACCGGATTTTTAAAAAACCGCTCAAGGAGACATTGGAGATCCTGCGTGAAGCTGGGTTGAATGCCCTAACTGGCGGTGGGGCTGAAATTTTCGATCAAGGTGTCAGGGATACCATCTGCCGGGGTAAAGAGACAGCTGAAGAGTGGTTGGAGGTACACCGAGCATGGCATCAAATGGGCCAAAGGAGCACAGCTACCATGCTCTATGGGCATGTTGAGACGGCGGCGCAGCGGATTGATCATCTTCTGAAACTACGCGGACTTCAGGATGAGACCCATGGATTTACAGGATTCATCCCCTTTGCATTCGTCCCCGAAACCACGGAACTCGCGCACATTCGCCCCGCCTGCTCAACGGATGAACTGAAGAATCTGGCCATCTCCCGCCTGATGCTCGACAATTTTGACCACATTACCGGGTACTGGATCAGTCTTGGCCTACCGCTTGCCTCCATCGCTCTTAATTACGGAGTCGATGATCTGCATGGGACAATCCAGGAGGAGAAGATTTTTCACATGGCTGGCGCCAAGACCCCTCAACAGCAGACCATCGCAGCAATGGAGAAGGCAATCCGGGAAGCGGGGAGGGAACCGATGCAGAGGAATACCTTCTACGAGCGTATTGAGTCAACTGGTACCCGAAAGCAGGTTTCTGAAGTGGTTCCAGCGTGAAGACGCCAGTTCCTAGGATCGGCTGCGTTCCCTATCTGAACGCCCGCCCACTTTTGGAAGGATTAGAGGGCGGCGCTGCACACGTTAAGAAGATTGTACCAGCGAAGTTATTTGATCATTATCAGGCAGGCGAGTTTGATGCCGCATTGCTCTCCTCAATCGATGTTATCAGCATGGAGAAATCTGAGGCGGTTGACGGGGTTTCGATCTCCTCAAGGGGGGATGTCCATAGCGTGGTCATGGCCTATACCAAAGATCTTCAGGGGATCACCCAGGTCGCCTTGGATCCCTCATCCCATACTTCAAATGCTCTCCTGCGGATCGTGTTGGAAGAATTTCACGGAATCTTTCCCAAATATGTCCAATCCCAATCTGTTGAGTTGTATAAAAATCCCCGATTGCTGATCGGTGATCCGGCAATTTCTTACCGAAAACAAGTCCTAGGTTCAGATGTCCGATTTCTAGATTTGGGTGGTGAATGGTATCGTTATACTGGGCTTCCTTTTGTCTTTGCCCTATGGTCACTTAAGAAAGATTATACGTATAAAACGGAAATATCAGATTTGCTACGCTCTTGTAAAATTCTTGGATTGTCACATCGCCGCGAGATTGCAGCCCTGGAAGATGATTCCGTCTTTGCTCTCCACTACTTGACCGAGTCGATTTGTTACGATCTGAGCGAGGTGGAAAAGCGTGGTTTAAAACTCTTTGCTGATTATTTAAATAAGATGAAAATAATTTCTGTTAAAAAAATAGAAACATATTACATATAGAAATATGTTAAATCTATCTAACATATCTACTTATCAAAGATTACTTTTAGTCACGGTCTTGATCTTTGGGACTCAACTTCAAGCGCAGACGCGATCACCTCAACAGGTTCTTGCTGCGATGGAAAAATGCCGCGAGCAGGTGATCAGTCAGCTTTCTTTTGGCGACAAGATGAGGATGAAGTCGGCGATGGGGGCCATCCAAAGCAGCCCTCGGTTCATTGCCGCTAACAATGCTGTGGCGAATGCATCGACTCCTGAAGCCCAGATTACGGCAAGGAAAGCCTTTGCGAAGTTGAAACTTGATCTACTCGCCCAACAGGATCCGTCGCTGGTGCCGGTCATTGAGAAAATTCGCGAGGCCCAGGCTGCGGTCTTAAACTAATTATTCGCTGATGAGTAAAGTGTCACAGAAAGGACCCCATCGGACTTCTTTCCTCCAGCGGCTAGGTGTCCGGGATGCGATAGGGGTCAGCGTTGCGGGAATGGGGCCGACGTTGGCCATGAATCTGAACCCTCAGGAGCCTTCACAACATGTCGGCCGCCTGATTCCATTGATCTTTCTCCTTAGCGCCTTTCTGGTCATGATGGTGGCTTGGTGTTTTGCGCGACTCTCAAGGCTTCACCCTAATGCCGGCTCGGCTTTTGGTTTTGTCACCGCAGTTATGGGGCCGAGGGTAGGGGTGATGGCGGGATGGGCCATGCTGGGTGCTTATCTCTGCTTTGGAATGGTGGGGATCTCCGGTTTCGGTCTCTTCCGAGGCGATCTTGCCGAAAAGTTTCACCCGGCACACCATCCCTCCATTTTTTTCTTTACCCTTGTGGGGGCTCTTATGGTGGGAGTGTTGGCAATCACGGCCGCACGCCGTGCCGCTGTCGCACTGATCATTCTTGAGGGACTCGCGGTGGTTATAATGATTTCTCTCTCTGTCGCAGTGATCTGGCGTGTTCTTCACGGGCATGGCCCCCAGGGAGATCCTCCTCTTATCGATCTTTTCATTCCGACTAGGGGATTAACTTCTTCGTCAATCGCCCTAGCCCTATCCTTCGGTTTCCTCTCTTTTGCAGGTTTTGAGGAAGTTGCGACCATGGCGGAGGAGGTGAAGAGTCCGACCTTCACGATTCCAAGGGTACTGCTCGGGACTGTGATTGGTGGTGGGGTTGTCTACACTTTGGTGACGACGGCTCAGGTGCTCGGATTCGGTACTGACCAGGCAGGCATGGCTCGCTTTGCGGCCTCTCATTCATTGCTCGGTGATCTTGGCGGTATCTATTTCGGAAAATGGTGTGGTGATCTCCTTGATATCCTGGCCACCTTCTCCGCGCTCGGTTGCGGTCTGGCCTCGGTGATGGGGGCGTCGAGAGTGCTTTTTGCCATGATGCGAGAGTTGGCTCCGACAAGCCGATTAGCCCGACTCTCAGCAGGAGGATCATCCCCTGTGATTGCCTCCCTCTGCGTGATTGTGACTATCATTGCCGGTTATGCCGCGATGCGATTGGTTTTTCATGGCAATGGTTCCGATCCTTTCTTCTGGGCCTCCACGATCGGAGTTCTTGCGCTGCTTGGAGCATACTTGCTCGTGGTGCTTAGCGCGGGGGTCTCTGTTTTCCGTGATCCCTTGTCAAAAAAACGTTGGATGATACTTATCCCCGCAATCGCCGCGGCTGTCATTGGATACACCCTATGGGTAAACATCTACCCCCTCCAAAAGGGTGTCTATGGTATCATACCCTTTATTGTTCTCGGATGGAGCCTATTGCCCGTTCTTTGGATGGGATTACGTCACTTTGCGCAGGTGCTGCCACCCCAAGGCCAGTCTCTTTCCTAGCCACATGGATGTTCCATCTGTTAAACAAGATTCCATGATTTCCTCCTGCCGAACTTTAGGTCCATTGATCATGGGGCTGACGTTGATTGTTCTCACTGCCTGTAAAAAAGAGCAAGCAGTCCCAGCCACGAATCCTCCCGTTCCAGTCACGCTCGGAAGCGTTCTTCAAAAAGATGTGCCGAATCACAAGGAGTGGATCGGTAATCTGCAGGGCACGGTGACCGCTTTGGTGAAGCCGAATGTCGCCGGCAATATCATCCAGCGCTACTACACCGAGGGCAGCGTGGTAAAGCAGGGCGATCCGCTCTTCCAGATTGATCCTGCTCCCTTTCAGGCGACTCTGGACCAAGCTAAGGCTAATCTCTCCACGGCCATCGCACAGGAGACCAAGGTCCAACAGGACTTTGTCCGTGCCCAGAACCTCCTCGCCGGCAAGGTGATCAGTGTTCAGGAGTTCCAAAACCAGCAGCAGAATTATCAAGCCACGGTCAGTGAGGTCGCGGCAAAGCAGGCGGCTGTTCAGTCTGCTCAGGTGAATCTCGATTTCACCAAAGTCGTGGCCCCGATTGACGGGATGGCTGGTCTTGCTAATTACGAGGTCGGCACCTATGTCAGTTCCTCTTCCCCTCAGCCCCTCACCACCATCGTCGCCATTGATCCGATTAAGGTGGTCTTTCAGGTAGGTCAGGATGATTACCTAAGCTTCATCAGTCAGAGCCTCAAGGATCCTTCGATGGCTACCGAGTACAGGAAACAGGATGAGAGTTCCGGAATGCGCATGCTTCTTTCTGATGGCATGACCTACCCTCAAAAGGGTGTCTTCCGCGCCGCCAACAACCAGATCAGCACTCAGACTGGTTCCATCACGGTAGAGGGGACCTTTCCCAACCCTGGTTCATTGCTCCGACCAGGTCTCTTTGCCCGGGTCCAAGCTACTGTTGGGGTTCAGAAGAATGCGCTTGTCGTACCAATCGCCGCTGTCATCACCATCCAGAATCTCCATCAACTCGCCGTTGTCGGCGTCGATAACAAGGTCACGATCCGCAATGTGAATTTGGGAATGACGACCCGAGATGAGGCTGTTGTTCTTTCCGGTGTCTGTGCCGGCGAGAAGATAGTGGTCCAAGGAACTCAGAAAGTTGTAGATGGTTGCATGGTAATGCCATTGACCACGGGTGCTGGGACCTCACCGACTCCCGCAGCTTCCGCAGTAGGCGAGAATGGTATTATGCAGTCGATCCCTAGGCCTTCTCCTTCTCCTAGCTCCGCTGCTTCTTTGCCACCCGCCCGGTAATCTCGGCTTTCTGGACTCCTAACCCCGAGGAACAATTGTCATGGCTAAGTTTTTCATTAATCGGCCCATCGTTGCCATCGTTATCGCGATCATCACGGTGATCCTCGGTATCGTCTGTCTGCTAGGTCTCCCAGTCTCCCAGTTCCCGAACATCGTCCCTCCGCAGATCCAGGTACAGGCCAGCTACCCTGGAGCTGACTCAGTAACCGTTAAGGAAGCGGTCGCCACGCCGATCGAACAGCAGGTGAACGGTGTTGACAACATGCAGTACATGTACTCCCTGAACTCCAGTTCCGGGCAGTCCCAGCTGAATGTCATCTTCGCCAATAATACGGTCCCCACCACTGACCAGATCCTCACCCAGATCCGTCAGGCCCAAGCACAGTCCCAGCTCCCCCAGCAAGTCGTCAAACAGGGCATCAATGTCATTAAGACCTCTCCCTCGCCGTTGATCTGCTTCGCCCTCTACACGGACGACGACCGCTACGACTCTGTCTTCCTAGCCAATTATGCCTACGTTAATATCGTTAATCCTCTGACGCGACTCACCGGAATTGCGAGTGTGACGGTCTTCGGTGCCGGCACCTATGCCATGCGTCTCTGGCTCGACCCCGCCAAGCTGGCCAACTTCAACATCACCACGCAGGAAGTCTACGAAGCAGTTAATCAGCAGAACACGGTAAATCCCTCGGGTCAGACCGGAGCAGAACCGGTTCCGCCTGGTCAGCAAATGACCTTTACCGTTCGTGCCCCAGGGCGGCTCGTCACCGAGGATCAGTTTGCCAATATTGTGATTCGTGCAGACCGCAATGGCTCGGTCGTGCGCGTGAAGGATGTGGCGCGCGTCGAACTCGGAGCCCAGACCTACAATCTTGCAGGGCGTTTTAATGGACATCCCGCAACCATCGTTGCGGTCTATCAGTTGCCCGGTAGTAATGCCCTCCAAGTTGCAGCTATGGCCCGCAAGCTGATGAATTCCTATGTCTCGTCTTTCCCTGCAGGGCTCAAGATGGAGACAGCTCTCGACACGACACTCGCTGTGACAGCAAGCATGCACGACATCCAGAAGACACTGGTCGAGGCGCTCATCCTAGTGCTGATTGTGGTGTTCATCTTCCTCCAGAACTGGCGCGCCACGCTGATTCCGCTGCTCACCGTGCCGGTAGCCATCGTCGGCACCTTCGCCCTGTTCCCGCTGCTGGGATTTTCCATCAACATGACCAGTATGTTCGGCCTGGTGCTGGCCATCGGCATCGTGGTGGACGACGCGATTGTGGTGGTGGAGGCCGTGCAGCGCAATATCGACGAGG